>JAURGG010000100.1 GCA_030833905.1 Schleiferiaceae bacterium
TGGGTTTGGTGCGGGGCGCAGCGAAGAGCAGGGCACCCGAGCCTGATGCGACGATGCACCCGTCTTGGAGCACGTCAATGCGGTGAGCCCAGCGGGCGGCATCGCGCACGTCGTGGGCGACCAGCACCACGGTACAGCGGGTCTTGCGCTGCCACGCGGTCAAAAGCTGCAGCAGGCGCTCCTTGTGGAATCCGTCCACGTGGCTAAACGGCTCGTCGAGCAGTAGTACCCTGGGACGGCCCAATAGGGCCCGACCAATGGACAGGCGCTGCTGCTCTCCGCCCGAAAGGCTGTGTGCGGGACGGGACGGATCCATTCCGAGACCCAAAGTGCGCATCATGCGGCGCACCAACCGGTCTTCTTCGTCGTCGAGTTTGCCCAGCACCAGATCGAGCAAGTTGTCGCGCACGCTGCGGTAGGGAGACAAGCCGAAATCCTGCTTGACCCACACCACCCCGGGATGCCCGGCGATCAGGCGATCCCGCGAATGCGGGTTCCGCCCTACCCAAACATCGCCCGAGTCGGCAAAGACTTGGCCTGCGAGCAGGGAGAGCAGTGTGGACTTGCCTGAGCCCGAAGGGCCGTAGAGTGCCACCACCTCTCCGGCCGCCACCGACCACTGAGGAACCGACAATAAAAAAGCGCCCCGTGCCAGGCTGAGGCCGTCGGCACGGAGCGCGTAGGGGTTTGCCACGGCTAGAGGTGAATTACCTCACCGTAGGCGGCCGCAGTGGCCTCCATCACGGCTTCAGACATGGTCGGGTGCGGGTGAACGGCCTTGAGCAGTTCCATTCCGGTGGTCTCAAGCTTGCGCGCAACCACGATTTCGGCAATCATCTCGGTGACGTTGGCGCCGATCATGTGGGCTCCGAGGAGCTCGCCGTACTTGGCGTCGTAGATCATCTTGACAAAACCGTCTTTCGCGCCGGCGGCCGAAGCCTTGCCCGAAGCGCTGAACGGAAACTTACCCACCTTCACCTCAAAACCGGCCTCTTTCGCCGCTTTTTCGGTGTATCCCACACTCGCAATCTCGGGCGAACAGTAGGTACAGCCCGGGATGTTGTTGTAGTCCATCGGCTGTGGATGGTGGCCGGCAATCGCCTCCACACAAATAATGCCTTCGGCTGAAGCTACGTGCGCCAGGGCTTGGCCCTTGACGATGTCTCCGATGGCGTAGTAGCCCGGAATGTTGGTGCGGTAGAAGTCGTCGACCACCACGCGGCCTTTGTCGACGGCGATTCCGACGCTCTCTAGACCAATATTCTCGAGGTTTGGCATCACACCCACGGCGCTCAGGACCACGTCGCACTCCATCGTGTGCTCGCCCTTGGCATCGGCGTAGGTCACTTTGCAGCCCTTGCCCTTGGTGTCGACAGACTTGACTTCGGTTCCGGTGAGGATCTCGATGCCCTTCTTTTTAAACGTTTGCTCGAGCGCCTTGCTGACCTCTTCGTCTTCGTTCGGAACAATGCGCGGCAGGTACTCGACAACCGTCACCTTGGTACCCATAGCGTGGTATACGTAGGCGAACTCAACGCCAATTGCGCCTGAACCAACAATCACCATGCTCTTAGGCTGCTCGGGGAGCACCATGGCCTCGCGGTACCCAATGATTTTTTTGCCGTCTTGGGGCAGGTTGGGAAGCACGCGGCTGCGTCCGCCCGTCGCGATAATAATGTGCTTGGCGTTGATCACTTGGGTGCCGGAATCGCCCTTGACCTCGACCTTGCGGCCGGGCATCAAGGTTCCGTAGCCCATGTGCACGTCAATCTTATTCTTTTTCATCAGGAACTGAATGCCCTTGGACATTCCGTTCGCGACGTCGCGGCTGCGGCCAACCACCTTTCCGAAGTCGTGCTTGGCATCCTTCACGGTGATTCCGTACTCCTCAGCGTGCTGGATGTACTCAAACACCTGGGCGCTCTTGATTAGCGCCTTGGTCGGAATGCAGCCCCAGTTGAGGCAAACTCCGCCTAGGCTTTCTTTTTCAACAACCGCGGTTTTCAAACCCAATTGGCTTGCGCGGATCGCGGCTACATAACCGCCGGGGCCGGAGCCCAATACAAGTACGTCGTATTCCATAGCTACAAAGGTAGGTAGGCTACCGCCGAAATCTCGAACCGAGCGTCCTTCGGCAGTCCCAAAACTGCCACCGTTTCGCGCGCCGGCTTGGCGTCGCCCATAAATTCCGTGTAAATGGCGTTCACCGCGGCAAAATCCGCCATGTCGCGCAAAAAAAGACTGCACTTCGCGAGGTGCTGCGTGCCCATTCCCTGGCTTTCGAGCACCGCCACAAGGTTGGTGAGGGCCATTCGAACCTCGCTTTCGAGGCTTTCGTTGCGAAATTCTCCCTCGGGCGTGAGCGCGATCATGCCTGAAATGAACAAGTTGGGACCTGCCCACACCGCCTGGCTGTAGGGGCCAATGGGTGCCGGGGCGTTCGGCGTAGTTACGTGTTTGAGCATGGGCTAAAGTTAGGTTCCGCGGGCGGACTACCTTTGAATCCATGCTGCTCGGTGTTCTCGACAACCGCGATTCGTTCACCTACAACTTGGTGCACCTGCTCGAACCCTACTTTAACGAAGTTCGGGTGCGGCGCT
>JAURGG010000101.1 GCA_030833905.1 Schleiferiaceae bacterium
GGCTCCGGTCGCGTAGCTCACGGCGTAGTAGTCCTCCTTGCGCGCCTGCAAGTGCATGGCGAGTGCCTTGAGCATGAGTCCGCGCTGCGGAAACGTCATGGCCCTCAGCGCGGAACCGCCAACGCGGCGTCCGTAGTCCAGCACCTCGGCGTAGTCCAAGCCAAGACTCGAAACTGAACCCAGCTCCGCTCCCGTCACCGCATGCCGGGCGACGTATTCGGCGTCTGCGCCCGGCGTCCACTGGCCGAGCACGTAGTTTTCAAAACGTTTCATTCGCTTAAGCGCTTAATTCGGAAGCTTGGTGAAGCCCATATTCCACAACGCGAAGCCAAACTTGTCGATGGCTTCTTCAATGACCATCGCCGTCGGCTTGCCCGCTCCGTGGCCCGCATTGGTTTCAATGCGAATCAGTGTGGGGTTGCTACATCCCTGCTTGGCCTGCAGCTCAGCCGCAAACTTAAATGAGTGGGCCGGAACCACACGGTCGTCGTGGTCCGCAGTCGTCACCATCGTCGCGGGGTAGCACACACCCTTTTTCACGTTGTGCACGGGACTGTATCCCAGCAAGTAGCGGAACATTTCTTCGCTCTCCTCAGAAGTTCCGTAGTCGTAGGCCCAACCCGCACCCGCGGTAAACGTGTGGTAGCGGAGCATGTCCAGCACGCCCACCGCAGGGAAGGCCACTTTGGCCAATTCTGGACGCTGCGTCATCACCGCACCCACCAAAAGTCCGCCGTTCGACCCGCCGCTCAATGCGAGGTAGTCCGACGACGTATACTTTTCGGCAAACAGGTACTCAGCAGCCGCGATAAAATCGTCAAACACATTCTGCTTCTGCATCTGGGTGCCCGCCACGTGCCACTTCTCGCCGTATTCACCTCCGCCGCGGATGTTCGGAATGGCCAGGATTCCGCCCTGCTCCATCCACACCACGTAGCTCGTACTGAAGCTCGGAGTCAGGCTAATGTTAAATCCGCCGTAGCCGTACAAAATGGTCGGGTTGGCACCGTTGCGCTTCAACCCCTTCTTGTAGCTAACTGTCATCGGAACCTTCGTGCCGTCCTTGGACGTGTAAAACACTTGCTCCGAAACGTACTGCGCGGGGTCAAAGTCAATCTTCGGAGCAAAAAACACCACGCTCGCTCCGCTCGCTGGATCCAACGTATAAATGCTCGACGGCGTAATCGCATTGGTAAAGCTGAAGTACAGCTTCTCATCCCCGCGGCGTCCGCCAAAACCGCTCGCGGTTCCGACCCCGGGAAGCTTCACATCACGAACCTTCGTCCCGTCGTGGCGGTACTGCGCCACCGAACTCAGCGCGTGCTCCATGCGCTCGACCCAAAGGAATCCGGCGCCCGACGACACCGACATGGGGAACTCGCCCTCGGGAATCACCTCCGTCCACGCGTCTGGGCCCACCTGCGCCCCGTTTAAACGCATCAAGCGGTAGTTCGGTGCCTCGTAATTAGTCAGCACGTACACGGCGCCGTCTACGGCGTCCACCACGTTGAACTCTTGGCTAAAGCCGTCCACCACGCGAACTAGCTTGCCTTTGTTCTTTAAGTCTTGGATGTGCAGCTCGTTGCCCGTCGTCGAAACCGCCGCAGTCACCACCAAAAACTGGCCGTCCTCGGTCACCGAAGCACCAATGTAGCGGCGCGGAGTCGCCGCTCCGCCAAACACCAACTCATCGGCAGACTGCTCAGTACCGAGCTTGTGAAAAAACAACTTGTGCTGGTCGGTCATCCCCGACAACGCGGAACCCGCCTTGGGCTTCTCATAGCTGCTGTAGTAAAAACCCTCGTTACCGCGCCAGGCCAGACCACTGAACTTGACGTCCACAAGCGTATCCTCGATGACTTGCTTGGTCGCCGCGTCAATCACCACGACACTGCGCCAGTCGCTTCCGCCCTCAGAAATTTGATAGGCCGCGCGCGACCCGTCGGGGCTGAACGACAAACCGCCCAGCGACGATGTGCCGTCATCGCTGAACGTATTTGGATCCAAAAATACCTCGAGCTCTCCCTGCGCGACCCCTTCCACGATGAGTTGGCGGTACAGCACCGACTGGCTCTGCAGCCCGTCGTTGCGGTAGAAGTACTGATATTCGCCCTCGACGAACGGAGCCCCGCGCTTCTCGTAGTTCCACAGGGCGGTCAACCGATCGCGCAACGCCTTGCGGTACGGGATCCGCTCCAAGTAGCCCTGCGTCACCTCATTTTGGGCTTTGACCCATGCGCCCGTTTCCTCACTTCGGTCGTCTTCCAACCACCCGTAGGGGTCCGCGACGTCGGTCCCAAAATAGGTTTTCACA
>JAURGG010000102.1 GCA_030833905.1 Schleiferiaceae bacterium
ATCCAAGAGCGCGAAGGCGATCTGGTGCTCGGAACCTTTGGCCGCGCGGCGTGGATCCTGGACGATTTGCGTCCGCTCCGCGAGGCCGCCTCAGCTAAGGGCCGCGTCCTGACCGCCTTTGATGCGCCCGACGCCTACCACTGGATCTACGCCGAGTCCGACGGCATTCGCTTTCAGGGCCACGCGATGTTTCAGGGCGAAAACCGCAGCGGCGGAGCCCGCATGAGCTACATGCTGCAGCGCGATTCCGCCGACAAGGAGCTCAAAAAGGTGAAGTGGCTTCGCGTTGACATTTACGATCCGAGTGGAACCCGAATCCGCCGCATAGAAACCAAGGTTCCGACCGAAAACGGGCTGCAGCGATGGAACTGGAACCTGCGAAGCGCCGGCACCGAGCGCCCCAGCATGAGCCGCAGCAAGCGCGAGAACGCCAACGAACCTGGATACGGACCCGACGTTGCGCCTGGTCGCTACACACTGGTGTATACGCTTGGCTCGCACAGCGACACGGCGTATGTAACGGTGCACGACGATCCGCGCGCGGTCCGCACCGATGCCGATTGGGCTGCACAGCACGGCTTCAGCGCAGAAGTAAACGGTCACATGGCCCAACTGGACAGTGCCGTAACCCTACTGCGCGATGCCAAAAAGCACCTGCAACTGATCGAAAAGTTTATGGCTGCGAACGACGATACCGCCAAAACCAAAGAGTTGCGCACCGACCTAAAGGCCCAACTCAAGTCCATCGAAGAACACCGAATGGCCCTATTTGGCAAAGAAGACGTCAAAGGCTACTTCGAACAGCCCGAAACCTGGGAGTGGAAGTACGGCCAGTTCTCAAGCCACTACTGGGGGTTGCGCGGCGCACCGTCCGCCAACGTCCTAAACGCCTGGAAGGGCGCCAAATCAGCCACCGAGGCCGAGCTCAAGGCGCTGGCCGCATGGCACGCCGAGGTCTGGCAGCCTTTTACGCAGAAGTACGCGAGTCTGCCTGCTTCTTGGTAGGCCTTTGCATAAAAGAAGAACCTCGGGTTGTGCCCGAGGTTCTTTTAATTAACCCTGATAGTTATCGCTTCGAAAAGCAATTTAAATTTTATCATTATCCCTTTACCATGCTACGTGTACTTCTACACGACGATCAATCATAAAGTCTTTTGAGTATTCAGGGCTTACTTCTTCAATTTTGATTTGATCAATAGTTAGGGTGGTAAAATCCAAAAGCCATTTTTTCACAGACTCTGCACGTCCCTTAGCGAGCTTCGTATTAAAATCAGAAGTATAGCGTGGATCTGTAAAACCGGTCAAGGATACTTTCAAATTAGCATTTTTTCCAGCTTTTGAACTCACATTCAACCACCATATATACAATTCCTGACGAGCGTCAACAGATAACTCTGTTGATGAAAGAGCGAAAAAGACAGCCATATTAGACGAGGCCATTAAAGCCCCATTTAATTTCCTTTCCTGATCGCTATTCGTAGAGTTCAGCTCTTCACGAATTGCAGCTCGAATGGCCTCGCTGTTTTTAGCAACCTCCAGCAAAGTGCTTGCTGTAAGCAACTGACTTTTAGCTTGATCTAAAATGCTTTTAGACAATGATGTGCTCATTGAATCCAACTGACGATCGAATGCAGCTTTTTCCTCGGCTTTTTTCAAGGCCGTTGCCGAACCGCAACTAGAAAGTGCCATAGAAAGAAGTGGAAAAATTCCTAAATAAAATAAATTCTTGTTCATTGGTCGTTTTTTAGTTCGTCAAAAATACGAATTTTACCGATCTCTACCTCCTCCGACCCTGGGTAGTTTCTATAATGTGGCTGCATGGGGCCTTTAGCAGTAGTAATGGTTGGAATACCTGTAACCTATCAGAAGTTGATGCCAACGTCGTTAATGGTTACCTAGCTGTCAATCTCGTGCGAAGTGAACTCAAGTCTAAGTGGTACAGTTACGCGCGGAATCGATGGTACAGTTTGGGCGGATTTTGCACCTAGACCGCTACTCCCCAGAAAAATCCCGTGACCCATAAAAAGCCCGGAGCTCGCGCTCGGGGCTTGTGCATTTAAGAGACCCAAACC
>JAURGG010000103.1 GCA_030833905.1 Schleiferiaceae bacterium
TTAGCAAGCCGACGGCTGAGGCTCCGGCCCTGCTGACGTTCAATGAGGTACTGACGCTGTTTCACGAGTTCGGACACGGCCTGCACGGCATGCTGGGGCGCGGCGCGTACGCCAGCCTCACCGGAACCTCCGTGCGCTGGGACTTCGTGGAGCTTCCGTCGCAGATCATGGAAAACTGGTGCTACGAGCCCGCCGAGCTCGCCCAGTGGGCCCGCCACTACACCACCGGCGAAGCCATGCCGGCCGACTTGGTCGCGCGTCTGGCTCAAAGCCAAACGTTTTTAGAGGGTTTGGCGACGCTGCGCCAACTTGGGTTCGGACTGCTGGACATGGCCTGGCACGATGCGCGGACTGCGCCAAGCGATCTTGAACAGCTCGAGCGCGACGCCTTTGCCTCGGTCGACGTGTGGCCCGCAGTGGACGCCAGCTTTATTTCGCCCAGCTTCAGCCACATTTTTGCCGGAGGCTACAGCGCCGGCTACTACAGCTACAAATGGGCCGAGGTGCTCGATGCGGACGCCTACGGATTCTTTCGCGAAGCTCCGGACCAGGCCGCACCGCGCTTTCGCACCTTGCTCGAATCGGGCGGAACTGTCGACCCCATGGACCTCTACGTCGCGTTTCGCGGACGCCAACCCCAGCCCGAAGCGCTGCTGCGCCGCGCCGGACTGCTCAATCCCACCGCATAATGGCCGAAATCCGCGCTAAAAAACAGCTGGGCCAGCACTTCCTGAGGGATTTGAGCGCCGCCCAGCGCACCGCCGAAGCGCTGACCCTCGCCGAGTGCAGCCAAGCCCTTGAAATAGGCCCCGGAACCGGGGTGCTGACCCAGTACCTGCTACAGCGCCCCCTGACGCTGCACGCGGTGGAACTGGACCGCGAAAGCATTCCGGTGCTGCAGAGCAAGTTTCCGCAACTCAGCGCCCGACTCTACTACGCCGACCTGCTTCGCTGGCAAGAGCCGATCGAGTTGGCTGAGGCTCCGTTCGCGCTGATCGGGAATTATCCGTACAACATCTCGACCCAAATCCTCTTTTGGATGCTGGACCGCCGCGACCGCATACCTGAAATGGTCGGAATGTTTCAGCGCGAAGTCGCCGTGCGCATCTGCAGCGGCCCCGGAAGCAAGGAGTACGGCATCACGAGCGTTCTGGCGCAGGCCTACTACCGATGCGACTATCTGTTCACCCTTGCCGAGGGAGCTTTTGACCCGCCGCCCAAGGTGAA
>JAURGG010000104.1 GCA_030833905.1 Schleiferiaceae bacterium
TTGGTAGACGCGCACGACTCAAACTCGTGTTCCCCTGGAGTGCGGGTTCGATTCCCGCCCTGGGCACTTACTTTAACCGAGTGCTCGCAACCCCATGAACAAGCAGGAAAAATACGACCGAGCTTACCTTCGAATGGCTTCGGAGTGGTCGCTGCTTTCCCATTGTGAGCGCCGTAAAGTCGGTGCGCTGATTGTGAAGGGTCGTATGATTATTTCAGATGGATACAATGGCACCCCTTCAGGTTTCGAGAATGTATGTGAGGATGACGAGGGCTTTACGAAGTGGTATGTCTTACACGCGGAAGCGAATGCCATATTAAAAGTGGCAGGATCCTCCCAAAGCTGCGAAGGCGCTACCCTGTATCTCACTATGTCTCCGTGCACGAATTGCAGTAAGCTCATTCACCAGGCAGGTATTAAGCGTGTAGTCTATGCTTCGGAATACAAGGATTTATCTGGCGTAGAATTTTTGGATCGCGCCGGGGTCAAAGTGGAGTTATTAGCGCCCTTGGCTTAATCCACTCCGCTTCTCTCTATTTGGCGACGTGACGTGTGCTTAGTGGAGTTTGCATAAATAAAAAAGCCGCCCCAATTGGAGCGGCTTTAAAGAATCTGATTCTCTGAGCAAATTACTCAGCAGCAGCCTCTTCGCCTTCAGCAGCGACCTCTTCACCGCCTTCGGCAGCTTCTTCGGTAGCCTCTTCAGCAGCCTCCTCAGCGGGAGCCTCCTCGGCAACTACTTCTTCAGTTGTCTCTTCAACAGCTGCTTCCTCAGCGGCGTTGTTACAAGCAACAAAGGCAACCATGGCCAGTGCGCTCAGAAAAAAGCTTACTTTCTTCATAATAATTGGGTTTTTTTAGGTTGAGATCTCAAAATCTTGAATCAAAGGTAGATAAATATTACACCTACACAAATGGGCTGAAAAATATTTACACTTTCCTCAAAAGCGATTCCATGGAAGCAATCTCCTTGATAATCAGATGTAAGTCGTTGCGATGTACCCGCTTTTGCGCCATGCTATC
>JAURGG010000105.1 GCA_030833905.1 Schleiferiaceae bacterium
TGGTCTTGCCCTACGGCGAGTACGAAGTGGATTTGGCCCAACCTTTGTTTGAGGTAGTGGCCCTGTCCATCCCCTACCAAAAAGTGAAGCCTGAGCTTCGCGCGGAACTCGAGGAAGGAATCGAAGACGACGACCTGTTTGGTGAAGACGAAATTTGAATTGAACTGAAAAAACCTGCATTATGGCGCATCCTAAGCGTAGACAATCCAGCACCCGCCGCGACAAGCGACGCACGCACGACAAGGCCGTATTACCTCAGTTGGCGGTTTGCCCTACCACGGGTGAAGCTCACTTGATGCACCGCGCCTACTGGCACGAAGGCAAAATGTACTACAAAGGCAAAGTCGTGATTGACAAGACCGAAGTAGCCGAGGCGTAAGCCGTTCTACACGATTTTCTAAAAACCCGTGGCGTATTGCCCCGGGTTTTTGTTTTTTTTGACGCACTTTTGTTACCCTAATTATCGGACTAATGGATTTCAAGGAACTTCAAAACTTCATCAAGTTTGTGACCAAATCTGGCGCCTCTGAGGTGTCGCTCGAAACGGACAACTTCAAAGTCACGGTGAAAACCAGCGGCGGAGAAGGTGTTTCTTATGTGACGGCTTCCCCCACCATGATGGTTGAGGCCCCTGCCGCGTCAACTGCGAAGGCACCGACGCCTTCAGCTCCTGCCATCGAAGACGAGTTTGCCAACTGTGTGGCTATCAAGTCACCCATGATTGGCACCTTCTACCGCAAGCCCAGCCCCGACAAACCTACCTTCAAGAACGTAGGTGACACCGTTACCGCGGGTGAGACAGTTTGCATCATCGAGGCCATGAAGCTCTTTAATGAGATTGAAAGTGAAGTCACCGGGAAAATTGTCAAAGTCGTCGCCGACGATATGACCCCTGTGGAGTATGGTCAGACGCTCTTCTTGGTAGAGCCCGCCTAAACCAACCCCCCTCCTCATGAAAAAGATTTTGATTGCCAACCGCGGCGAGATTGCCATGCGCATTATTC
>JAURGG010000106.1 GCA_030833905.1 Schleiferiaceae bacterium
GACCCGGAGGCCTTTGCCTTAGAGGCCGAAAAACAACTAGGCGAACCGGCGGCCCATACCCGAGCTCATTTGGCCTTGGCGCGCACGCAATACCAGGCCACGTCGGGTTTTTTCTTGGAGCGATCCCTGCACAGTTGGCGCACCTACCTTCGGCCGGCGATTTTCCGAACGTTGGCGGCCGTTCCCTCTTTGGGGTTGACCCGCACGATGGATGCCATGCACCGGAAACGGTTTGTCTCGCCCCACATGGTGCAGCTGTTTAACCGCTATGCCACCTTCAATGGTTCGAGCCCATACCAAGCCCCGGGTACCTTGTGCATGATTCCCCATTTGGAATTTGGAGTGGGAACGTTTCTACCCAAACGAGGCATGGTCGACATTACGCATAGTTTGGTGGCTCTCGCAGAACGCCAGGGGGTCCAGTTCCACTACGGTCAGCGGGTGGCCCAAATCACCTACGAAGGCCGCCGCGCGACGGGGATACGTCTCGAATCGGGCGAAATGCTGGGGGCCGAGGTGGTCGTCAGCAACATGGACGTCACGCCCACCTACCGACGGCTGTTGCCTCAACTTCCCGCACCAGAAGCCACGCTGCGCGCGGAGCGTTCCTCCTCGGCCTTGATTTTTTATTGGGGAGTAGACCGTTCATTTCCCGAACTGAACCTCCACAACATCCTCTTCAGTGCCCAGTACGAGGCGGAGTTTCAGGCCTTGTTTGAAACCAAAACCCTCTTTCCGGACCCCACCGTCTACATCAATATCACCTCCAAAGACGTTCCAGAAGATGCCCCAGAGGGGGGAGAGAACTGGTTTGTCATGATCAATGCCCCATCCAACGATGGGCAGGACTGGGAAGCGCTCCGACACCAAGCCCGGGAGGCCATCTTGGCCAAAATTCATCGGGTACTGGGCGTAGACGTCGCCCCTCACATCGTGGAGGAAGACTTCTT
>JAURGG010000107.1 GCA_030833905.1 Schleiferiaceae bacterium
AAAGAAAATGAATTAGAAAATCTGGAAAGACGGTTTGCCGTAGGGCACATCAACGAAAAGATGTGGAAGAAATACACGCGCATTACACAAGAGGAAATCAAAGAAATTGAGCTAAAACTCGAAAACCTCCCTTCAAAAAAATCGAACCTTGCAATTTTGGATGAAAAAATTCTTTCACTGCTCGAAAACCCCCGTCAATTCTGGGAATCTATAAATACTAAGCAAAAGCGAAGGTTACAAGATGTACTATTTCCCGATGGATTACACTACTCTCCGAAAACTACAGAATATCGAACCTCGAACATCCACCTGCTTTTAGAGATAACTGGCTGTTTCATAGAAACTTGGACTTCTGAGAAAAACAAAACCCGAAGACAAAATGTCTTCGGGTCTCGGGTAGTAGCGGGGGCCGGACTCGAACCGACGGCCTTCGGGTTATGAGCCCGACGAGCTACCAACTGCTCCACCCCGCGATGTGGACGGCAAATGTACGGAAACTTTGCTTTAGATGTCAAAAGTGATTAAAATACAAGACAAGAAAACGGAAGTATCTTCAAGCGCATGGAGGACAGGCAGATGCATTCGTTTTCGGCCCCGATAGAACGGTTTGAAATGGACGGGGCGTGGGATTATTTGGCGATCCCCCTGTCCATCAGTGATGATTTACGTTCAAAAAAGATAAAGAGGGTGCAAGTGGTGCTGCAGGGCTCGGCCCCCTACGCCTCTGGATTGTTGCCCTTGGGAGATGGACGGTTATTCTTGATTATCAGTAAGCAAAGGCAGAAGGAGATGGGCCACTTCCTCGGAGCATGGCTTCAGGTTGAAATTTGGGAGGATCAGAGCAAATATGGAATGCCAGTTCCAGAGGAGTTACAAGAGTTGTTTGACTT
>JAURGG010000108.1 GCA_030833905.1 Schleiferiaceae bacterium
CAATTAATCGCCCTGAATCCATGAAAAAAACACTTCTATTTGTATTTGCTCTGGGTAGCTGGATGGCGCAAGGCCAACAACTTCCCCTTTACGCGAATTATTTTTTCGCCCCGCAAATGACCAACCCGGCGACCTCTGGGGCGGATGGATTTAGCGAATTGACCACCATGCACCGCCAGCAGTGGCAGGGAATGGAGGGCGCACCAGAAACATCGGCCTTGGTCTTCAACGGAGCGTTGAACAAGGAGCGCATTGGATATTCCGTGTATGCGTTCACCGACAAGACCGATATCGTCAGCCGTTCTGGTATTTATGGCAACTATGCCTACCACGCCCAGCTCTCCGAGAATTCGGTGTTAAGCTTTGGCGTCGGCGCGGGCTACGTAAACAATGCCTTTGATATGGCTTCGGTTCGGGTCAAGAACGAGGGGGACCCCTTCCTATTTCCCGCCAACCAAAACGGTACGCTGGACATGACCTTGGGCGTAAACCTCCGTGTTTCTGACTTCAACTTGGGCTTGAGTGTTCCCCAATTGTTGAACCCCACGATCACCTACAGCAACAACTACGACGGTCCGGTGGCCTTTCATCTGATTCGCCACTATGTGGCACGCACCCAATATGACATAAACATTCAAAAGGACCGCATGGTCTTGTCGCCCATGGTGACAGTGCGCGCTGCGGCCTTTGTGAAACCCCAAGTCGATGCGGGATTGCTCTTTGATATGAAGGAATACGGGTACATCGGAGCCATGTACCGTTCAAATTATGCGGCGACCATGAATGTGGGTGTTCACCTGACTCCCGTGCTTTCGTTGGGCTATGCGCATGAGTTTAGCACCAACACCTTTGCTTCCTATCTGGGCATGAGCAATGAGTTCATCCT
>JAURGG010000109.1 GCA_030833905.1 Schleiferiaceae bacterium
TTTTCACCCCGAGGAGCATTCCTACCGAGGCATGATTGACGCCATGGTCTCCAGTTCTGCCCTCGTTCCCGACGGAGTCCGGTTCCGAATGGCTTACCCCAGCTGGACCTTGGGCAGCGATACCCACGCGACCGCCTCGGACTCGGGAAAGCTCGCCCTTTCGCAATCCAGTGTTCGCGGTCAGAAGCGCGCCTTAGACCTGGGTATCGCACTGCTCGCCTTGTGCGGCGTGGCCTTGCTGCTCTGGACAAAGCGAGGGCGCCGGATGCTCTCCCATGTCCCCCCCGTGCTTTGGGGCCGAATGACCTGGGTCGGCTACCTGGTCCCTGGACCACACCTGCCCCCCTTGCGCCCAAGTGTCTTCCAACATGGGCCGGGGACCTTCACCGTGGACATTGCGCACGATGCTGACCTGCGCTATGCCGAAAATTGGCGGCCAGAATTGGACCTCATCGCCTTATTCGGCGGAAGCTTTTGACGTAAATTTGCCGGACAACCTGAGAATCTATGTTTGAATTGACGATGCCCAAAATGGGCGAATCTGTTGCCGAGGCAACGATCACGCAGTGGCTGAAGAAGGAAGGCGAGACGATTGCCTTAGACGAATCCGTCTTGACCATTGCCACCGACAAGGTGGACAGCGATATCCCTTCGCACGTGGCCGGCGTGTTGGTCAAATGCCTCTTTCAAGAAAATGATGTCATTCAAGTAGGTCAGGTTATCGCTCAGATCCAAACAGACGGTGACGCCCCGGCCGTAGGCGATGCCCCTGCCGCCCCGGCGGCGGTTGAGGCGGTAGCCCCCGCGGCCACGCCGGTTCCCCAGGCCCCGGAAAATCCAACCCCTCAAACGGCGGCCGCGGCGATTTCTGTCGCCACGGATGCCG
>JAURGG010000010.1 GCA_030833905.1 Schleiferiaceae bacterium
CTCGAGGCCAACGGCCGAAGAGCACTCAGCGCGAAGCGCCCCAGCTCGAGGCCAACGGCCGAAGAGCACTCAGCGCGAAGCGCCCCAGCTCGAGGCCAACGGCCGAAGAGCACTCAGCGCGTAGCGCGCAGTATCCGAATTCCCTTTGCCGGGAAGGTGAGTTCCGCGCCGAGTGGTGCGGTTTCGCCCTGAAGCAGGTCCGCACAAAGCGTCGTAGGGGTAATGCCCAATTCAGCGATGCGCTCGATTGGCCAGCGGTGCGTGCGGTCGTCGCCGTTGGCGAGCACGAGAATCACTTCGGAATCCGAGTACCATGCGTAGGCGAACGATCCCATGTCGGGGGTGAACTGCATGAAATTGCCGGTGCCGATCAGCGGGTGGCCGGCGCGCAGGGCGCCGAGCTGGCGGACGTAGGCCTGGGCCTCGCGCTGGTCGGTGGTTAGGCCCTGGCCGGTGAAGCCCGAGGTTTTGTCGCCGGGCCATCCGCCGGCAAAATCTTGGCGCATGGCGCCGTGGTCGTCCTGGGCGCTGTAGAGCAACTCGGTTCCGTAGTAAATGCTTGGAATTCCGCGAAGTGTATACAGCATGCCAAGGCCGAGCTTGAAGCGATCGAGGTCCTTGCCCACCTTGCCAAAGAAGCGACCCTCGTCGTGGTTGTCAAGAAAGGTGACGAGGTGGTCGCCGGCGCGGTCGAATCCGTAGAGGTAGTCGGCGGCCAGGGCGTTGTAGACGTCGGCCATGCCTTCGTTCCAGCCGCTGGGGCGCTCCACCGCCTTTTTGAGGCCCCAGTACATCGGGAAGTCGGCAGCCCCGGGGAGGTCCGGATGCGTTTCGAGGTAAAAGGCCTGAGCGTGTGCGCTGTGCACCCAGGACTCACTGTACACATAAAATTGCGGCTCAAAGGCCTTGACGGCGGCCATCCAGTCGCGCATAAACGCTTGATCTGGGTACAGCCACGTGTCCACGCGGAACCCGTCAAGCTGGGCTTCCTCGATCCACCACAGACTGTTTTGAATGAAGTAGCGGGCGCAGTGCGGATCGCGGCCGTTTACGTCAGGCATCGAGCCCACAAACCAACCGTCGGTCTGGCGCTCGCGGTCTCGGGCTGAAGCATAGGGGTCGTACAGCGTTTGGTAGCGGTGAATGGAGGTAAATGCGGGCTTTTCTTCGCCGCGGGCCTTTGCCTGCGGATCCCTGGCCGGCGCCGAAGGCCAGGCATTGAACCAGCTCGAGTCCGGCGGACTCTGGTAGAGGTAGTGCCCCGTACCGACGTGGTTGAACACCATGTCTTTGATGGCCTTCATTCCGCGTGCGTGCAACCCGTCGACCCAGTTCACGTAGTCCTGGTGCGAACCGTAGCGCGGATCAATTCGGTAGTGGTCGGTAATGGCATAGCCGTGGTAGCTCGCGGCGGGCATGTCGTTTTCGAGCAGCGGCATCGGCCAGACCGCGGTGGCTCCGAGCGACTTGACGTAGTCGAGGTGGGCGATCATTCCGGCCAGGTCGCCGCCGTGGCGTTTGTAGTTGTGGTTGCGGTCGAATCCGCGCTCGGTCAGTCCCTCAACGTCGTCGTTTCTGGTGTCGCCGTTAGCGAATCGGTCGGGGGTGACGAGGTAAATCAGGTCGCGCTGGCTCAATCCTGGTGCTGCGGCACGCGGGCGCCGGGCCTTGAGCGTCCATTCAGAACGGATTTTTTTGCGTCCCACCTCTGCGACCACGGTGGCGGAACCGGGCTTGGCGCCCGGCTGGATTTCGACCGTCACATAGCGGTAGCGCCGATTGGCCGCGGGGACGTCTGAAAGCACCACAACGCCAGGGGCACTCACTTTGACTGATGAAAGTTCCGCATCACTCGACACCAGGAGCTCGAGGCGGTTGACCGCGGTTCCGACCCACCAATGGGGCGGATCCACGCGAAGCGTTTGAGCCGCCACTGGTGACGCGGCGAGGACAGTGGCCACGAGGCCAAGAGCAATGAATCGAAGCATAACTTAAAATTAGGGGAAAAGAAAAGGCCCTCCAATTCGGAGGGCCCCTTCTTCAATCGCTTGGGCGAATTAGTGGTTAACCACTACACGCTTCACGCTCTTGGCGCCGTCTACGGTAACTTCTACGAAGTAGGTTCCGTTGGCAACGTTAAGGTCGGCGTTGAGGGTGTTCACACCAGCTTCAACAGCACGCTCGAACGACATAACGCTCTGGCCGAGGATGTTTACTACGTTGATTCCAGCAAAACCAGCAGCGCGGGCGCTGAACTCCAGGCTAACCGCACCGGTGGTGGGGTTTGGAGAAACGGTCAAGGCTACAACCTCGTTCTTTTCGATCGAAAGAACAGGAGAGGTTCCGTCGCACTGCAGGCACGCGTCAAAGCAGTACAAGAACGCAGCATTGGCAGCAGGAATCGTAATGGTGCGGTTGATGTTGCCCGCGCCGTCGTCCACACCGCAACCGCCTGTAGCGATGGTTGAAGCAGGATCCGTTCCTTCGTTGGTACCCCAGTCATTGTTCACAAACTTGTAGAAGTGCTGGGCACCTACCGCAGTAGCAGGGTAGTCAACCGTGATTGACCAGATGTTGTTGCCTTCGTCGGTCATGGCTGAGTTGGCGTCTGAAGGAGACCAGTTCACCATTGCGTTTCCGCCAACAGTTGCAGTTTGGTCAGCAAAGTTGCCGCCTACGCGCATTCCGTTTGCACCGAGGGTTGCTCCGGCACCGAGGTAGTCAGTGATGTCTACCTTGTAGGTAACCGAAACTTGAGCAAAAGCAGCGCTGGCAACCAGAGCCGCAGCAAGAGTAAGGGTTTTTTTCATTGTGTTAAGAATTGGTGTTGATTAATAGCCTGGGTTTTGGACCAGGTTTTTGTTCGCGTTCAAGTCAGCGCCCGGCAAGGGGTAAAGGTTGTATTTTGAATCAAGCGCGGAACCGAACTGCTCGCCGCCCTTGTACTGCCATAAATATGATCCCGTCGTGAACTTGCCAAAGCGGATCAAATCCTGGCGGCGGTGGCCTTCGGTGTACAGCTCGCGGCCGCGCTCGTCGAGGATCTCGTCCAAGGTTAACGAAGACACATTTTGGCTGCTGTTGCCTACCGCACGCTCGCGTACTTGGTTGAAGTAGCCCACTCCGGTGGTCACGTTGCTTCCGCTATGTACCGCAGCTTCGGCGTACATCAAGTAGAAGTCGGCCAAGCGGAACATTGGGAAGTCAATGTCCACAAAGGTTCCGGGTTCGACCCCAGCAGTACTGTCGCGGTTGAGGTTGCGCCACTTGGTGATGCCAACGCCCTGGGTAAAGGCGCCGACGTCGGTAATGGTGTCCTCTTGACCGTCCATGTAGAGGTAGTTGGCGCGAACGTCTCCAGGAATCGTGAACTTATTCGCCCAGTTGAACGTCCCGCGGTTACCCTGCCAACCTGAGGTGGTTCCGAAGTCAGCCTGCACCATTGAACCGCCCATGTGCGAGTGCACCAAGAAGGTGGTTCCACCGTACGTACGAGTGCGGTTGCCGTCAAACGTAGCCACAAAAATCATCTCGGGCGAAAGGTGGTTGTCGGCGTTAAAGTTGAATCCGTAGGTTGGCTCTAGGCTGTATCCGGCGTCGATAATGCGCTGGCAGTCCTCCATGGTCTCAGACCACTTGGCGGTACCCGTATACACCTCGGCGTTTAGGTTGAGCTTCGCACGAAGGGCCCAAAGGGCACCTTTGTCGGCGCGGCCGTATTCGGCGGTACGCGCATCCGCAAGGAGGGGCTCGATGTCATTGAGCTCGGCCAGTACCCAGTTGTAGAGGTCCGAACGCATGATCTGCACGGGCGGCTCTGAACCCGGGCGCACGGTTTCGTCGGCAAACGGTACGTTTCCAAACAAATCCAACGCGTGGTAGTAGCTCATGGCGCGCAGGTAGCGTGCCTCGGCGTTCATTTGGCGGATGGCGGCCTTGTCGCCCTCACTGAAGTCCGTGCCCGCGAGGTAGTCATCGCTCGAGTACCGAATGAACTCGTTCGCCAAGCTGATTTGGTAGTAAATGCGGTAGTACATCGCGCTCACGAAGGGCGAGTTGTCGTTCCAGTCCATGGTATTGAGCTCGGGGATACCCGGGTCGGCCCAACCGCAAATTGACTCGTCGGTCGGAAGCTGCTGTAGGTTCCACATCACGCGCACGTACTGCGAGAAGCCCTCGTCGATTCCGCCGATGTCTGGCATACCTGCAGGGCCGTTGTTGCCCGAAATGGACAGGCCCGCGTAGATCTTAGCCAAAACGTTGATGTAGTTGTTCGGGTCGGCGTAGACCTGCTCGGCCGTCAAACCGTACTTCGGCTTGAGGTTAAGGTCGTCCGCGCACGAAGCGGCCAGCAGTGATACACCTGCGGCCAGGGCCAGTGATTTTGCAAACTTCATGGTCATCGTGGGCTTAAAGTGTTACGTTCAGTTGGAGGTTGAACACGCGGGGGCGAGGGAAGATCATGTTGTCGATTCCGCCTGCGAGCTCTGGATCAAGACCCGAATAGTTCGTGAACACCAGCGCATTTTGCACCGAGAAATTCACCGTGGCGGGGTACTTATCCTTGTACAAGTTGCCTAAGTCGTAGGCCACATAGAAGTTGTCGAGGCGAACGTAGTCCGCGCGCTCGATGAAGTAGTTCGACATGAGCTGCTCGGTCGTGTTGAACATGAAGTTCGTGTTCAAGAAGTCGCGCGACATGTTGTTGAGGTGCGGGAACGAACCGCCCACCGAGAAAAAGTTTCCGTGCAGTGAGTTGTTGTTGTTGTACATGTACTGGCCGAATTCACCGCGCCAGGTCATGCCGCCGCTCCACTTTTTGTAGCGCCACGTGGTCGTAAAACCGAGGGTGTGCACCGGCTCGGGCTGGGCGTCCATGATGACGAGGTCGTCTGAGTTGATGATTCCGTCGCCGTTTTGGTCTACAAAGGCCTCGATGTCGTCGATGCGGCCGTTGCCGTTCTCGTCGGCACTGGCGTCAAAGCGATCAAGCTTGCCATTGCGCTCAATGATCACCCCGTTCACGTCGTAGCGGTGCTCGTACGTGTAGAATGAGAACATTGGGCTGCCCACCTGATGGATCTGGATGGTGTTGCCCACACCACCGGCGATTCCGCCTACGCGAATACCCTTTGAGGTCGAGTCGGCGTCACGTGTCAGCTTGGTGATCTGGTTGCGGTTGATGGCTCCGTTGATGCCAAACTCGAGGCTCGCGTTGTCGTTGTCCACGGCTACGATGTTGAGGTTGGCCTCCAAACCGCGGTTCGACATTGATCCCACGTTCGTCAGCACGAGGTTCGAGAAGTTGGTGCCTGCGGCGACCGGAATCACACCCAGCAAGTCGTACGTAAACTTCTCGTAGACGTCGACGCTCGCGTTGACGCGGTTTTTCCAGATTCCGAAATCGAGACCAACGTTGGTCGTGCGCGTCTTCTCCCATTGCAAGAAGTAGTCGTAGGCGTCCGGACGAAGCACGTCATAGAAGTTGCTGCCGAACTGGTACTGGGCGGTGCCGGTTCCGTAAGCGTAGTTCGCAATGTAGCCGTAGTCGTTAAAAATATCCTGCTGGCCAGTAATACCGACACTAGCGCGGAACTTCATCGACGAAATCTTGCCCTTGAGTGAAGAGAACATCTTCTCTTCGAGCATGTTCCAGCCCACGGCAACCGAAGGGAATAGGCCCCAACGGCTCTCGGGTGAGAAGCGGCTTGAACCATCTGAACGCAAGGTAGCCGTGATTAAGTACTTACCTAAGATGTTGATGTTGCTGCGGCCGTAGAAGGACATCAACGCATTATCGACGTCGTAGGGGAATGGGTTGGCAGGCGAAAGCGTGTCGCCATTAAAGCGAAGGCTGGGCAGGTTCTCTGCATACGAGCGCCACTTCTGGAACGAGTAACCGCCCGTCCAGTCCGTCTTCACTTTGCCTCCGGCGAGGTCCTTCTTGTAGTTGGCGTAGGCCTCGAGCAGTTGGTTCGTGCGGAAGTTATAGTAGCGGTTGTTCTCTCCGCCGTTCACAAAGCTCATCGCGGCGTAGTCGGGAACTACCACGGTTCCTTGGTTCTGTCCGAGATCACCACCCACGTTGAGGTACATGTGCAGGTCGGTTTCGCTGAACGGCTTGTAGTCAAACAGCACGTTGGCGATCAAACGGTCGTTGGTCCCGAGGTCCTCTCGCAAGTTGAGCAAGCCCATCGGGTTGCGTGGCGAAAGGTTGCTGAGGTCTCCGGTCGGGAGAAGCCACTCGTGGTATCCGCCGTAGGGTGAATTGTCTTGGAGCACGGGGCGAGTCGGGTCGTACCACACTGCAGATCCAATCGCGCCTTGGTTGGCAAATACGTTGCTGGCACGGTAGGCCTTTGCACTGAGGTTGGCGGTCAGGTTGCGCGTAATTTTTGGTGAGGCATTCAAGGTCAAGCTGAAGCGCTCGAGGTTCGAAGTGCGAAGCACACCAGACTCCGTGTAGTACCCGATACCCAGGCGGTACGGAAGGTTTTTAACTCCACCGCTCAGCGCCACATTGATGTCGTTGGCCATGCCCTGCTGGTAAATCTCATCTTGCCAGTTGGTTACGGTAGCGGAATCCGTTGCAATCAACACGTTACCCGTACCAGCCACTTGGTAGTAACCCTGCGCGGCAGCGAGGCGCTTGCGTTGGTTGTTGGTCCCGAAGGTGTTGATTGCGTCCACAAACTCTTCAGTGCTGAGGACTTCCATGCGGTTGCGGGTCGTACGGAGCGAAGTCACTGCGCTGAGCTCAACCTTCAAAGGAGTGTCTTTGGCACCCTTCTTCGTCGTAATCAAAATAACCCCGTTGGCGGCACGTGATCCGTAGATGGCGGTGGCCGAGGCATCCTTTAGCACGGTGAAGCTCTCAATGTCGTTGGGGTTGATCAATCCCATGCCCTCAGAGGGCAGTCCGTCGATGACAATCAGCGGATCGTTGCTGGCGTTGATCGAGGATCCGCCGCGAATGCGAATGCGCGCTCCCTCACCGGGGCGGCCGGAACCCGCGGTAATGCGCACCCCTGGAGTCTTACCTACAATCAGTTGGGTCGGACTGGCAAAAGCTCCCTTCTGAAAGGACTTTGACTTGACGCTCACGAGCGAACCGGTGAGGTCCTTGACGTTCGAGGTTCCGTAGCCTACAATCACGACTTCGTCGAGCTGCTCTTCAGATTCGGCGAGCACAAAGTTTACAGTCGCATTGCCGACCACTTGAATGGATTTCGTCTGGCTGACGTAGCCCATTAGGCTTGCCGTAACGCTGGCACTCTTTGATGCAACCTGCAGGCGGTACTGGCCATTTCCGTCGGCCACGGTAGTGGCTCCGGTTGAAGATTCTTTAATAACCGCCGAGGGAAGCGGGCTGCCGTCAGAGCCTTTTATCGAGCCGGTGATCAGGCCTTGAGCCAGTGCTGGGGCCGCACTGAGGGCGAGCGCAAGCACCATCCAAATCGTACGCGTTTTCATCATGGGTGTTAACGTTAGGTTGCTGCAATGTACAAAACAAACCTATATAGTGTACCAAGTACACCGTGTGCGCCAGGCCATAAAAAAAGCCCGGCCTAGCCGGGCTTTCACTCATTTTAAGACTGGCTATTAGGCGCAGTATTCTTCAAAAGCTGCGGTCAAGTTCGTTGCAAGTGCTTCGGCGGTACGGCCCTCGATGTGGTGGCGCTCGACCATGTGCACGAGCTCGCCATTTTTAAAGAGCGCCACTGAAGGTGACGACGGAGGAAAAGGCAGCATCAAGCCGCGCGCCATGTCGACGGCCGCCTTGTCGTTGCCCGCAAACGCGGTTACGGCGCGAGTGGGCTTGGTTCCGGGGCTGGCCAAAGCCATGCGGACGCCAGGGCGGCAGGAGCCAGCGGCGCATCCGCAGACCGAGTTAATGACGACGAGTGTAGTGCCCTCACCGTGAATCGCTGCCTTCATCTCTTCGGCGTCGCGGAGTTCGTCAAATCCAGCTTGGGTGAGTTCGGCGCGCATCGGCGCAATGAGATCTTCGGGGTACATAAGCGTGCTCTTATTAAGTTCGGTGGCATCTGTGTGCGGGCACACACAACCACAATGCAAAATTACAACCATTTGGAGGGAAGACGGTTCACCACTTATCTTTGACCGACTGGTCAGTCAGTACTTTCATTCGTTTTAATGAATCCCTTCTTTGCCCCCTTAAGCAGCAAGTCAGACCGCATCCTTGGCGCGGCGCTCGACCTATTTAGTACGCAGGGCTTCCACGGAACCAGCATGCAGCAAATCGCCACCGCAGCCGGGGTGTCAAAGGGCCTACTCTTTCACCACTTTGCTGACAAAGCGAGGCTTCTCGACGCCCTAGTCGACGCCCTCCAGCAGCACCTTGCGCCGCAGACCACGATGGCTGTCGCCGCCACTCCATCTGAATCCTTTCGTGTCATTATTGATCAGGTATTCCATCACTTGCAGCAGGCACAGCCGCTTGTCAAGCTCCTGGTTCCGCTCGCTATTCACATGGGCGGAACCGAGACCTTTCACCAACTCATGACCCAAAAAATGCTGGGCATTCAGGCATACCTAGCGAAGCTTTTTGCCCAAATGGGCATAGCCGACCCCCAACTTGAAGCCCAGCAGCTCGCCCTGCTTCTCGACGGACTACAGCTGCGCATCGCCATTAATCCGCAGTACGCGCCCGTGAACGAAATCAAAGCCGCCGTGTTGGCTAAGTACCTATGAAACGCTTTCTGCTCTTGGGGCTCGTCGCCCTTCTGCCACTGACCTCGGTCACTGCCCAAAATCCGACCGAAATCCTCAGCAAAGCCGAGAAATCCGCCATCGGAACCTCGAGCTACAGCGAGCTTTCGATGTCGGCGAAGCGCGCTCGATACACCCGCGAGCTCGACATCAAGTCCTGGACCCACACCAACAAGTACGCCCTGATCGTGGTCACCGGCCCCGAACGCGACCGCGGCACCCGCTACCTGCGGGCCGACAAGCAGATGTACAGCTTTGTTCCGCGCACCGGAAAAGTCGTGAAGCTGCCCCAGAGCATGCTGATGGCCGGTGGCTTTATGGGCACCGACGCCTCGATGGACAACCTGCTGGGCCAGGCCTCACTCGCCAAAGACTTTACTCACGAGTACCTCGGAACCGAGACCGTCAACAGCCTACCCTGCCACAAAATCAAGTGCACTCCCAAACCGGGGGTTCCGGTGGCGGCTGACGCGGTCGTCGCCTGGGTGCACACCGGCGACAAGGGCTGGGTCCGCCTCAGCTTTCAAAGCACGCGCAACGGCGAACTTCAGCGCATGGACGCCCTGGAATTCGGCCGAATGGACGGCGTACAAATGCCCGTCAAGCTTCAGTTCAGCACCCAAGGCGGCAAGCAAACCACCCTGATGACCGTCAAGGTCTGGAAGAAGCAGCCCCAGCTCAGCCCTGCCTGGTTTACGCCCGAGCGGCTTGAACAGACGCAGCCATGACCTTGGTTCGCCTCGCTCTTCGCCTCGCCTGGCGCAACCTCGGGCGTAACCGCCGCCGCTCGCTCATCACCGGGGCCGCCATCGCCTTTGCCCTCTTTTTTGCCATCATCATGCGTTCGCTGCAGCTGGGGGTCTACAACCACATGGTGGCGACGGTGGTCGGATCCATGAGCGGGTACGTTCAGGTCAGCGACACCGCCTACTGGCCGAGCCAAAACCTCGACTACGCGCTCTACGAAGACCCTGAATGGCTCGACGAACTGCGCGCCGACCGCGACATTGCCAGCGCCTATCCCCGGCTACAGGGATTCTCGCTGCTGAGCGTGGGCGACCAAAGCGGCGTCGCCCAATGGGTCGGAATCAGCCCTGAGGAAGTTGACGCTCCACTATGGCAAGCCCGATTGGCGAGCGGAAGCTGGACCGACGCCCCCGGATCCGTGTGGCTGGGCAAGCGACTCGCAGAGCAGCTCCGCGTATCCGTCGGCGACACCTTAGTGGCCATGGGCCAAGGCTTTCAAGGAAGCATGGCGGGCGCCGCATGGGTCGTAGCCGGCACACTGAACATGGGCAACCCCGAACTCGAAAAGCGCAGCGCCGTCGTGGGCCTGGCCGACGCCCAAGAATTCGCCGGAGCCTACGGAATGTGGAGCTACGTCCAAATCACCCCGCGCAGCACTGAGCTCAGCGCCGACCCCACCGCCGACCTCGGTGCACGCCACCCGCTCGACGGCGCCCACTTTTTGGGCTGGCAAACCCGAATGCCCGAACTCATTCAGGCGATCCAGGCCGACTCGTCGGGCGGCAAGGTCATTCTGTTCATCCTCTACGTGGTCATCGGATTTGGACTCCTCGGAACCATGATCATGCTCGCCAACGAGCGCCAGCGCGAATTCGCCATGCAGCTCGCCATGGGCATGCGCCGCGGACTTTTGGCCGGAATCGTGTTTGTCGAAGTCGTGCTTCTCAGCGTGGCGGGCGCCCTAGTCGGCGCATTGCTCGGCCGCATAGCGGTCCTGATCCTGGATCGATTCCCCCTGCGCCTTCAGGGCGACGTGGCGGCCGCCATGGAACAGCAGGGATGGGAACCTATACTTCCGCCAAGCCTCGACTGGTCCATCACGCTGACGCACGGCGGAATCATCGTAGTCATCGCCCTGCTCTCCGCCGCGTGGCCCCTACGCACCGTGTTCAAAACTAGCCCCGTTCACCGATGAACCTCCTCATTCAAATGGCCTGGCGCAACATCTGGCGCAGCCCCTGGCGCAGCGGCGTGGTCGTCGGATCCATGGCCCTCGGCGTCTGGGCCGGCGTCTTTATGATGGGCCTCGCTCAAGGCGTCAACGATGCCCGAACTGCGGCCGCCCTCGACGACTACGTCGGCCATGCCCAAATCACCGATTCCAACTTTACCGCCAACCAAGACGTGCAGGCGCTTCTCGCGCAGCCCGCACAGTGGACCGCAGCCTTGGACGCCAACCCTGAAGTGGAATCCTGGTCCGAGCGACTCGTCCTGATGGCGGTGCTGCAAGCGGGGGCCGCTTCGGCCCCGGTGCAGATCCTCGCGGTCGATCCCGAACGCGAATCCCGCGTGTTCACGGCACCGCGCAACGTGGTGGAGGGCGAATTGAGTTCCGAAGGAATTACCCTCGGTCAAAAGCTCGCCGAACAACTTGGCGCCGGCCTTGGCGACCGTGTCGTGCTCAGCTTTCAGGACGTCCGCGGCGAAATCCACACCGTCCTTTTTGCCGTCGAAGGCATTTACGACGGAGTCAGCAACCTGATCGAGGGCGTCCAAGTCTATGCCCCGCTCGCTGCGCTCGCTCCCGAAGTTTTGGGCGGCGACAGCCTCGCCATGGCCCGTGGCGCGGTGCACCAAATTCACTTCCGGGTGCAAAACCTCGACTCGCTCGACGCCACCGTGGCCGCAATTCAGGGGGCTGTGGCCGAACCCGGTTCCGCCATCGTACGCACCTGGCGCGGAATCAGTCCCGACCTCAGCTACGCCGACGAAGTGCTGGCCCAGTCGCTGCTGCTGTTCATGGCCGTCATTCTCTTTGCCATGGCCTTCGGAATCCTCAACACCATGCTCATGGCCATCCTCGAGCGCACCCGCGAACTCGGAATGCTCATGGCCATCGGGCTCACCCGCCGCAAAATCTTTCGTCTGGTGGTCTGGGAAACGCTGCTCCTCAGCTTCGCCGGAATGCCCATCGGGCTGATCCTGGGCCACGTCACCATCGCCGTCACGAGCCGAACCGGAATCACCCTCGACGGCGTCGACAAAGGCCTCGCTGAATTCGGACTGCAGTCCACGATTTACCCGGTATCCGTCCCGGAATACTACCTGCCCATCGCGGTCCTCGTGGCCGTCCTCGGATTGCTGTCCTCGCTCTACCCGGCCCGTAAGGCCCTGAAGTTGAACCCCATTGAAAGTATGCGCGTGCTATGAGTGCCCCATCCCAACCCCTTTTACGCGTCGACCACGTCGTCAAAACCTACGAATCCTCTGCGGGCCCCGTCCACGCCGTGCAGGGCGTCTCTCTCGACCTTCAGCGCGGAGCCTTCGCGGCCCTCGTCGGCCCCTCAGGCTGCGGCAAAACCACGCTCCTCAACGCCATCGGCGGCCTCGACCGCGTCACTTCAGGCCAAATCTGGATCGACGGAACCGAAATCACCGCCCTCACCGACCGCGAAACCATCGAGTTCCGCCTTCACCGCATCGGCTTCGTCTTTCAGGCCTACAACCTCGTGCCCGTGCTCAACGCCTGGGAAAACGTCGCCTTTGTCATGGAACTCCAGGGCATCGGAGTCCGCGACCGCCGCGACCGGGCCTTCGAGCTCCTCGCCGCCGTCGGCCTCACCGGCAAAGAACTTCAGCGCCCCTCGCAACTCTCGGGCGGACAGCAGCAGCGCGTCGCCGTCGCCCGCGCCCTCGCCTCGCGACCCTCACTCGTCCTGGCCGACGAACCCACGGCCAACCTCGACTCCAAGAGCACCGAAACCCTTCTCGACATCATGCGCGACCTCAACCACCAAGAGGGCACGACATTCCTTTTCAGCACCCACGACCAGCGCGTCATCAACCGGGCCGAAACCATCTTTCGTCTTGAAGATGGCCAGTTAGCTCGTTAGCAAGGTTAGCTGTTTCTTGTTTCTCGTTACTTGTTTCGCTAATGGACTCCTAGCGCGAAGCGCCACGAGAAACCAGCAACCAGCAACAATTCCGAGTGCCAAACTCGCAACCGCAAAGATTCTGTCCGGTTATAACCGGATTTTACTTTTTCTCAAAATTCTCGAAACGGCTATATTTCACATAATCAAGTCGTTGCACGAAAAATCCGTTTGAAGAATACCACCTGCCAAGCATCACCAGAAACAAGTAACCTCCAAGCCGCGTAGCGGCCCTAGCCCCAAAGGGGCCCTAGCGCGCAGCGCCAAAAGCCAACGAGCCAACGAGCTAACCTTGCTACGTTTGCCCCAAGGCCAACCGCACCGCATCCGCCTTCTTGGCTCCCACCGCCGCGACCAGGGCTTCGGGCTTGGCCTTGCGAATGCCCGCCACCGACTTAAAGGTTTCGAGCAGGATTTGCACCGTGGCGGGACCTACCCCGGGAATTCCGTCCAGCGCACTCGAAAGACTCGACTTACTGCGGCGCGCACGGTGGTGGGTAATGCCAAAACGGTGCGCCTCGTTGCGGGCCTGCTGCAGCACCTTCAGTGTTTCAGATCGCTTGTCGAGGTAGAGCGGAACCGGGTCCTCAGGAAAGTACAGCTCCTCAAGGCGCTTGGCAATACCGATCAACGCCACGCGTCCGCGCAGTCCGAGCTCGTCAAACACTTCGACCGCGGCTGAGAGCTGGCCCTTGCCCCCGTCGATGAGCACCAGCTGTGGAAGCGGAAGCCCCTCGTTCAGGACCCGCGTATAGCGGCGCGAAAGCGCCTCCTTCATCGTAGCAAAATCGTCGGGCCCTTCGACCGTTTTGACGTTAAAGTGGCGGTACTCTGACTTCGCCGGCTTGCCGTCAATGAACACGACGCAGGCAGACACCGGATTCGTTCCCTGAATGTTCGAGTTATCAAAGCACTCAATGCGCCGAGGCTCAAAGGGCAGGCGCAAGTCCTTTTGCATCTGGCGCATGATGCGGTCGCTGTGGCGCTCAGGGTCCACCAGCTGCACGTTTTTCAGGCGTTCCGCCCGATAGGCGCGGGCGTTGCGCTCCGACAGCTCCACCGCGGCCCGCTTGTCGCCCCGCTGCGGAACCACCACCTCGACATTGGGCGGAACCACCTCGGGCTCGTGCGACACCAGCACCAACTTGGCCTCACTCGTAAAGCGCTCGCGAAGCTCCGCCAGCCCCAACGCCATCAACTCAGAATCCGTCTCCTCAAGGCGCTTGCGCAGCTCGAGCGTGAAACTTTGAATCACCGCTCCGTCGCGAATGTGCAGCATATTGACATAACCGTATTCCGCGTCGCTCAGCAGCGAAAACACATCCACCGATCCCAAGGCCGGATTCAGCACCGTTGACTTGGATTGGTAGGCATCGAGGCGCTCCAAGCGCTCCTTGACAAACTGGGCGGCCTCAAACTCTTGGGCCGCCGCGTGGGCCATCATCTGACCAAACAGTCGCTCGCGCGTTGCCTTCAAATCGCCCCGAAGCAGCTGGCGCGCACCCTGAACGTCGGCCAAGTAGCTACCCTCGTCCTGACGGCCCTCGCACGGAGCCAAACAGCGCTTAATGTGAAACTCCAGGCAGGCCCGGTACTTGCCGGACTCAATAGCAGACTGGTCCATCGTCAGCTGGCAGGTCCGCAATGTGAACACTTCTTTGATGATGTCCAGAACCGTGTACATCATCTTCACCGAGGCATATGGGCCAAAGTATTCTGAACCGTCCTCGATGCGGCGGCGCGTAGCAAAAATTCGCGGGTAGCGCTCCTTTTTGATGCAGACCCAGGGGTAGGTCTTGCCGTCTTTGAGGTTGATGTTGTAGCGCGGCTGATGCTTCTTAATCAGCGTATTCTCAAGCAGCAGCGCGTCGAACTCCGTCTCAGTAACGATGGTTTGAATGTCGGCCACCTTGCGCACGAGCATACTAAGTCTGGCGGAATCGTGGCTTTTATGAAAGTACGAACTCACCCGCTTCTTCAGGTTCTTGGCCTTGCCGATGTACAAGATCACCCCCTCTTTATCAATGTGGTGGTACACCCCCGGGCGCTCGGGAAGCGTCCGCAGCAGCGTCTTCAGGTGTTCGCTTAACTCCACGGTACAAAACTAACGAGCCCCCGGCCGCAAAAGCGGTCGGGGGCCCGAAAATCAAAACCAAAACTTAGTGCGACAGAATCGTTACCGACCCACTCAACTTGAGGTTCGCCGCGTTGGGCTCGTCGTACAACTTGATCACGTAGAAGTACACTCCGTCGGCGAGCATCGAACCAGACTGGTCCTTGCCGTCCCACGGCTGGGCGTTATCGTAGGCCTCGTTCTTGTATACCACCTTGCCGTAGCGGTTCATGATGGTCACCTCACGCGAAGTCGTGTAGCTCATCAAGCCCTGGATCTCAAACAGGTCGTTGCGCCCGTCGCCGTTCGGCGTAATCACGTTCGGAACAATCACCGTATCAATCGGCGGAATCGGCGGAACCGGCTCACCAAACTCAATCCAGTTCGAATAGGCGGTGTCCTGCAGCGGGTTCACGGCGTAGGTCGGAACCGAAGCATGGCGGTACGACTTGATGCGCACGGCGTACTGACCCGGTGGCAAGTTGGGGTGCTCCACGAGGGCAAACGTGTCTTGCATGCGGGTTCCGTAGTCAGACCACGTGTAGGAGGCCCCAGGCAACCCACTGAGGTTGCGGCCAAACTGCACTTGGTAGTGCGCAGTGTCCCATGCATTGTAGTTGTTCCATACCACCGGAATCGATGACGACACGCTCATGTCTCCACGAAGCCACATGCTCTTCACAGTATCTGTAGAAGGCTGGACGAATCCGTTGACAATGGCATCCACGAAGTAGCGGTGTACACGTGTGTCAACCATGTTGGCGTCAATGTTGACGTCTTCCCAGTTGCGCAGGTTGGTGTCGGTGCTGTTGTGTACGATGCTGTATGTGGCTCCGCCATCGTCAGAGCGGTACACGCGCCACATGTTGAAGAGGTAGCGGGGCAGGGTGGTAGTATCCACATCCCAGTACACATGCGGATGCTTGTCTTCGTTAATGGTCACGTTCGTGAGCTCCATCTCGAGATCCACACAGTCGTTTACGATCAATACAATCGTATCGAATTCTTCCATGTCCTTACCGCACTTGTTCAAGAGCGTGTTGCCGTCGTTGCCCACCTTCGAGTAGAGGTAGTACTCACCGTTCATCGAGAGCGGCTTGAAGAGTTTGACGACTAAAGTCGAGGTCTCGCCATTGACGTCGCAGTTCGGCACAAGGGCCTTAATCGGAATCGGCTGACCAGCAGGGTTGGTCAAACGGAAGTCCGAACCGTCAGGCGAAATCGATGCACACTCTACGTCGAGCGTGAACTGAAGCGTTACTGAAGAATCGAGGCAGTTGTAGTCTTTGGTCTGTCGGCCTTGTGCGTCGAGGCTTACCCCCGGAGCATTGGGATCCAGAGCAACCCCCGCATTCACGATGGCATTGCAGTTGCCGGCAACCGAAACTTGGATTTCGCGGTTGGACGAACCAACCTTAACCCACACATAATAGGTTGAATCAAAGCGGTATTCGTTGACGCGAAGTGCAATCACAGACGTCTCTACAGTATTCGCGACAAACGTAATGTTTCCAGTTTGCTGGTTGAGCGTAAATGGATTCGTGGTTGTCGTATGAATTGGATTTGTGAAGGTGTAGCCTGCGGCGTAGGGAACCGGGGCGGCCAAAGGAAAGTCTTCGCGGGCAGGGATCAACTCGTACTGAATGCTGTCGCCGTTGATTTCAAAGGCATTTTGAAGGTAGTTGATGAATCCACCCGTACAGATGTAGCTCAACGGGGTAGATACAAACGTTGGCGATGAGTTTTTGGGGCCCGTGGTGATGGTATTGTTGAGTTCTGCCTCAAAGTAGAATCCTACGCCCGCTGAACCAGTGATGCCCGTGATTCCCGGAGGGCGGCAGCACGACGCCCAGTACATTTTGTAGTCCGGGCAAAGGGTTGGCAGGGTTACGAATCCAATGTACACGTTGACCATCGGCGTAAAGGTGGCCGCGGACTGGGGAATGCAGTCGTACGCGCCCAAGGTTGCAGCCGAAAATTCGGGAATGGCTAGGTTGACTTGAACACTTGTGGTGATGTTGCAGCTATTTGAGCGGATTTGAACAGTTTGAGTTGTGCCAAGGCCAATACCAGTAAGCTCGCGGTAGAGTACGAGTTTAATGCGGTACTGGTTGGCTACCCCCGTGGAGTCGCCCACGTACTTGTACTGAATGTCGCCACCAATAATGTGGGAGGCCTTACTGGCCAAAGGGGCGAGCAGCATCAGGGCTAAAAGAATTCGAATCACGCGCATGTCAGCTTGGTATTTTGTCTAGTATACAAACATACTCCGTCCCGCGAAACTGCGTGTTGAAGGAGCAGAAATCGGCTCACACGAATGAGCGAGCGCAGTACTTACAGCGTTTTGCGCAATCTCGCCACCGGAATTCCGAGCTGTTCCCGGTACTTGGCGACCGTCCGTCGAGCAATTGGATATCCTTTGTCTTTGAGCAACTTAGCAAGCGCGTCGTCAGTGAGCGGATCGCGCGAATCCTCTTCGCCAATGCTCTCTTCGAGGATTTTCTTGATCTCGCGCGTGGACACCTCTTCGCCCTCTGCATTCGTCATACTCTCGCTGAAAAAGCGCTTAATGAGAAAGGTTCCGAACGGAGTCTGCACGTACTTCTGACTGGCCACGCGGCTGACGGTAGAAATATCCATGCCCACCTCGTCGGCGATGTCCTTGAGAATCATGGGCTTGAGCTTGCGGTCGTCACCGGTGAGAAAGTATTCCTCTTGGTAGCGCATGATCGATGACATCGTCAGCAGCAGCGTTTGCTGGCGCTGCTTGATTGCGTCGATGAACCACTTGGCGCTGTCGATTTTGCTCTTAATGAAGGTGAAGGCCTCCTTTTGCTGGTCGTTGTCAAAGCCCTTGGCCTGGCGGTAGTGCGTGAGCATCTCCTTGTATTCGCGGCTGACGTTGAGCTCGGGCGCGTTGCGGCCGTTGAGCTTGAGTTCGAGCTTGCCGTCCAAGACGCTGACCAAAAAGTCGGGGACCACGGCCTGGCTGGGTTCCGCGCCCTGGGTTGCGCTTCCGCCCGGCTTGGGGTTGATTCGAACGATTTCGTCAAGTGCGGATTTAAGGGTGGCCTCATCAATACCAAGGCCCTGCATCATTCGGCTGTAGTGGCGCTTGGCGAGCTCGTCAAAGTAGCGGTCGACGAGCGCCCGTGCAGTGCGAACCACCGGAGTGTCAGGGCGTCGGGCCAACTGCAGAAGCATGCATTCTTGAAGGTTACGGGCTCCAACTCCAGGCGGATCCATCGACTGAATGACCCTCAGGGCGTCCTCGAGTTCGCTGACCTCAATAAAGATTCCGAGCGAAAAAGCCAAGTCGTCCACAATGTCGACCAGCTCCCGACGCAGGTATCCATCGTCGTCCAGCGTCCCGATGAGGTACTTGCACAGGTGCTCCTTTTGGGGGCTCACGCTGCGCAGCGCGAGCTGCTCTTGGAGCACGTCACTCAAGTCCTGTCGAGCGACGATGGGAGCCTCATAGGTCTCGTCGTCGGCCGAATAGTTGTTGGCATTGAGCTTGTACTCAGGGGTGTCGTCAAAAAGTTCTTCTGAGAACTCCACATCCTGAATTTCAGAATATTCATCGGACTCTTTGTCGGACGAATACTCGTCTTCAGAGTTGTCGTAGTCGGTTTCGTACGGATCCTCGTCTACCTGGCTCTCGGTTTCGAGTGCCGGATTCACTTCAAGTTCCTCTTGAATGCGTTCCTCGAGCGCCTGCGTCGGAAGCTGAATCAGCTTCATGAGCTGAATCTGCTGCGGCGAGAGCTTTTGCTGGAGCTTAAGGGCTTGGGACTGGCGTAGCACGGTCGTGGTCGGTTAAAACTTGGCGCTTCCTGGGAATCTGGGGAACGGAATCACGTCGCGGATGTTGCCCATTCCGGTCACAAACTGGATCATGCGCTCGAATCCGAGTCCGAATCCGCTGTGCACGCAGGTGCCAAACTTGCGCGTGTCGAGGTACCAGTCGAGGTGGTGCGGATCAATGCCCACCGCCTTCATTTTTTCAACCAGCACGTCGTGGCGCTCCTCGCGCTGGCTTCCGCCAATGATTTCGCCGATTCCGGGAAAGAGGACGTCCATGGCGCGCACCGTATTGCCGTCTTCGTTGAGGCGCATGTAAAATGCCTTGATTGAGGCGGGATAGTCAAACAGGACCACCGGAGCCTGAAAGTGCTTCTCGACCAAGTAGCGCTCGTGCTCGGACTGCAGGTCGGCGCCCCAAGCTTCAATGGGGTAGGCAAACTGACCCTTTTGGTTGGGCTTCGAGGCCTTGAGGATTTCAATCGCCTCAGTGTAGCTGCAGCGCACAAAGGGGTTGTTCACGACAAAGTTGAGCTTCTCGATCAGGCCCATCGGCTGCCGTTGGGCGGCGGGCTTGGACTGCTCCTCTTGCTGCAGGCGCTGGTCAAGCACGGCGAGGTCGTCAGCACAGCGGTCGAGCACGTGACGAATGATGTGCTTGGCGAAGTCTTCGGCCAACTGCATGTTGTCTTCAAGCGTGTAAAACGCCATTTCGGGCTCAATCATCCAGAATTCGCTGAGGTGGCGCGTGGTGTTCGAGTTTTCGGCGCGGAACGTGGGTCCAAACGTATAAATCTTGCCCAAAGCCATGGCTCCGAGTTCGCCCTCGAGCTGGCCGCTCACGGTGAGGTTGGTGCTCTGGCCAAAAAAGTCTTCGCTGTAGTCGACCTCGCCGGATTCGGTGCGGGGCGGATTGTCGGCGGGCAGGGATGTCACGCGAAACATCTCGCCGGCACCCTCGGCATCACTCGAAGTGATGATTGGCGTCGCCCAGTGGTAGAATCCGCGATCGTGAAAAAACTGGTGCACCGCGTACTGTGCCTCGTGGCGAATGCGGAACACCGCACTAAACGTGGCCGTGCGGGGCCGCAAGTGCGCAATCTCGCGCAAGAACTCGAGGCTGTGGCGCTTGGGCTGCAGGGGATATTCTTCGGGCGAACTGTCGCCGTGCACGATCAGCTCCTGGACCTGAATTTCAACGGCCTGACCGCTGCCTTGTGAGGCGACGAGTAGCCCGCGAACCTCAACTGCTGCTCCGGTGGTAATGCGCTTCAGCACATCTTCGGGCGTGTTCTCAAAATCTACCACACATTGCACATTTGACCCTGTCGATCCGTCGTTGAGGGCGATAAAGCGGTTTGAGCGAAACGTGCGAACCCACCCGCGCGCCGTCACGGGCTGCTGCTGGGCGGGAGTCTTGAGGATTTGTGCAATAGTCATAGTTCGTGGCACAGTTTGTGATGAGGCCGGGGGCAAATTACGGATTTTTTCATCAATTCGAGGTGGGCATTGCATAAAAAATAACCCTCTGAAGACCGCTTTGTAAAAAATTTCAGCCCACTGGAAACATTTTTGTCTACAAAACGTTTCCCATGGAGCGCGGCAACGTAACTTTGCGCCCCCATGAGCGATTCAAGCACCCACGAAATCAAAACCAGCATCCTGCAGCGAGCGATGGACATGTTCCAACGCTACGGCCTCCGCGCGATGACGATGGACGATGTGTGCCGTGAGCTCTCGATGAGCAAAAAGACCCTGTACCAGTACTTCAGCAATAAAGCAGACCTGGTTGATCAAGCGGTGCGCCACGTATTCGGTGCGCACAAAGTGGCAATGGACCAGTTATCGGCCGAGCACGAAAATGCCATTGACCGCATGATTCACCGCTTTGCCTTCTTGATGAAGATGATGGAATCGCACGGCCCGAACATGATGTTTCCGCTCAAAAAGTACTACCCCAAAACCTTTGAGTGGCTTTTTGAGCAGCGCCAACGCACGATGCTTGACGCCCTCACCCAAACGATCAAAGACGGTCAAACCCAGCGCCTCTTTCGAGAGGACCTCGACCCTGAACTAGTCGCCCGCATTCACTTTACTACGATGGTGGGACTCGCCGACAGCGACTTACAGTCTGAAAGCCTCGCCGAGCGCCGCGAGGTAATCTGGACCGCAATCACCTTATTCATACGGTCCATTAGCACCGCCCAAGGACTTCACTACTTTAACGAAATCAAGGATTCCAAACGATGATTCGCACGTTCACTTTTTTCCTCGCTCTGGCGTGGGCAGGATCCGGTTCCGCCCAAACAAGCATGTCGCTCGAGCAAGCCATTGAGCACGCCCGCACCCACAACGCCCAAAACAAAGTTCGCAGCCTCGAGCAGCGCGCCGCCGAAAAGGTGCTGTGGCAAAACATCGCACTGGGGCTTCCGAGCGTCACCGCGGCAGGGCAGTACACCGACAACATCGAACTCCCCGCACAGTTTTTTGACATCAACCAAGACGGCGTCATCGACAAACTCCAATTCGGAACCCGCTATACCTCAATAGGAAACCTCAGCGTCAACCAGCTGGTATTTGACGGAAGCTACATCGTTGCAGTACTCGCGACCAATGTGCTGCGGGATCAGGCATCACTGAATAAGGAAAAAACCGAGATTGAGGTCCGCCAGCAGACCGCGCAGTTCTACCACCTCGCAGTCATTTTGGCAGAAAATGAAAACGTGCTTGCTGAAAACCTCAAGCAGGCCACCACCACCGCAACCCAGATGGAGGCGATGGCTGCTGAAGGCCTTGTCGAATCCGAAAGTGCCGACCAAGTGCGCCTCGTGGCCCGCCAGCTTGAAGCTGCCCTCGGAAACGTGCGCCAGCAGCGCGGCGTGACCGAGAAGATGCTCTTGCTCACCTGCGGCCTTCCCACGGATCAGAATGTGGTCCTTACTTCGACGCTCAACCAACTCATCGACGGAGCCGTGGGTGGACAAGGCCTGCTTCAAGCCCGTTTTGCCCCCGAACAGCACGTCGACTACCGGGTACTTGCGGCGGGCCGTCTCGGCCAGTCACTGCTCTACAAAAACGACCTCGTGAGCTTTATGCCCAAGGTCTACGCGGGCTACTCGCTCACCCAGCAGTTTGTCAGCGAAGACGCCAACGTTTGGGATCCAAACGGATTCTTCGCCAACAATGTCGTCTTTCAGTCGTGGAACGTCAGTGCGCAGTTTCCGCTCTTCACTTCAGGTCGACGCATGTTTAAAGCTCAAGAGAGCCGTCTCAAAGTCGAGCAGCTCGACGTTCTGCTTGAGCAGACCAAGGCAGCACTCACCGTCCAGCACCTTCAAGCCAAGTCCGAGTTCGACAATGCGCTCACCACCTACCGCCTGCAGGTCGACAACGTCGCACTTGCCAAGAGACTGCGCGACAAGACCCGGATCAAGTTCCTCGAAGGCGTATCGAGCAGCCTCGAGTACAGCCAAGCCGAAACTCAGTACCAGCAAACGGTCGCAGCGATGCTGTCGAGCGCCAACGAAACCCTCAACAAACGCATTGCCCTCGAAAAAGTGCTGGGCATGTACAACACCTCGAAGCCCGAATAAACCATGAAGAAGTCCCTCCTCTTTTCGGCCGCCGTTGCCGCTGCAGCGCTGGCCTCGTGCGGAACCTCAGATTCCGCCACCGGCGATGCAGCCCAACTTTTGGCGCAGCGCGATTCACTCGAAACCTTGCGCAGCCAAGTTGATGCCGCCTTGCGCGACGTCAACGAGCGCCTCACCGAGCTCGACACCACGGCCCAGTGGTCCAACGTGACCTTGTACGGAGCCGCTTCGGGCGCCTTTGAACATGGATTCAACGTGTACGGAACCGTTCGGTCCGACCAAAGCGTCAGCCTCTACCCTGAGAGCGCGGGGCGCATTGCAAAGCTCAACGTTCGCGCCGGCCAGCAGGTCGCTGCCGGAACCGTCCTGGTCGAACTCGACAACCAAGTGATGCGTTCGAGCCTCGCCGAAGTCAAGACGCAGCTCGAACTCGCCCAAACTTTATTTGACAAGCAAAAGCGACTTTGGGACCAAGGCGTAGGTAGCGAGGTTCAGTACTTGCAGGCCAAAACCCAGTTCGAAGCCCTCAAAAAGCGCCTTAGCTCAGTAGAAGCACAGGTGGGAATGACCCAAATCCGCGCTCCGTTTAGCGGAACCGTCGACGAAGTCTTCGTACGAGAAGGTGAGTACGCCGCCCCAGGAATGGCTGCCGCGCGCCTGATCAGCAATGGCGGTCTGCGCCTTGAAATGGACATTCCTGAGACCTACTTGACCCGAATCAAGACCGGACAAAAGGTGCTTATGGACTTCAACTCGGTCGGAATCAAGAGCGAAGCCAGCATCAGCAGCGTAGGTGGATTCATCAGCCCCGACAGCCGCACCTTTCGCGTGACCGTCAACTTGCCTAACAGCAACCAGTACAAGCCCAACATGCTGGCAAGCGTGTATGTACGCGACTACCAGGCAGACTCTGCACTCTACCTGCCCAACCGCCTCATCCTTCAGGACCGCAAGGGCTCCAACTACACTTATGTCTACGTGGCCAAGGCGGGTAGCCAGCTCGGCACCGTGGAGCGCCGCGACCTCACTCTCGGGGTGGTAGGCGGCGAAACCACTGAGATTAAAGGTGGAATCCTCGCCGGCGACCGCGTCATCGACCGCGGAATCCGCTCCGTACAACCCAAGCAGACGGTCAAAGCCATTACGGAATAAACCATGAGCGAACAACCTTCACTGTACCGCCGCTTTGGACTCGTCCATTGGGCCGTTAGTAACCGAATCACCGTCGGTGTACTTACCATCATTATCGCCTTCGCAGGCCTCGTAGCATACCGCGGCATGCCCGCCGAGAGCTTCCCCGAGATTTCGCAGCCCACGATTTACATCGGAACTCCCTACCCCGGTTCGGCACCGATCGACATCGAACGACTCATCACACGTCCGCTCGAGAAGCAACTCAACACAATCTCCGGCGTCGATAAAATCACCTCGACCTCGGTTCAGGGATTTTCGAGCATCGAAGTCAAGTTTGACTTCAGCGTTTCGGTTGACGAAGCCCTGCGCAAGGTCAAGGATAAAGTCGACGCCGTTCAAGCTTCGGCCGACTTCCCTAAAGACCTTCCTGCCGACCCCAACGTCTTTGACCTGAATATTTCAGAGTTGATGCCCATCATGAACGTCAACCTGTCGGGACAGTACACCTCAGACCAGCTGAACGACTACGCTGAATACCTCGAAGAGCAAATCGAAGACTTGCCCGCCATCAGTGCGGTCGACATTCGCGGAATCGACGCCAAAGAAGTCCGCATCATGGTGGACCTGCGCAAAATGGAGTCGCTCAACATCAGCTTCGGCAACATCGCCGACGCGATTAAGTACGAAAACATGTCGGTCTCGGGTGGCGACCTATTGGTCGACGGATACCGCCGCAACGTCCGCGTGCTCGGCGAATTCGACGACCTCGAAGACGTCGAAAACATCATCGTCAAGCACGAAAAGGGGGCCATCGTGTACCTGCGCGACATTGCCGAAGTAGCCTTTGACGAAGTGGAACGCGAGAGCTACGCACGCGAGTTCAACGAGCCCGTGGTAACGCTTGACATCAAAAAGCGAAGCGGCGAAAACCTCATCGAGGTTTCGGAGGCCATCAATGGAATCATCGCCGAAGCCCGGGACGCCTACTTTCCGGACAACCTTTCGGTATCGATCACCAACGACCAGTCGACCCGCACCAAGAGCCAGGTTGCAGACCTCGAAAACTCCATCATTTTTGGGGTGATTCTCGTGGTGCTCGTGCTCGCCTTCTTCTTGGGTCTGCGCAACGCGCTTTTTGTCGGAATCGCGATTCCGCTCTCGATGCTGCTCAGCTTCATGATTCTGAGCTTCATGGGTGTTACGCTCAATTTCATGGTCCTATTCGGGCTCGTTTTGGCCCTGGGAATGCTGGTAGACAACGGTATCGTAATCGTTGAAAACGTCTACCGCTTCATGAGCATGGGCTACAGTGGCCGTGAGGCAGCCAAACTCGGCGCATCTGAGGTGGCCATGCCCATCATTTCATCCACAGCCACCACACTAGCCGCGTTTATTCCGCTTGCCCTTTGGCCCGGAATCATCGGTGAGTTCATGAAGTACTTGCCCTACACGTTGATCGTGGTGCTTTCGTCGTCACTCTTCGTGGCATTGGTCATCAACCCCGCCCTTGCGGCGCGCTTTATGCGCACTGAGGCCGACACGGTCAACCGCCCGAAGTGGGCGAAGATCGGCGCCGTCCTCAGCGTGGTGGGCCTTATCGTCAACTTTGCACTTGGCTTTACCGCCTTGGGTAACATGCTTGCCTACCCTGGCCTGGCGATCCTGCTTTATGTGTTCGGAATCGAGCCTGGGGCTCGCTACTTCCAAGCCAGTGTGCTTCCGTCGCTCGAGAACACGTACGAGCGAACCGTGGCGACCATTCTCTCGGGAAGCAATGCCACGAAGACCTTTGTGGGCACCCTTGGTCTGTTTGTCGCCTCATTTGTGCTGCTCGCGGTGGTTCCGCCTCAGGTCGTGTTCTTCCCAGACAACGAACCCAACTTGGCCAACATCTACCTCGAGCTCCCCGAAGGAACCGACATCGAGTACACCAACGACGTGACCCTCGAAATCGAAAAGCAAGTAGAGGAAGTCATCGCCAACTACACCTACGAAAAGGACGGAACGCCCTACAACTTCATGGTGGAATCCGTCATTGCCCAGGTGGGCAAGGGCACGGGTGACCCCCGACAGGGCCCGTCGAACCAAGCCACTCCGCACAAGGCCAAGGTGGTCGTCGCATTCCGCGAATCCAAGTTCCGGATTGACGAAGAGGGCAACAAGATGGCGAGTTCACAAGTCCTCAACGCACTGCGCGACCGCATTTCGGGAATTCCCGGAACCGTAATCACCGTTGAAAAGGACCAGAACGGCCCCCCTCAAGGTGCGCCAATCAACTTGGAGCTTGAAGGCGAGGATTACGAGCAACTCATCGCCGTCGCCGCAGACCTGCGCGCCCAAATCGAGGCGTCAGGCATCAAGGGCTACGACGAACTCAAGGTCGACGTGGCCGACGACAAGCCTGAACTCCCCATCGAAATTGACCGCGCCAAAGCCCGCAGCTTGGGCCTCAGCACGGGACAGATTGGTGATGCAATTCGCACCGCCCTGTTCGGTAAAGAAATCAGCCGCTACAAAACGGGTGAAGACGAGTACCCCATCAACTTGCGCTTCGCAGACGAGTTCCGCTACAACCTCGAGAGCCTGCTCAACCAGAAGATCACCTTTCGCGATCCGGGATCGGGCCGCATCAAGCAGGTGCCTATTGCCTCGGTTGCCAGCCCTAGCAAATCCAGCACCTTCTCGGCGGTCAAACGCAAGGAGCTCAAGCGAGTGATCACGCTCTATTCGGGAATCCAAGAGGGCGCCAACGCCAACGCCATCGTAGCCGAAATCAAGCAACTCTTTGCTGACGTAGACCTTCCGAACGGAGTAACCCTAAGCTTCACTGGCCAGCAAGAAGATCAAGCGAAAGAGTTCGGCTTCCTGTCGAAGGCCCTCATCGGAGCCGTCTTCATGATCTTCCTCATCATGGTGGGACAGTTCAACTCAGCCCGCGTTCCCTTCCTCATCTTGGCAGCCGTCGTGCTGTCGCTGATTGGGGTCTTCTTGGGCCTCATTATCTTCCGCATGGACTTCGTCATCATCATGACGATGATCGGTATTATTTCACTCGCAGGCGTCGTGGTGAACAACGCCATCGTTTTGGCCGACTACTCGGGCCAGCTGATGGAGCGCCGCAAGGTCGAGTTGGGCCTCGACGAAGACGACCGCCTTCCGGTGGCTGAATTGAGCGGAATCATTACCGAAGCCGGCAAAACCCGACTGCGTCCGGTACTACTCACGGCCATCACTACGGTTCTTGGCCTGCTTCCGCTGGCGACTGGAATGAACATCGACTTTGTCGGACTCTTCATGCACAACGACGCCGACATCTACTTCGGAGGCGACAACGTGATCTTCTGGGGTCCGATTTCGTGGACGGTAATCTACGGTCTAACCTTCGCAACCTTCCTGACGCTCGTTATCATGCCGGTCATGATTTACCTCACCGAGCGCGGGCGCAGTAAGAAGGCGACGGCGAAGTAGTTTCTTGTTGCTTGGTACTTGTTGCGGAAGCGGCCCTCGGGCCGCTTCCGTACTTTTGTGGGGTGATCCCCTTGATGAATGAATGGCGCAGCTGGCCCGTAGCCCGCTGGTCCGAAGTGGCCGAAGCGGCCAAGCAGCACGTCCTTTTGAGTACCCGCGACAAAGCGGGGCACATCGCATCAAGCATCGGGGTCGCCGAGTTGACCGTGGCACTTCACGGCGTGCTGGACACTCCGAACGATGTGCTGATCTGGGACGTGGGCCATCAGGCCTACATCCACAAGGTGCTCACCGGCCGTGCCGGCACGTTTGCCGCCAACCGTTCTGAGGGCGGACCCAGCGGCTTCCCCCGATGTAGCGAGTCTCTCTTTGATGCCTGGGGCGTCGGCCACTCGAGCACAGCACTTTCGGCGGCCGTAGGCTTTGCCCGCGCGGATCGGGCCCTTGGAGTCCAGCGCCACCGCGTAGCGGTGGTCGGCGACGGAGCCATGACGGGCGGTATGGTCTTCGAAGCCCTGAACGACGGTGGCGGGTGGGGCGCCGACGTTTTGCTGGTCATCAACGACAACGGAATGGCCATCGAAGAAAACGTCGGCGCCCTGCACCGCGGCGGGCCGGATGCCTACCGCGGCCTGGTCGAATCCCTCGGGTGGACCTGGGTCGACGGCAGCATAGACGGTCACGAGGTGCCCGCCGTGGTGGGCGCCCTGGAGCGCGCGCTGGCGCTCCGCGGCCCGCGCGTGCTCCACGTGCGCACCCGCCGCCCCTCGACCGCCGAACTGGGCCTTTCTGAATCCGCCCCCGGACCCGACCACTTTCAGACTCATTTTGCGGCGGCCCTCGCTTCGCTCGCCGCCTCAGACCCCCGAATCCACGCCCTGACGGCGGCGATGGCTCCGGGATGCAGCCTGGATGTGGTGCGCGAGCAGTTCCCCGACCGCGTGCACGACGTGGGAATCGCCGAACCCCACTGTATTACGGCCGCGGCGGCCATGGCCGCCGCCGGCCTCCGCCCCGTCGTTAACCTTTATTCGACGTTTTCGCAGCGCGCCCTCGACCAGTGGATCCACGACGTGGCCCTGCAAAAACTACCGGTGATTCTGTGCCTCGACCGCGCGGGAATGGTCGGCGAAGACGGTGCCACCCACCACGGAGTCTTTGACCTCGCCATGTTCCGGGCCGTCCCCCACACCGCCATTTGGGCTCCACGCGACGGAGCCGCTCTGCGCGAAGCCCTCGAGGAGGCCCTGGCCTACGGCGGACCGTCCATCATTCGCTACCCGAAGGGCAAGGTTCCGCACTACCCCGCCCCCTTGCAGCGCCGGGGCGGAATGGATTGGATGCAGTCCGGAACAGGCGTCGCCCACTTCGCCCTCGGAACCGCCCTCAGCCAAGCCCTCAAGGCGGCCGCGCCCAGCCACAGCATCATCGACCTGCGCCGCGCCAAGCCCATTGACCCGAACTCGCTGCACTACTTCGCCCGCAACCACCACACCTGGCACGTCTGGGAGGACGCCCAAGCCATCAACGGAGTGGGGCAAGCCCTCGGGAGCTGGCTGAACGAACAGGGCTACGCACACATCACCCTACATCGCCACGGCTACCGCGACCAGTTCGTAGACCATGCCCCGCGCGAAGCACAGTTGGAGTCCGCGAAGCGGAACTAGCGCCTAGTTACTAGTAACTGGTATCGAAGCCCAGCGCCTCGCGAACCCGCTTCAACGTGGCCTGCGCCACGGGGCGAGCCTGTTCGGCGCCCGCACGAAGGACTTCATAGACCGCCGAAGGGTCGGCCATGAGCCGATCAAATTCCGCCCGAGGGCCGGCAAATCGATCGAGTATGGCGTTGAAAAGGGCCGTCTTTGCATGGCCGTAGCCGTAGCCTCCGGCGCGGTAGCTGGCCTCCATTTCGGCAACCTGCTCGGGGCTCGCAATGAGCCGGTACAGGGTCACCACATTGCACGTCGAGGGGTCCTTGGGCTCCTCGAGCGGCGTGGAGTCGGTCACGATGCCCATGATTTGCTTCTTAAGCTCCTTTTCGGGCAAAAAGATGTCGATGACGTTGCCATAGGACTTGGACATCTTTTGGCCGTCGGTACCTGGAATCGTCATCACGGACTCTTGAATGCGCGCCTCGGGCAGCACAAAAACCTCTTGGCCGGTGATGCGGTGAACGGTTTCGGCGATGTCGCGCGTGATCTCGAGGTGCTGGCGTTGGTCTTTTCCGACCGGAACCAAGTGCGCATCGTACAGCAAAATGTCGGACGCCATAAGGACCGGATAGTCAAACAGGCCGGCGTTCACATCGCTGAGGCGGTCGGACTTGTCCTTAAAGCTGTGCGCGTTGGCCAGCATCGGGTAGGGCGTAAAGCAGTTGAGGTACCACGTTAGCTCGGTGCATTCAGGCAGGTCGCTCTGGGCGTAAAACACGCTGCGCTTGGGGTCGAGTCCGCAGGCAAGCCACGCGGCGGCGGTGGCGAGCAAGTTCGCTTTGCGTGCCTCTGGATCCTTGACCGTAGTCAGCGAATGCAAGTCCGCAATAAATAGGTAGGACTCGTTGGCGGGGTCCTTGGCCAATTCAATGGCCGGAAGGATGGCGCCCAGCACGTTTCCGAGGTGCTGGCGTCCGCTGCTTTGGATTCCGGTGAGGATGCGTGCCATTACGCGAAGGTAAACCATGCGTTCGGAGCCCTGCAGCCACCCGATCGGGGTATTAATTGTTAATTTTACATTTAATAAGTAAAAAAATTTTGGTGGAACGTTTTTGCCCAAACTCTCGAAAAATCGAGGTTTTTTCACTGCTTTACAGCAATTTAGAAGCGCACCACCATCAGAATGTTTCTACGGACTTTGCAGTTTTGTTAAATTTTTTACTACTTTTCCTAAACAAAGCATTTCAATAAATGTTAACCTAACACAAAATCCTCCTAAAACCTGATTTATGCAATTTCTCGAAGTTCTCACGATTGACCCGGCTGATCCCGTAAGCTTTACATTCTTTACGGGCTACATGGCCATGTTCGCTGCCTCTGTATTTTTCTTTATGGAGCGCAGTCGAGTCGCTGACGAGTGGAAGCTCTCGCTTTTGGTATCTGGTCTCATCACCGGTATCGCAGCAGTGCACTACTACTACATGCGCGACTTCTACCAGGCCACCGGAACCAACCCGATCGCCTTGCGCTACATTGACTGGACCTTGACGGTGCCGTTGATGTGCGTGGAGTTCTACTTAATTACTAAGAAAGCAGGCGGCACCAGCGGTCTTCTTTGGCGCTTGATTGCAGCTTCGGTTGCGATGCTGCTCCTTGGATACATTGGTGAGGCCTTCTATGCTGATCAGACCCAGTCTTGGGTATGGGGTGCACTTTCTGGTCTTGCCTACTTCTACATTGTGTGGTTGGTATGGAAGGGCGAAGTTGCCACCTTGGCTGCGAATGCGGGCGGAAAAGTTCAAGCTGCTGTCAAGGCACTGGGCTGGTTCGTTCTCGTAGGATGGGCGATCTACCCTATCGGCTACATCGCCGGTACGGCGGGTGGCTTGTTTGGAGTTCCCGTGTTTGAGGGCTTGCAAATGGACCTGGTGTACAACATCGGCGACGCCATCAACAAGATTGGCTTCGGTCTCGTCATTTACGCTTTAGCTCAAAAGGACTAAGTTCAACCTGGATTTTGTGCACGGAGCCACCCCCAACGGGGTGGCTTTTTGCATTTTAGGCCTTTGACCACCGGCCCCGCAGGACTTCGGCAGTGCGCCAGATTCCGTGCGGAACCGCAAAGAGCGAAAGCGATATGAACGCAGTGCGCACAAGGCGGTCGCCCCATGCTGCTTCGCCGCCATTCAAGAAGACGAGGGACGCCACCGCGAACGTAAAGAGCGTAGCACCCAAAACTTTGCCCCAGTGGGCCCGAAGAACCGGCCAAATCTTGCGGGCACTGTGCAGCGAATGTCCGCCCACGAAGTACGCGACAAACGCGGTAAGCGGGGGCAGGACCCTAAAAATTCCGACCAGCACCAGCATTTGAATAAATACGAAGGCCACGTGGCGCCACGCGGTTGCCCGAACGGCGTAGTGGCCAAAGAGGGTAAACGCCAACGCAATCCATGCCGTCTGGGTCGCTGAGCGCAGGTGATCCCACGTGGGGCCCGCCCACGACTCGTCGGCCAATAGTCCAAAAAGCCGAAGCACCTCGCTTTCATAAAAAATACTGGGAGCGAGCACGACGATCAGTCCCCGAACCACGGACTCGTGAATAAACAGGGCCGTTCCGGAATCAGATGCGGCATCTTCTGACCCGAAGTGCAGCATGCTCAGCACCAAAAAAACGCCAAGCGCCCAGCCCGGAGCCCACCACCAAAGGAGCCCAAGCAGCAGAATGCCCACCCCGTAGTAGGCCAACGCAGGGCGTGAAATTCTACCGTCTTCAGTGATGAGGTCAGTGGCCCCGTGGGGCATCCCCGTGGCAATTCCGAGGGCCAAAATCAGCGCATGCGCACTTGGCGGCAACGCAAACAGCCCCGCGGCGAGCAGGGTTACGAGAACCAGTTCCGTCACGGAACCAGCCTAAAGTCCAATCGAAGGGGGAACGTGATTCCTAGTCCAGGTTCAATCACTTGGAGTTCTGAATGCCAGAGCTGAAGCGTCTCGGCATCCCAGTCGACCGAAAATACCAGTGTGTCAGGGTAGTCGTAAAACCAGATTTCGCGCTCGACGGGCTTGTACCAGTACATTCCAACGCGCTGCTTGGTATAGGTGTACGGGGCGACGCCCGGCACCAAATCGGCGGTGAACTGCAGGCTGTAGTCCACAAGGTCCGAGTCGTTGCGCGTGAAGAAGTCGAAGCGTCCCGTGACGTCACGCGCCTTGTTGTGGACCCGCACGGGCACGGTGGTGTCGCCGATGGTCATGGGCAAGTCTGCCGTGTAGGTTACCGAATCCAGGGTCCAGCCAGAGGTCAAGCGCGGCAGAAACGGGCCGGTCGCCTCGGGCGGTAGGCCCCCATTTGGATCGGGATCCTTGCAGCCAAGCGCCAGCGCGAGCGCAAGAAACCAAAAACCAGCTACCCTAGGCATTGATGTCAATAAAACGCTCGACGTCTTTGATTTTGCCAAAGACCACGAGCTCGTCAATTTCTTCAATGACCATGTCATCTTGCGGAACTCCTTTGATGTGGGCCACCTCATCGTCTCCGCCTTTTTGAATGACCGTAACCAAGTTCAAACGGTACTTTTCAAGAAGTCCAATGTTTTTGAGGGTACGGCCCACAATGCTCCGCGGAGCCGTAATTTCTACAATTTCGTAGTTGTCGGGCAGTGAAACGCACATCATCATGCCGGGGTTGATCAAGCGCTCTGCGACGTTTTTACCCACTTCTTCTTCGGGCGAAAGAATTTCTTTGACCCCCATTTTTTCGAGGATCTTGCGCTGCGTTTCGCCCTGTGCCCGCGCGATGATTCGGGTAACCCCCATTTCGAGGAGCTTAACCGTAGTGAGCAGCATGCCCTCAAAGTTTTGGCCGATGGACACCACCACGGCATCCATATCCAAAATATTTTGGGCCCGAAGTGCGCGCTGGTCGGTCGAATCAAGAACCACCGCGTACGCAACCTGATCTTTAATGCCCTCTACTTTGTCCTCGTCAATGTCAATAGCGATGACTTCAGCACCTTTTTCAGAAAGCTTTCGGCAAATGGCGGAACCAAACTGGCCCAACCCGATTACGGCAAATTTGTCCGCCATGGTATTCAATAACTTACTTCAAAAGTACGGAAAGTGCCTGACCTAAGTCGGCAGTGAGGTCGCGCACGTCTTCGAGGCCCACGCTCAGGCGAATCAAGCCGTCGGTTACGCCGGTCTTTTCGCGCTCCGCCTTTGGGATGCTCGCGTGGGTCATGGTCGCCGGATGGCCCGCCAGCGACTCTACGCCGCCCAGGGATTCCGCCAACGTAAAGACCTTGAGGGCCGAAACCACCGCGCTGGCCTTGGCCAGGTCGTCGTCGTGGAGGGCAAACGAAACCATTCCGCCAAACTGCTTCATTTGGCGCGCGGCCACGGCGTGGCCGGGGTGGTCCTTCAAACCAGGGTAGTAGACCTTGCGCACAGCCGGGTGCGCGACCAAGTAGGCCGTCACCGCTTCGGCGTTTTGGCAGTGGCGGTCCATGCGGACGTGCAGGGTTTTGATTCCGCGCAGGGCCAAGAAGCTGTCCATTGGTCCGCATACGGCACCCGAAGCGTTTTGAATAAAGTAGAGGCGCTCAGCAAGGGCTTTGTCGCCCACAGCCAAGAGTCCGAGCACGATGTCGCTGTGCCCGCCCAGGTACTTGGTGGCGGAATGCAGCACAATGTCTGCACCCAATTCCAGCGGAC
>JAURGG010000110.1 GCA_030833905.1 Schleiferiaceae bacterium
AATGAAACGATCAACGATCACTATTCTATCCCTCGCCGCCGTTGTCTTGGGTTTTATCATGTGGGGCGTGAGCACCCACAACCGTTTTGTCGCCCTGAATGAAGGCATCGAAGGCCAGTGGGGCGAGGTCCAAAGCGCCTACCAGCGCCGAGCCGATCTCATCCCCAATTTGGTTGCCACCGTGAAGGGCTATGCCGACTTTGAGCAAGAAACCCTGACACAGGTGATCGAGGCCCGAGCCAACGCGACCGCCGTCAATCTGGATGCGTCCAACTTGACTCCCGAAAATATCGCCCAATTCCAGCAAGCACAGGGCGCTCTGAAGGGCTCCTTATCTCGCTTGTTGGTGACGGTAGAACGCTACCCCGAATTGAAGGCCAACCAAAATTTCTTGGCACTTCAGGACCAATTGGAAGGCACGGAAAACCGCATCAATGTGGCGCGCGACCGATTCAACAAAGCGACGCAGGCCTACAATGCCGCTATCAAGCGGGTGCCCGCTTCTTGGATTGCGGGAATGGGTGGATTTGAACCACGTGGTTACTTCGAAGCCGAAGCCGGCGCCGAAGCAGCTCCCGAGGTATCGTTCGAATGAAGGAGCCTCTCCAGGAAGATCAACGTCAGCAACTTCAAGCCGCCATTGCCTCTGCGGAGAAGCATTGTTCAGGCGAAATCCGCGTACATGTCGCCGAGACCTGCACGCGCGACGCATTGATTGAAGCCCGGTATTGGTTTCAAAAGCTCGGCATGCACAAGACCGCCCTTCGCAATGGCGTTCTCTTTTACATCGCCTTAGACAGCCGCAAATATGCCATTTTGGGCGATCAAGGCATCCACGAAAAGGTGGGCCAGGCCTTTT
>JAURGG010000111.1 GCA_030833905.1 Schleiferiaceae bacterium
TCAGGATTGTGCATGTTTACAAAAATAGGGTGACCTTTGTCCCCGAATCCCATTTAAACTACAATCAAGCAATGAAATTCTTCATCGACACGGCAAATTTGGCTGAAATCCAAGAGGCACAAGACATGGGCATCCTGGATGGCGTCACAACCAACCCTTCTCTGATGGCCAAAGAAGGCATCGCCGGTACAGACCGAGTGATGGCGCACTACAAAGCCATTTGTGACATCGTCGACGGCGACGTAAGTGCCGAAGTCATCGCGACCGACTTTGAGGGCATGGTTCGGGAAGGTGAACTCCTAGCGGCTCTTGATCCCAAGATTGTCGTCAAAATTCCCATGATTAAAGACGGCGTCAAGGCGATTCGCTACTTTTCTGATCAAGGCATCAAAACGAACTGTACATTAATCTTCTCCGCGGGCCAAGCACTGGTCGCCGCTAAAGCGGGTGCGTCGTATGTGTCTCCTTTCATCGGGCGGTTAGACGACATTTCCACAGATGGAATGGCTTTGATCGAGTCCATCCGACTGATTTTTGACAACTATGGCTTCGAGACCGAAATCTTGGCGGCTTCAGTACGTCACCCGATGCACATTTTGCAGTGCGCCGAAATTGGTGCGGACGTGATGACTGGACCTTTGAGTGCGATTCACGCCCTCCTCAAGCACCCCTTGACGGACATTGGCTTGGAGAAATTCTTAGCAGACCACAAGAAGGCGAATAGCTAAGAGCTAGAAGGCTAGAAGGCTAGAAAGCTCGAAAGCTTTTGGTAGAAGGGTTCAAGCGTTGAAAGGGATAAGCCTTTCGGCGCTTGGGCCCTTTTTCTTTTTGAGGTGGAAAAGCAAAAGGGTT
>JAURGG010000112.1 GCA_030833905.1 Schleiferiaceae bacterium
TCGGACTTCGTGTATCCAATCTTGCGGATCACGTCGCGGGCAATCTCCTGCGCATCGATGTAGGTCTTGGACTTGACCTCCCCGGCCAAAACTACTTGGCCTGTAGTGACAAGGGTTTCGCAAGCCACTTTGGACTCGGCATCAAAAGCAATGAAATGGTCGACGAGGGCATCGGAGATTTGATCTGCGATTTTGTCGGGGTGCCCTTCGGACACAGATTCAGAGGTAAATAGGTAGCTCATAGCAAAAAGGTTTAGTGCTATGGAAGGGTGCCGGGAAACGGTAAAGATGCTGTACGCGGTGAGCCGGGTTTAGCATTTTTTACCGTGGTTGCAATCGGACAAATCCTTCCACGCGGAGGCAAAGGTAATGGCATCGACTTCTTAGGCAACCAATTTTTGTGGGAAACCAGAAAATGACCGAAAACAGAGATTTACATGTCAAAACATCTTTGTCGGCCTCAAAATGCCGACTACCTTTGCCCTGCTTATCCAGAAAGACCGAGGGAAGGGCCCTAGGACGTCTTGGCAACCCCGAAGAAGGGTGCTAACTCCCACTGCAGCATGCAGGTAGATGAGCACATGGCCATTCGGCCTCGTGTCCTTCTGAATAAGCCAAACGACAGAACCAGGACATGCATCCCATCCACGCCGCCGCTGCCGAACGCATCCTCATCCTCGATGGGGCCATGGGTTCATTGATTCAGAACTACCGCCTGGACGAATCCGGCTACCGCGGGGCGCGGTTCGCCACATGGGGGCAGCCTGTAAAGGGCAACAATGATTTGCTCAACCTCACTCGGCCCGACATCATTGAGGACATACACCGCCAATACCTCGAAGCAG
>JAURGG010000113.1 GCA_030833905.1 Schleiferiaceae bacterium
GCAGGAGGTCGAGGTTCCCAGTGCCCAGACTGATCAGTTTATTGAGGACTTATTCGAAACGATGTACGCCTCCAAGGGGGTGGGTCTAGCGGCTCCCCAAGTAGGTGTGTCGAGCCGAGTTTTTGTGGTGGACGGCTCCCCCTTTGCCGAGGATGCAACCAGCCCGGAGGAAGCGGAGGTGCTCAAGACCTTTAAACGCGCCTTCATCAATCCCACCATTCTCGAGGAGACGGGAACACCCTGGGGCTTCGAAGAAGGGTGCCTGAGCATCCCCGAGATCCATGAAACCGTGCAGCGCAAACCGACTGTGGTCATTGAAAGCCAAACGGCGGAGGGTGAATGGATCGAGGAAACCTTCACGGGTTTGCCCGCGCGCATCATTCAGCACGAATACGACCACATTGAGGGGATCCTATTTTTGGATCGATTGACCCCGTTGAAGCGACGTATGCTCCAAGGCCGCTTGAAAGATATCGCCGGGGGAAAGGTGAATGCCTCCTACCGCATGAAATTTGATGTGAAATGAAACGTTTCTTTGGTATCGTACTGTCCGCCTTCCTCCTCGCGTGCAGCAATCCGCAAGAAGAAGCCGAACGCCTGATTGATGCCATGGGGGAAACCGCCCAGGCGGGCGGCGATGCGGTGGTGGATACGAGTGGATGGCAGCAGAAATGGACTGTGCTTCAGGCGGCGGCGAATTCGACTGACCAAGATTCGCTCTGGGCCCGCTACCAAATGATTTCCGCCGATATCCAGGCCAGTGTGCCGGGCGGGGCTTTGTATGCCATTCGGACCTACTTTCAGGTGGCAGACTCCTTGCCAA
>JAURGG010000114.1 GCA_030833905.1 Schleiferiaceae bacterium
GCGCGAGGGCACTAAGCCATTCGGCCCGCCAAAGGATCAGACGAACCAATAACCAACCCGAAAGGAGCGCCGCCGCGAGGGAGATGAATTCGGGCACCCTTTATTTCTTAAAAATGCGCTTGAAACGCGCCCACAGGGTATACCCCAGGGCTAGAAGGACGATGCCCGAAATAAGAAGAACAAGGATTAAGGTACCTACGCCCATGCCGGGCCCGATATATAGAAAGGAAAGAACCATGGATCAGAAAAATGTAAACCACAAAGATACCCCCGATTGAAAAAATGGACTTTGTCTCGGTTTTCAACAAAAAACCGCCTCGACGCATGCGCGAAGAGGCGGTCTTGCCGGAGAGATGCATCGCACCTCTGATCTGTAGCCCCGGCAGGAATCGAACCTGCATCTTAGGCTCCGGAAACCCACATACTATCCATTGTACTACGGAGCCAAACCAGGCAGCAAAAGTAGTTCTTACCTTAGGAAAATGAATAAGAAATCTCGCCCATTGCTGGGACTTGGCCTCTTGGTCCTTTTCACTTCGTGTCAAGCCCCCTCTAAATCCGATTCCTCCGTGGTCCCGGGAGAAGAAGCCATCCATGCCACCATGGATGCTTGGCACCAAGCGGCTAGCTCCGCAGATAGCCTGACATACTTTGGGACGATGGCCTCCCAGGAAAGCATCTTCTTGGGAACGGATGAAACAGAGCGGTGGACCACAGCCGAATTCAAAATTTGGAGTCGGCGGTTTTTCCAACGGGCATCAGCCTGGACCTTTATTCCTGTCCCGGGCGAACGCCATATCGCCGTGCGTGGAG
>JAURGG010000115.1 GCA_030833905.1 Schleiferiaceae bacterium
TTATACCAGATTGTTCCAGGTCCCCCATCGCCAAACGGGGTGAACTCTAAGTGGCTCGAACCAGCGACCCTCTGATTAACAGTCGTAAACATCTTTAGTATTCCCTATTTGTGAAGATACCGAAAACATTGGGATTCTGGAATTACACGTGATTCCAAACGTGTGTTCGGAATATTCCGAACAAAAAATTCAGGCCATTTCAGGGCCTTACCGGGCAATAATTCACTCAACCTGATCTGGTTCATCTATTCGATTTACATTCGACCTATTCTCCAGAATGTCTACTAGGAAACCAAACCCAGGCCGCGTAGCGTGAGGGCTTGCCTAGTAAAGCCTCCCCCACCGGTCCGCCGAGCGCAGCGAGGCAATCCGGCCCCCGCTACTAGGAAACCAAACCCAGGCCACACGGCCTGGGTTTTTTCATTTTAGGGCGCACCGAACGTGTTCGAGGGCGAGCTGGAATGAAAAAACCAACACAGCGAAGCTGTTCGGGTTTGCTTTACGTGTAAAGCCTCCCCGCCAGAAGCTATATGCGTCGTTGGGCAAAGTCTTTATTTTTCATTAATTGAGTTCAATATTTCCTGTTCGCAATGTTCAGAAATTTCTTGTTCGTTATAATACAATGAATACCGTGTTCCGTCTACAGTTACATTCTCTTGTAGAATGTTTATTTCAAAAACTTCCAATGTTTCAAGAATAAATTAGACTTGAACGTCAGATTGATAATCAATTGATGAGGATATTATCAGTGACAAGTAGTCTGGTAACGGTTCATAATCTGGCAAAATCGGTTGGCTATGATA
>JAURGG010000116.1 GCA_030833905.1 Schleiferiaceae bacterium
CCGCATTTTCTACAGCCTATTTCATGCCATCAGCGCATTTAATAACGCTGGATTTAGCCTCTTTTCTGAGGGCATGGCGCATCCTGCCTTGGCCTACAACATCCCCTTGGTCGTGGTCATTGGGGTCACCATCGTCTTGGGAGGGCTTGGATTCACGACCATCCACGATTTGTTCTCGACGCAGGCCTATGCGGCCCGCCGACGCAACCCATGGATTCACCTGCATGTCAATACGAAAATTGCCCTCTACGCTGCCTTGATCCTCATCCCTCTGGGAGCACTTTTCTTTGCTGCCCTGGAATGGAATAGCACGATGCTTGGCATGGACCAAGGGCACCGCGTACTCACCGCGCTCTTCCAGTCCATCACCACGCGTACTGCCGGATTTAACACCGTGGACTTTGGAGCCGTGGCCCTGCCTACGTTGCTTATTTTAATCGTCTTTATGTTTATCGGCGGCTCTTCGGGGTCTACGGCGGGAGGTATCAAAACCTCGACGTTCGCCTTGGTCTTTGTGAATGCCCTAGCCACCATCCGCGGCCGGAAACGCGTCGAAATGTTCCACTCCACGATTCCCGTAGAGTTGCTCAACTTAGCCATGAGTGCCTTCTTGTTCTCGGCGAGTTCCATCCTCCTGGGAATCTTTATGCTCACCGTCACGGATGGGCACATCGGACTTGCACGTCTGGCCTTCGAAGAGGTGAGCGCCTTCTGTACCGTGGGACTATCGACAGGCATCACGGCCGAATTAAGCACCGCCGGGCAAACTATCTTGATGCTTTCCATGTTAGTAGGGC
>JAURGG010000117.1 GCA_030833905.1 Schleiferiaceae bacterium
CGAGTTTCGCATTCAGCGCGGAACCGTCACCAAAACCACCTTTCTCGTGAGGTACGAGCCGGCCGCCAAGCGTTCCGCGTGGTGGATCGACGGCGACGTGCATGAGGTTCGGTCGCTTCGCCCCAGCGACGCCCTGCTCGACGAGCTCGGAATGGCCGCCACGACCGCAAAAGGCCTTGACGTCCTAGTGGCTCCGATGCCCGGCCTTGTGCTGCGGGTAGATGCCACCGAAGGTTCCGAGGTCGAACAAGGCCAGACCCTACTCGTGCTCGAGGCTATGAAGATGGAAAACAACCTCAAGAGCCCGGCCGCCGGCCAAATTGCCGAGGTGTTCGTCACGGCGGGACAGGCGGTTGAGAAGGGCGCACCCCTGCTGCGCTTCGTGTAAAAAAGTAAAATCCGGTTATATCCGGATGCTTGGCGCAGGCCCCGTTCGGTTATAACCGGATTTCAAAAATTTTCTCAAGCAAAAAAAAACGGCTCCCCGAGGGGAGCCGCTTCATTTCTAGGCGTTTGACCTTAGAAGGCGTACTTGAGTGACGCGTTCCAGGTGCGGCCAAAACCAAACCATACAGCGTTCGTTGCGTCGATGCCGTTCCACGTAGCCGAAGTCTCGGTAGCGTGGATGTTGGTCATTGACTCGGCGATGTAGGTCGCGTCCAACAGGTTGTTGATGTTCACGCGGAAGCTCCAGCTGTCGCCAAGGCGGGCAGTGGCTCCGAGGTCAACGAGCATGTACGAAGGAAGCTTCAACGCACCGGCGTTGTCGTCTGACTTGAACG
>JAURGG010000118.1 GCA_030833905.1 Schleiferiaceae bacterium
CTGGCCATGGTTGCCTTTGTTGCTTGCAACAACGCCGCTGAAGAAGCAGCTGTTGAAGAGACAACTGAAGAAGTAGTAGCTGAAGAGGCTCCCGCTGAGGAGGCTACTGAAGAAGCCACCGAAGAAGTTACCGAAGAGGTTGCTGCTGAGGGCGAAGAGGCTGCTGCTGAGTAATATACTCAGAGAATCAGATTCTCTAAAGCCGCTCCGATAGGGGCGGCTTTTTTTATGCGCTCAAAGGAAGAAATGGGTCAGGCAACAGGAGGGAGGAACTCCACGACCACCCCAGCTCGCTGTAGGAAGTCTACCCCCGACAAATCTTTGTACTCCGAAGCATAGACCACGCGCTTGATTCCGGCCTGGTGGATCAGCTTGCTGCAATTCGTGCACGGCGACATGGTCAGATAGAGGGTCGCGCCTTCACAGCTTTGGGTCGACCCCGCAACCTTGAGGATCGCATTGGCCTCCGCATGGAGCACATACCACTTTGTGTATCCGGCATCGTCTTCGCAAATGTTCTCAAACCCCGAGGGGGTTCCGTTGTACCCGTCCGAAATAATCATGCGGCCCTTGACAATCAACGCACCGACCTTGCGGCGCTCACAATAGGAAAGTTGCGACCATTCCGAAGCCATCTTAAGATAGGCTCGGTCGTATTTTTCCTGCTTGTTCATGGGGTTGCGAGCACTCGTTTAAAGTAAGTGCCCAGGGCGGGAATCGAACCCGCACTCCAGGGGAACACGAGTTTGAGTCGTGCGCGTCTACCAATTCCGCCACC
>JAURGG010000011.1:0-5656 GCA_030833905.1 Schleiferiaceae bacterium
TGGCATGTACCAAACACTGTCCGTAGCAATCTGCCCCAGCGAAGGTGGCCAGCTGCAGCTTGGCTGCTTTGCTCAAACCTTTGCCCTTCTCGAGGGCCACGAGGAGTTTATCGAGGTTCTTCTCGTTGAGGTCAAAGCGGTATTCGCGCTTGAGGCGGTCGACATAGGCCTTTTGTGAGGCGTTCGAGCGCTCGTCGCGGCGGATCTTTTGGGCGAGCTGGCGCTCGGCTTCCTGGCGGCCGGGGAGCGGGTTGCGGCCCACTCGCTGCACGATGTGCCATCCGAGTTTGGTTTTGAACGGGGCGGAATAGGTTCCGTCGTCAGTCAGCGAAAACGCGGCGTCCTCGAACTCGGGCAGCATTTGATTGATTCCGAACGGAGCCAAACGGCCGCCCTGCTTGGCCGTCGTAGGGTCCTCGCTGTACTTCATCGCTGCAGCGGCAAAGGGCTCTCCGCCCTGAAGCTTGGCGTACACCTCTTCAATTTGCTGCTTGGCGTCGGGGTTGGGTTCAGATTCCGTGTCTAGAATTAGAATGTGCGCCGCCTGCATGGTGTGGCGCGCCGGACGCTTGCCCGTCACGCGAATCAGGTGGTAGCCAAACTGGGTACGGATCGGGCCCACAACTTGGCCCTCAGGTGCGGTGAAGACCGCCGACTCAAAGGGGTAAACCATGCCAAACACGGTAAACCAGCCCAAATCACCTCCGCGCTCGGCGCTGTAGGTGTCGGTGCTCAAGGCCGCCAATTGGGTGAAGGGCTCACCGCGGTCGAGGCGGTCCTTGATGCCCATAATCTGCTTGTAGGCCCTCATGGTGTCGCTCGGAAGCGCATTCTCGGCACAGTCCACCATGATGTGGCTGGCGCGCATGTCCCACTGCATGCGCTCGTAGGCCTCTTGAACGAGGCGCTCGTCGACGTTTTTGTCGGTCAGGTAGGGCTTGAGTAGCTGCTTGTAGTAGCCGTTGTACTCGTTGACAAACGACGGCATGGTGTCGCGGCCCATGGCCTCTGCTGCCGCGACTTTGCGCTTGAACTGCACATAGAGGTCGAGGTATTCAGACTCTGTCTTGGGGTCAATGTTGGCCCCTACGTCCTTGTTTTTGCCGTATACATACTGGAATTCTGCCTTTGAAACCGTCTTTGTGCCTACGCGAAAAAGTTCTTGGGCGACGCCGGCTAGCGGAAGCGCCGCTGCAGCTAAAATCAGAAGGAGTTTTTTCATAACCCGGCGAATTTACGGCACAGGTCTTGCCCTCGGAAGCCAAAAATTCCTAAGTTTGGCTCCCCCGATGAAGAACTGGCTGTTTATTTTGCTCTGTGCGCTGGCCCCAATGGCCCAGGCTGTGACCGACACCGTGGCGTGGTCGGACCTCGAGTCGCGCTACCGCGACGTTTTGGGCCACACCTACCGCGCCGGAGGCCAAAACCCGGGCGGATTCGATTGCTCGGGCCTTCAAAAGCACCTTTTTCGGGCCTACGGGTTCACGATGCCGGCCAGCAGCTCGTCGTATGCCAACTGGGGCCAGCCCGTTTCGCGCGACAGCATTCGCGTCGGAGACTTCTTGCTCTTCGCCGGACGCGGAACCGGCAGCATCGGCCACGTCGGCCTTTGCGTCGGCGTCGAGGACGGCAAAATCCTCATGCTTCACTCAGCCACCCACAGCGGAGTCCTCATCGAAAACTGGGTCGGACAACCCTACTACGAGCGCCGGTACGTGGGAGCGCGTCGAAAAATCCCTTTTAGCTTTTAGCGAGGTTGGCTCGTTGGTCACTAGTAACCAGTTACTAGTTGCCGCGGAGCGCCGCAGGCGCGTAGACCCCCGCCACATTCGGTTATAACCGGATTTTACTTTTTCTCTCGCATTCTAGATGCACGCCCAAGCCAGTTACCAGTAGCCAGGGGCCAACGAGCCAACGAGCTACCCTTGCCAACTGTACCTTTGAAGAATGCGTATTTTAGGTATCCTTCGCGAAGGAAAAGTTCCGGCCGACCAGCGCGCCGTGCTCAATCCGGCCCAGTGCCGCGAACTACTGGACCGCCACCCCGACTGGCAAATTTGGGTGCAGCCCAGTACGGTGCGCGCCATACCTGACGCTGAATACGTGGCGGCCGGATGCTTTTTGGCCGAAGACTTGGGACCTGCTGAGCTGATTATCAGCGTCAAGGAGGTTCCGGTGGACGAATTGGTTCCGGGTGCAACCCACTGCTTTTTCAGCCACACCTACAAGGGCCAGCCCTACAACCGCGGCCTCTTGCGCGCCTGCCTCGACCGTGAGGTGCGCCTGATTGATTGGGAACTGCTGCGCCAACACGGCAAGCGAATCATCGGTTTTGGCGAGTACGCCGGCTTGGTCGGAGCCTACGAGGCCCTGCGCGGCTGGGGCTTGCAGCGCGGAACCTGGTCCTTCACCCCCGCCCTTAAGTTGGGCCGCGTTGCGGCGTTAAAGGCCGAGCTGGCCGCACACATTTGGCCCGGCGATGCGCGAATTGTGATTACTGGAGTAGGCCGAGTTGGCCACGGAGCGTCAGAAATGCTTCGCGCAGGGGGATTTCGAGAGGTTTCGCCAAGCGAATTTTTAGCCGGGGGAGCTGGCCCCTGCTTTACTGTACTTGAGGCCGAGCACTACGTCGCACGCGCCTCAGACGGAGGCTACGACCGCAGTGAGTTTCGCACCCACCCCGAGCGCTACGCCTCGGCATTGGCGCCCTACCTCGAAGTTGCGACGGTGTACCTGCCCTGCCACTTTTATGCCGAGGGCGGACCCGCATTTTTTACCGCGGCCGACGTGCAGCGCGTGACCAACCGTTTAGAGTTCGTGGGCGACATTTCGTGCGACATCGCGGGACCGGTTCCGTGCACGCTGCGCCCCAGCAAGGGCGACAACCCGTTTTATGGATGGGATCCGGTCACGGGCAAAGAGGTTGACCTCAGGACTCCGGGAAGCCTCGGCGTCCTCGCGGTGGACAACTTGCCCAGCCAGGTTCCGACCGACGCCACCGAAGGATTTGGACGCGCATTCATCGACCACGTGTGGCCGCAGTGGCTGGCTGGCGACCCCGACGGAATTTTAGCAGCCGCCACCGAATGCGCCGACGGATCGCTGACGGCGCCCTACGCCTACTTGGCTGGCTATGCGTCTGCCATTGAAACCGCGGCTCCCGAAGCCTCGGCGCTCGGTGCGCGCATTGAGCTGGCCCTTGCCAAAGCCTACGCTGAGCTGGACCGCCTGGCACACGATTCAGATCCGGCAACATTTGGGTCGGTCACCGTGGCCCTTGAGCGCATGACCTACGAGCTGGATTCTGAAACGACCCTGCTGTTCAACGCCTTGAGTGCGGCTTCGACACCCGAACTTCAGGAATTGGCCCGCGAGGCACAGCCCAAGTTGGCCGCACTCGGCAACGCCACGCTCACAAACGAGGCGCTGTACCGCCGGGTTTCAGCGGTGGTCCTGGCGAAGGACGCTTCGGCCGAAGACCGCATGCTGCACGATAAAACGCTTAAAGCGTTTGAACGGCACGGAGCGCGACTGGATTCCGCCGGCAAAGCAAAGCTGCTCGAGCTGGACCAGTTTTTGGGCACCGAAGCCCTGACCTTCAGCGACAACCTGCTCAAAGACACCGAAACCTGGCATTTGCCGCTGGCTGATGCACCCGCCGGCCTGCCGGATTGGGCCTTGGAACAGGCCGCAGAGGCCGCCAAGCAGCACGGACTCCACAGCGGATACGCCGCGACGCTCGATGCGCCGAACTACCTGGCGTTCATGACCTATGCAGAGGACCGAAGCCTGCGCGAGCAGCTCTGGCGCGCCTACGCCCAACGTGGAGCTCGCGGGGACGAACGCGACAACCGCCAGCGCGTCCTGAATTTGGCCGCAAAGCGCCTCGAGCGGGCGCAGCTCCTCGGTTTTGCGAGCCACGCCGAGTACGTGCTGGCCGAACGCATGGCATCCGCGCCTGAAACGGTTCACACGTTTTTGGCGGACCTGCGCACCAAAGCCAAGCCGGCGGCAGACCGCGAGGCGGCAGCGCTCCGCGAATTTGCCGCTCGCGAATTGGGCCTGAACGACCTGCAGCGCTGGGACGTCGCCTTCACCACCGAGCGCTACAAGCTCGCCAAACTGGATTTTGACGATGCGGTGACCAAGCCCTACTTCGCGCTGCCCAAGGTCGAGGCCTGGGCCTTTGACGTGGCTCGCCGGCTGTACGGACTTGAGGTAAAGCCAGCCCCGCACAACCCCACCTACCACCCCGATGCCAAGGCTTGGGAGGTTTGGGATTCCGCCGGACAGTTTATCGCCCACCTGACGACCGACTGGCACCCCCGCAAGGGCAAGCGCGCCGGAGCCTGGATGACCAGCTACCGCTCGGCCTACGCCGACGAGCGCGGACGCGAGGTGCGTCCCGTGGTGAGCCTGGTGGGCAACTTTAGCAAGCCGACGGCTGAGGCTCCGGCCCTGCTGACCTTTAACGAAGTGCTGACACTCTTTCACGAATTTGGGCACGGTCTGCACGGCATGCTGGGGCGCGGCGCCTACGCCAGCCTCACCGGCACATCGGTGCGCTGGGACTTCGTGGAGCTTCCGTCGCAGATCATGGAAAACTGGTGCTACGAGCCGGCCGAACTGGCCCAGTGGGCGCGCCACTATGCGACGGGCGAGGCCATGCCAACCGACCTCGTGGAGCGACTGGCCCAGAGCCAAACGTTTTTAGAGGGTTTGGCAACGCTGCGCCAGCTTGGGTTCGGACTGCTGGACATGGCCTGGCACGGTGCGCGTACGGCGCCCACCGACCTCGAGGCGCTCGAACGCGAAGCCTTCAGCACCGTAGACGTATGGCCGGCGGTTGACCAAAGCTTTATCTCACCCAGCTTCAGCCACATTTTTGCCGGAGGCTACAGCGCAGGATACTACAGCTACAAGTGGGCTGAGGTACTTGACGCCGACGCCTACGGCTACTTTAGGGAGGCTCCGGATCAGGCCGCGCCACGGTTCCGCACCCTGCTCGAGTCGGGCGGAACCGTCGACCCAATGGACCTCTATGTCGCGTTTCGCGGACGCCAACCCCAGCCCGAGGCGCTGCTGCGCCGCGCGGGACTGCTTAATCCGACTGCATAATGGCCGAAATCCGCGCTAAAAAACAACTTGGCCAGCACTTCCTGAGGGATTTGAGCGCCGCCCAACGCACCGCCGAAGCCCTGACGCTCGCCGAGTGCAGCCAGGCCCTTGAGGTTGGCCCCGGAACCGGAGTCCTGACGCAGTACCTGCTGCAGCGACCCCTGACCCTGCATGCGGTGGAATTGGACCGCGAGAGTATTCCGGTGCTGCAAAGCAAGTTTCCGCAACTCAGCGCACGGTTGCACCACGCCGACCTGCTGCGCTGGCAAGAACCGGCCGAGTTGGCCGAGGCTCCGTTTGCACTGGTCGGAAACTTTCCCTACAACATCTCGACCCAGATCCTTTTTTGGATGCTGGACCGCCGCGACCGAATCCCCGAGATGGTCGGAATGTTTCAGCGCGAAGTGGCCGTGCGCATCTGCAGCGGCCCCGGAAGCAAGGAGTACGGCATCACCAGTGTGCTGGCGCAGGCCTACTACCGATGCGACTATCTGTTCACCCTTGCCGAGGGGGCTTTTGACCCGCCGCCCAAGGTGAA
>JAURGG010000011.1:5666-29950 GCA_030833905.1 Schleiferiaceae bacterium
CTGGCGCAGGCCTACTACCGATGCGACTATCTGTTCACCCTTGCCGAGGGGGCTTTTGACCCGCCGCCCAAGGTGAAGTCCGCGGTGATTCGGCTCGAGCGCCTCACTGAGGCACCGACGGTTCCGTACCGAGACCTCGCCACCGTCGTCAAAACCGCCTTTGGCCAACGGCGCAAAACCCTGCGCAACGCGCTGAAAAGTCTTACCTTTAGCGCGCCAAGCGCGCTGGAATCAGTGGCCTCGCTGCGAGCCGAACAGCTTCGTGTCGACCAGTTCATCGCGCTTGCCGAAGCCCTGCGCCATGACACCCACGACGACCCACGAACTACGCGCTGAACTGCGGCGCTTGCTCTCTGAAGGGCAGGATTCCGCCGTCGTCGACCTGCTCGAGGGCCTTCACTCGGCCGACGTTGCCGAAATCGCGCAGGAACTCGAGATTCCCGAGGTGCTGGCGATGCTGCAGCTGCTGCCCGCCGAGCGCTGGACCGACATTCTCGTGTACTTCGACGACGAAGTGCAGTCCGAAATTCTCGAAAACTTCACCGGCAAAGAGATTGCCGAGGTCGTCCTCGAAAACATCGATTCTGACGACGCGGCCGACCTCATGGCCGACCTGTCTGATGAAAAGAAGCGCGAAGTCCTTCAAAACATCGAAGACGTCGAGTACGCAAAGCATCTAGCTGACCTTTTGACTCATGCCGAAGGCACCGCAGGAGCCCTCATGGCCACCGAAATGGTGCAGGTCAACGAGAACTGGACCGTCAGCCGCTGCGTGCGCGAAATGCGCCGCCAGGCTGAAGATGTCGAGGTAGTGCACGCCGTCTACGTGATCGACGACAACGACATTTTGCTCGGATCGCTGTCGCTCAAAAAACTGCTCACCACCGGAGCCCGTACCCCTATCGCCGACGTCTACGACCGCAGCGTGCGGTCAGTCACCTCAACCACCGACGAGGTCGAAGTCGCCCGCATCATGAAGAAGTACGACCTCTTTGTGGTGCCCGTGGTCGACGACATGGGGCGCCTGCTGGGCCGCATCACGATCGACGACATCGTAGACGTGATTCAAGATGAGGCCGACAGCAACTACCAACTCATGTCGGGTCTGTCTGACGAGGTTGAGGCTGGCGACGGCCTTTTTGAAATGACGCGCGCCCGCCTGCCCTGGCTGATGGTGGGCCTCGTGGGCGGAATCTTGACCTCTACCGTCGTCGGCCGCAACGAGGGCGAACTCGCACTTCTGCCCCAATTGGCCTTCTTTATGCCCTTGATCGGAGCCATGGGCGGAAACGTCGGCGTACAATCCTCGGCCATCGTGGTCCAGGGCCTCGCCAACTCAAACATGCCCGGAACCCTTTGGTCGCGCCTCTCCCGCGAGCTCGGCGTCGGCCTTCTCAACGGTCTGTTGTGCGCCCTGGCCATTCTCGCCTACTCGTGGGCCGTGGGCCACGGGCTGCTCTTTGCCGTGGCCGTCGGGGTCTCGCTCCTGAGTGTGATCATTTTTGCTTCGCTCTTCGGAACCGCCGTGCCCTGGGCCCTCAACCACTACGGAATCGACCCCGCCTTGGCCACCGGCCCCTTTATCACGACGACCAACGACATTTTGGGCCTGAGCATCTACTTTGCCATCGCCAACGCGCTGCTCGGATGAGGGCCCTTCTGGTCGACACCACCCACCCCATTCTCGAAGACGGCCTCGAATCCCTCGGGTACGCGCTCGACCGCTGCTACGGAATCGCACTTGCCGACTTACCGCTGTCGACCGCAACGGGGCTCGTGCTGCGCGGACGCATTTCAGTCGGCACCGACCTGCTCGACCGCGCCCCGCAGCTCAAGTGGATTGCGCGATTCGGAAGCGGTATGGAGCACATCGACTGCGCCGCCGCTTCAGCCCGTGGCATCGCATGCCTCAGCGCCCCCGAAGGCAACGCCCCCGCCGTCGCCGAACACGCCCTGGGCCTCTTGCTGGGCCTTACCAAACGCGTGACCTGGTCCGCCCGCGAAGTCGCCAACGGCCAATGGAACCGTGGCAGCAACACCGGCTGGGAACTTGCCGGCGCCACCGTCGGAATCATCGGCTACGGCCACACTGGCCCCGCGTTCGCCGCCCTACTTCGCGGTCTGGGCTTGCGCGTTCTGGCCCACGACGCCTACCGCAGCGGATTTGAGGGCGAATCAACCCTTGCCCAAATCCAAGCGGAGTGCGACATCATCAGCCTGCACCTGCCCCTATCGCCCGAAACCAAGGGATACGCCAACTATGCCTTCTGGCAGCAGTGCGCCCGCCAACCTTGGGTCATCAATACCAGCCGCGGAAACATTTTGCCCCTCAACGACGCCTGGCGCGCCCTCAACGACGGCCTCATTCGCGGACTCGGACTCGACGTGGTCGACCTCGAAAAGTCCAACCTCGAAGGTTTGACCGAAGCAGCCCCCTTTTGGGACGATCTTCTGAATCATCCTAAAGTGCTGATTACCCCACACATAGCCGGATGGAGCACCCAATCATTTGCCCGAATGGCACAAATTTTAGTCGATCGAGTTGCAGGTGTTGCGTAATGTTAATTTTGTGTTAACTTTGAGTAACGTTAACTTAACATACGGACGCCATGAAAAAGACCTTTCTCCTAGTGGCGCTGTTGACATCCGGCTTGATTGCTCAAGCTCAGGACCTGCGCCCCGACCCCAGCCCCAATGCGAATGAACGCATTACGATTGCCGAATTGGGCGATCGCACTGAGTACACCAAGTACTTCGAAAGCGGGCAAATCAAAGAACGCGGATACTACCGCAACGGTGAGCGCCACGGAACCTTCGCCCTCTACAGCGAGTCTGGCGACGTACTGATTCACGGACAGTACTTCCACGGTAAAAAAGTTGGTACGTGGTTGACCACGTCAGCGGACCAAAGCCAGCACTACGTGCTGGTCTATGGGCCCAATGGACGCGTTAGCGCGAAGCATTGGGCGGCTCAGTAACCTGAGTCATGTTGTTTGTTTGGCAAAGCCCGGCCTTTTGGTCGGGTTTTGTTTTTTGGCGAGGTTGGCTCGTTGGCTTTCTGTAGCTAGTTTCTGGTTACTTGTGCCGGGCAGTCACAATTCCCATACACCAAAAGCTAGGAACGTCGCGCCTTCGGCGCGAAGCGCAGCAAACCATTCGGTATTAACCGGATTTTACTTTTTCTCAAAAATCTCGAAACGGCTATATTTCACTTAATCAAATTGTTACGCGAAAAATCCGTTTAAGAAATACCCACTGCCAAGCATCACCAGAAACAAGCAACAAGAAACCGCCTAGCCGCGAAGCGGCCCTAGTGCGCAGCGCAAAAAGCCAACGAGCTATCCTCGCTAAAGAGCCAACAAACTATTGATTATCTTCGCCCCCATGCGTACCCTTTACCTCATTGCCGCCCTGGCCCTTGGTGCTTCAGCTTTTGCACAGCGATCGTTTCACGCCGTCAACCTTCGCGGGGGATTCGGAAGCTCTACCTACGCCGGAGACTTCAACGGAGGATCGTTTGCGGCCGCAGCCAGCGAGGCGCGCGGACACGGAGCGGCGAGCATCGGATTTCAGTTTACCTCGCGCTGGGAATGGAACGTCGGACTGGCCTACGGAAGCATCTACGCCCTATCAACCGAAGGCGTGAACGGATTTACTGGAATTGACGTCCGCTCGACCTACCTGCAGCCGAGCATTCGGATCCAAAATTACTCAGTGCCCTTTGGCCGGTACTGGAAGAAGAACGCCACCACTCCCTACTGGTTTGCGCAGCTGTCGAGTGTAATCAGCCAGTCGAAGTACAACACGAGTGTTCCGTACCCCGGCGACACCGAGTTTCACGAGGGGAGCAACTACAGCCCAGGTCTAGGTGGCGGAATCGGCGTTGTACACCGCATGAGCGAGCACTGGTCGTGGTTTATTGAGGCCAGCGCCAACGCCGTAACGGGCGACCAACTCGAAGGATTCACGCGCCCCAACCAAGAGGGCGGCGACGCGCTGGTGCAGCTCCGGGTGGGGGCACACTACTCCATCTACACCTGGGACTGAGCCGCTTCGAGCTCTTCGAGCACCGGCTTTAGCGTGTCCTGAGGCAAATCGCTGACGTCCATATACATAAGGGCGTCGACGGTATTGAATTCCGGATCGCGGTTAAACGCGATGACCTTGGCGTTCTGACCCACATACTTTTTGATCAGCACCGGGAAGCGCAGATTGTGCGGCTCAATGTCGGCGATCAATCGATCGAAGCGCTGCATATCAGCGGGCTCGCTGTGCGCAATCAGTTCGCGGTCGCGTGGCCTGAGCCGAAGGCGGAACCGCTTTCGCGGCAAGATGAAGCGGGCCCAGTGGGCATCCCTGAAGTGGTGGTTTAGGAATCCGAGCATCACCGCCTGGCTGTGGCGTGAATAGCTATTGGAGACCGACACGGAACCCACCACATAACGCAGCTGGCCAGGGTAGCGAAGCAGGACGTGCACGATTCCCTTCCAGAGAAGGTAGAGCGGCATGGGCTTCATTTGGGCCTCGGGAACAACGAAGGCACGGCCCATTTCAAGCGATTGGGCAAAAAACGGATGGGCCTCGCGGCGAATTCTGAAAAACCGACTGAGGTAAAAGGCACGGATTCCGCCCTGGTAGAGTTCAAACCCCAAGCCCAGGCGGTAGGCGCCCCAGATCGCCTGCTCGGACTCGTTCCAAAGGACGAGATGGTAGTACGTCGTATCAAAGCGGTCCAGGTCGCGCGCCAAACCGCTTCCCTCGCCGACGCCCCGAAAGGTGATTTCGCGAAGACGCCCCAGTTCCTGAACCACGGCAGGAATCGCATCGCCCTTTGCGAGGTACACCACGAGGTCGCGGTGCCGGGTGAGCAACGCATCGGCGGGTAGCGCCGCGAGTTCAGCGGTGAGCGCTGGCACAGAACCCGACGGAGCAATTGGCTCGAGGCGCCGCAGGGTGAACAGCTTGAACTTCCAGCGGCGAGCTTTAGTGGGCTTAACCGTGCGCAACTGGCGGCGGCGTTGGCGCACGGCATCGGCGAATTCTTGGGCTGACTGTGCAGGCTCGGGCTTGAGCGGCTTGCCCCAGCGCAAATCGATGCTGAAGAACCAGCGCGGCCGCACCGCTTCTGACGGCAAAAGAACCGTGCGCACCCAGGATCCCAGAAGGCCAAGCACATAAAAGTACCACGAGAGCGAGGCCCGAACGTCGACTGGCATCACGGGTGCGGCGACTTCGCGCAAAAAACGCTGACTCGCGCGGGGCCAAGGGCGGTCGTGCACGCCCCAACGGGCGAGCGACCACGCAGACACTTCGCCGGCGGGAAAAATGATCAGGGCTCCGCCCTCTTCGACCCACTGCTTGGCCTCGAGGAGTCCGCGGCCCGAAGCCACGGGGTTGCGGTGCGCGCCCTCAAACGGAACGACGCCAATCAGATAGGGCTTCAAGGGCTCGATACGCTCGAGCAACGCGTTGCCCACCAAACGCACATCAGGACGAACCGCAGCAATAGTGTGCAGCAGAGCGAGGCCGTCCATGGCCCCGAGGGGGTGGTTGGCGGCGAACACCACGCCTCCCGATCGCGGAATCCGGTCGAGGTCGCTGGGAAAGTAGCGGAGTTTGATTCCGCGCGAAGCCAGCAACGCACGCGCAAATTCAGGGCCCTGGCGGTCGGTGTATCGGGCATAGACACGATTGAGTCGGTGCCAGCCCAGCACGGCGAACAGCAGCCATAGCAGCGGGCGCGCCGCAGGCGGCCAACCCAAGAAGCCGCGTACTTCGTCAATAGAAATCAGCGGCTCATTCTTCATCGGGCAAAGTTAGTTCGGTGCCGTGAGCACCTGGGCAACTTCATGATTTCGTAACACCATGCGCAGCGGACCTCCGGCGAGCAGCGTAGCCAAGGATTCGGCGTCGGGGCGGCGCACCGTAGTCAGCCTAAGGCCGTGTTCGGCAGTGGCGCGGTACGGACCGTTAAGGCGCTCGAGGGCCCGAGGAACGGCCACTCGGTCGTCGTTCACGGCAAACCGGGTCGACAGGGCGGTGTGCTGGGCGGCGCGCACCAAAAGGCCCTCTTCGGCAAAAATTCGGTAGACCTCGCTGAGGTGGCCCTCTGACAAAAAGCTCAGGTCACGGCTCGAAACCTCAATCAACACTTGGCCTTCGTGGCGAATCCAACACGGAACCTCGGGGGTCAGCGCGGCAAACGGGCCCACCTCGGTTCCGGGGGCCTCGGGGTCGATAAAGGACCTGATGCGCAGGGTGGTTCCGCCCTGCTCAAGCGGCTGAATAGTCTTGGGGTGAATGATGCTGGCCCCATAAAAGGCCAACTCGATGGCCTCGCGGTACGGAACCTGTTCTAGGCGAACCACCGACGGAAACACCTTGGGGTCGCCGCTGAGCATACCCGGAACGTCCTTCCAAATACTCAGACTGCTCGCCTTGAGCACGTTGGAAAAGATGGCAGCGCTGTAGTCGGACCCCTCTCGGCCCAACGTTGTGGTGGTTCCGTCGGGAGCCGAACCAATGAAGCCTTGAGTGACCGTAACCGCAGCAGGCTGGGCGAGGGCCGCAATGGTCCGTGCGGATGTTTGTTCCCAGTCCACTGTGGCGCGGCGGTAGACCGCGTCGGTGGCGAGCACTTGGCGGGCGTCGAGCCATGCAGCGTCTTGGCTGTCGGCCTTGAGGGCCGCCGTAAGAATTCGCGACGAAGCCAGTTCGCCGAGCGAAACGACCGCATCGTAGCGCGGGTTGTAGGCTTGCAGCGAATCCACGCGCTCTGCAGCGGCCCAGAGGTCGTCGAGCTCGGCCTGCAGGTCGGCGTCAAGCAGCCCTAGGTCACGCGCCATGTGGTCGTGAAAGGCTTTGACGGCGGCCAGCTCGGCCGCAGCACCGGTGGTGTCGCCGAGCTCGCGTGCCTGGATGTAGCGCTCGAGGGCGTTGGTGGTTTTGCCCATTGCCGAAACGACGACAAGCAGCGGATGGGTTCCGTACGCGCGCACCAGGCGCACTGCGTTGTGCAGGGCTTCGGGATCTTTGACCGAGGCACCGCCAAACTTAAAAATAGACCAGTTGCTCACAGCTCAGGGGGATAACGTAGCTCAAAATAGGTCAAGGCATCGCCCGCGAGGCGGCAAGGAATCCAGCCGCGGTTGAGTTCTGCACCCAGCCCCTCATAAAAGTCGATCGCGGGCTGGTTCCAGTCGAGGACCTCCCAGTGGAGGCGCTGGGCCCCAATGGATTGCGCCCAGACCACCGCAACTTCGAGCAGACGGCGGCCGAGTCCCTTGCCGCGGTAGGTTTCGAGCACCACCAGGTCCTCTAGGTGGGCCGTCAGGCCCTTCCAGGTAGAGTAGCGGCGGTGGCACAGCACCAGTCCGACGGCCTCTCCGTGCGGGTTCAAGGCCAACCAGGCCTCAAAGTGACCGGCCTCTAGGTCGGCGACCATCTGCGATTCCGTCAGGGTGACTTCGTGGGGAGCCCGTTCGAATTCCGCCAAAATGCGCACGAGTCCAAGCACCGCGGGCACGTCGGCCGCAGTGGCTTTGCGAATCATAATTTCCACGGAATAAGCCTCCACACGGCGAAAGTACAGCGATTCCGCTATCTTTACCGCAACCCCTGATAACCACGCTATGAGTGCAGCACGCGCTATTACGCTGGGCGAGTACTTGGTCGAAAACCAAGAAATGTTTCCCTACGCCAAAGGGGAGCTGACCGCCCTTCTTTCGGCCATTCGCCTGGCCGCCAAAGTCGTCAACCGCGAAATCAACAAAGCCGGAATCGCCGACATTCTGGGCGCCACCGACGACGACAACGTGCAGGGCGAGCGCCAAATGAAGCTCGATGTATACGCCAACGACGTGTTTATCAAGGCCTTGCGCCAGCGCGGCGAAGTGGCAGGCGTAGCCTCTGAAGAGCTCGAAGACTTCATCGCCTTTACAGACCCCATTCACTCCAACGCCAAGTACATCGTGGCCATGGACCCGCTGGACGGATCGAGCAACGTCGACGTCAACGTGTCGATCGGAACCATTTTTAGCATTTACCGCCGAGTCACTCCGGTCGGAACCCCCGTGCAGCTCGAGGACTTCCTGCAGCCGGGCAGCGCCCAGGTTGCCGCGGGATACGTGATCTATGGGTCGTCGACGATCTTGGTCTACACCACCGGCCACGGCGTGCACGGATTCACGCTGGACCCGTCACTCGGCACATTTTTGCTGAGCCACGAGTCGATTCGCATGCCCGAACGCGGCGTGATTTACTCGATTAACGAGGGCAACTACGTGCACTTCCCCGACGGCGTCAAGCGCTACATCAAGTACTGCCAAGAGCTGGATCCGGCCACCGACCGGCCCTACACGTCGCGCTACATCGGTTCGCTGGTGAGCGACTTTCACCGCAACATGCTCAAGGGCGGAATCTACATCTACCCCACCGGCACCAAGAGCCCGAAGGGCAAGCTGCGCTTGCTCTACGAATGCAATCCGCTGGCCTTCATCGCCGAGCAGGCGGGCGGACGCGCCACCGACGGTTTTCAACGCATTTTAGACATTAAGCCTGAAGAACTTCACCAGCGCGTGCCGTACTTTGCTGGCTCCACCGCGATGGTCCTCGAAGCCGAGGGATTTCTTCGCGGCTGAAGCTATTTGTGCCCGAACCAAGTTCCCTCTTAAGCATCTACCGCAGCGACCGACGTGTTGCGGATTTTTTACGCCGTTGGACCGCCGCCGCGCCCGGAAGCCCCGAAGCCCTGTCAGGGGCCGCTGGGTCGCTACCCGCCGTAGTTGCCGCCTCGGCCCTGCTTGAGCTCAAGCGCCCCCTAGTAGTCGTTCGCAGCGACAAAGAAGAGGCGGCCTATTTTTTTAACGACCTCGAGAAGTTGCTGCCTTTGGGCTCGGTACTGTTTTTTCCGGATTCGTACCGCCGACCCTATGCCGACCGCGACCAAACGGACAACGCCAACATCGGCCTGCGCGCCGAGGTGCTGGATCGGCTGCGCGGAACCCAACCCGTCGCGGTGGTCACCTACCCTGAGGCCTTGGCCGAAAAAGTCATTACCCGAAGCCAGCTCGACGCCCGAAGCATGGAAGTGGCCGTAGGTGCGCGCCTTGACGTGAACTTTTTGAACGAATACCTCTTTGAACTGCACTTTGAGCGGGTCGATTTTGTCGAAAAGCCCGGTCAGTTTGCGGTTCGGGGCGGAATCGTCGACGTATTCTCATTTGCCCATCCAGAGCCGCACCGGCTGGAGTTTTTTGGTTCTGAGGTAGAGAGCATTCGCACGTTTGACGTGGTCGACCAGCTGACGCTGCAGCACGTGCAGCAAATGACGCTGGTTCCGAACGTCGAAGACAAAACCAGCACCGAACGCCGGGAATCGCTCACGGCCTATGCCGGACCCTCAGCCCTGATTTGGGTCGAACGGCCCGAGGTCGCCCTCGAAAAACTCGAGCGGGTGTACCGATTGGCCGAGGAAGCGTTTGTGGGCTTGCACACTGTGGTGCGCCGCCTGGAACCCCACGAACTCTACGTTCGAAGTTCTGAATGGGAACGGGAACTGAGCACGCGCGGCCATGCGGTGGACGGGCACCCTGGAGATTCCGCCTCATGGAAAACCCTGGCCCAGCCGGCATTTGCCAAAAATTTCAATCTGCTTGTGGAAACGCTTGACGCCCACCGAACGGCGCAGCGCGGACTTTGGATTATGTGCGGCCAAGAGAGCCAGCGCGAACGGCTGAAAGCGATTGTGGCCGACGTACACCGCGGCGAAGAACTGCACATCAACTGGATCGACGGGGCCCTGCACCGCGGCTGGGAAGATTCCGAGGCCGGCCTGGTGGCGTACGTGGACCACGACTTGTTTGAACGCTACCAAAGGTTTACCATCAGAGACCAGCACGAGCAGGCCCAAGCCCTTACGCTCAAGGAACTGAACGGACTTCAAGTGGGAGACTTCGTCGCCCACATTGACCACGGAATTGGCAAATTTGGCGGCCTTCAAAAAATTGACGTCGGCGGAGTCACGCAAGAAGCCATCAAGCTCGTGTACCGCGACAGCGACGTGCTCTACGTCAGTATTCACAGCCTGCACAAGATTGCGCCCTATGCGACCAAAGAGGGCACGGAACCCTCGCTGAGCAAGTTGGGGTCGCCTGCGTGGCAGAACGCCAAGAGCAAGACCAAGCGCCGCGTCAAAGAGGTGGCATTTGACCTGATCAAGCTGTACGCCAAGCGGCGCGAAGCCAAGGGGTTTGCCTACAGCCCCGACAGCTACCTGCAGCACGAGCTCGAGGCCTCGTTTGCTTACGAGGACACTCCCGACCAAATGAAGGCCAACGCCGACGTCAAGGCCGACATGGAATCGCCGATTCCGATGGACCGACTCATTTGCGGCGACGTGGGCTTCGGAAAAACCGAAATCGCCGTGCGGGCCGCATTTAAGGCCGTTGCAGACAGCAAGCAGGTTGCGGTTTTGGTTCCGACGACCCTGCTGGCCTTTCAGCACTTTCGCACCTTTAGTAAGCGACTGAACGGATTGCCGGCCCGCGTGGACTACCTCAACCGGTCGCGCACCGCCAAAGAAACCAAAGCGGTGCTCGCTGACCTCGAGGCCGGAAGAATCGACGTCCTCATTGGCACCCACCGAATCCTTGGTAAGGACCTAAATTTCAAAAATTTGGGCCTCATGATCATCGACGAAGAGCAGAAGTTCGGCGTCAACGCCAAAGACAAGCTCAAAACCCTCAAGGCAAACGTCGACACCCTGACTTTGTCGGCCACGCCGATTCCGCGCACCCTGCAGTTTTCGCTGATGTCGGCGCGCGACCTGAGCGTCATGACGACTCCGCCGCCCAACCGCCAGCCGGTGGACACCTACCTGATTGGGTTCAACGAAGAGCGCCTTCGCGACGCCATCGCCTACGAAATCAGCCGTGGCGGCCAGGTGTACGTAATCAGCAACCGCATTCAAAACCTCAGTGAAGTTGCCGGAATGCTGCAGCGGCTGGTGCCCGACGCCCGAATTGCCACCGGCCACGGCCAAATGAACGGCCATGAGATGGAGGAGCTGATTCTCGGGTTCATGGAGGCGCGGTTCGACGTGCTCGTCAGCACCACCATCGTCGAAAACGGCCTTGACGTGCCCAACGCCAACACCATCATCATCCTCGACGCCCACATGTTTGGCCTGAGCGACCTGCACCAAATGCGCGGGCGCGTCGGCCGCAGCAACCGCAAGGCGTTTTGCTACCTGGTTTCGCCTCCCCTCGGCGGATTGCCCGAAGAATCGCGTAAACGTTTGCAAGCACTGGAGCAGTTCAGCGACCTGGGGTCCGGATTCAAAATCGCCCTGCGCGACCTCGAAATTCGCGGCGCGGGCGACCTTTTGGGTGCCGAACAGAGCGGATTCATCAACGACCTAGGCTTTGAAACCTACCAAAAGCTGCTTGCCGAGGCCGTAGAGGAACTCAAAAAATCGGACTTCAAGGACCTGTACGAAGACCAGCGCGGCGGGTGGTCTGCAACCCGCGAATGCCAGCTCGACACCGACTGGGAACTGCTGCTGCCCGACGCCTACGTGAATTCAGTCGAGGAGCGCCTTCGCATCTACCGCGAGCTCGACGCGCTGCCGGGCCCCGAGGCCCTGGCGGCCTACCGCCTCGGCTTGGTAGACCGCTTTGGCGCGCTGCCCAGGGCTGCTGAAAACCTGCTTCGCTCGCTGCACATTCGTTGGCTGGGCCAGTCGATGGGTATGGAGAAAATCCGCATTAAGTCGGGCAAGCTGATGGCCTACTTTCCCGACGACGCCAACTTCAGCATTCCCGAACACGTACTGGGCCAATTTTTGCAGGCCCTGCAGCGCAACCCTCAACGGTTTCAAATGAAGCAAAAAGACCAGCGAAGCTACTTAGTGGTCGACGCCGTGCGCAACGTCGACGAAGCCATTTCACTTCTCGAATCGTGGTCCACGCCAGCGACCAGCGACCAGCAACCAGCAACTAGTAACGAGTAACGAGCAACCAGCTAATGAATGCACTCACCGCCACCGGCCTGCACAAGCGCTACGCATCGCACCACGCGCTGCGGGGACTGGACATGGAAATTCCCGAGGGAAGCCTATTTGGCCTGCTTGGCCCAAATGGAGCCGGAAAAACCACCTTTATTCGCATCGCCAACCGCATTTTGGACCCCGACGAGGGCCGAATTGAACTTTTTGGGGCTCCGCTGGGGCCGGACGCGACCAAGCGCATAGGCTACCTGCCCGAAGAGAGGGGTTTGTACAAAGGCATGAAGGTGGGCGAACAGGCGATGTACCTCGCCCAGCTTCGCGGACTCTCAACGTCGGACGCCAAGCAACGCCTTCGCGCATGGTTTGAGCGCTGGGAACTCCAGGGCTGGTGGGACAAAAAAGTTAGCGACCTGTCCAAGGGAATGGCCCAAAAGGTTCAGTTCATTACCACCGTGCTGCACGAACCCGAATTGCTCATTTTTGACGAGCCCTTCTCGGGATTTGACCCCATCAACGCGCAACTGATTCGCGAAGAAATGCTGCGCCTGAACCGCGAAGGCCGCACACTCATCTTTTCAACCCACCGAATGGAGAGCGTCGAAGAGCTCTGCAGCCACATCGCGCTGGTCAACCACGGACAAAATGTGCTGCACGGCAGCATTCAAGAACTTAAAGACCGCCACCGCTCGGGGCAGTTTGTGCTGCGCTACCGAAGCGAAGGTCCGTTAAACCTCAACCTCCCCGAGGGCGCTGAGCTGACCGACCACCGCAGTGAAGCTCAGGGAATTGTAGCGGCCCAGTTCCGCGCCGAAATTGACGGCGCGTCGCGCCTGCTCGCCGCGTTGGCACCGCAGGTCAACGTCTACCAATTTGAAGAGGTGGTTCCCAGCATCCACGATTTATTTGTTCAAACCGTTCAAGGCGCATGAAACCGTTTTTACTCGTAGCCCAGCGCGAAATCACCACGCGCATTCGCAAAAAGAGCTTCTTGGTCATGACCCTGCTCGGCCCCGTCCTGTTTGTGGGGCTGATGCTGGCTCCGACCCTCATTGCCATGAACAGCGAGGCCGAAGACCTCAACCTCATCGTCGTCGACCACAGCTACGTGCTGCCTGGCACCCCCATGGTCGACGGAGCCAACTTGGCCTACTTTGACCCCAAAGAAGTCAGCGAAGAGCAGGCTTTGGAGCTCGTACGCACCCGCGACGACGTCGACGGACTGCTGTACGTGCCCGAATCTGTCAACAACGACCCTGAATACAGCCTCAAGAACGCCAAACTGTACACGCTTGAAACGGCTCCGCTCGGAATCGCCAGCGAACTCGAAGGCCTACTCGAGCGGTTTGCCTACGAGGGCAAGCTGCGCCACTTTGGCGTGGATCCCGCGGTGGTAACCAAAGCCAAGTCCGAGGCCAGTGTACAAGCGTTTGAACTCAGTGACGAAGGCAGCGAAGCGTCTGGAACCGAGGTCAAAACCGCCGTTGGATTTTTTGCAGGCATCCTGATCTACATGTTCACCTTTTTGTATGCAGCCCAAATCATGCGCGGCGTCATCGAAGAAAAAACCTCACGCATCGTCGAGGTCCTCGTGACCACCGTCAAGCCGGCGCAGCTCATGCTTGGCAAAATTCTGGGTATCGCCACCGTGGGCCTTTTGCAGTTCGGAATCTGGATCGCCCTCACCGCCCTCGCCTCGACGGCCATTGGCGCGATGGGGCTGCTTTCGACCGATCCCGAGCAGGTAGCCGCCCTAAGTGCTGCCGGCCAAGCGGCGCCTGAATTGAGCGGAATCCAGTCGGCCCTTGGGACCCTCGAAAGTCTCAATCTGCCCGCCCTGATTGGAATGTTTGTGTTCTACTTTCTCTCGGGCTACCTCTTCTACGGGGCGCTCTTTGCCGCCGTGGGCGCAGCAGTCGACAGCGAAACCGACACGCAGCAGTTCATGCTTCCGCTGACCCTCCCGCTGGTGCTTACGTTCATTCTCGCAACGAGCATCATGGAGAATCCGCACGGACCTTTGGCCGTAGCGCTGTCGATGATTCCGTTCTCGGCACCGATTGCGATGATGATCCGAATTCCGTTCGGCGTACCCTGGTACGAAATCGCGGCGAGCATGTCACTCATGGTCCTTGGATTCTTGGGGACCGTTTGGATCGCCGGGCGCATTTACCGCGTCGGAATCCTGAGCTACGGTAAAAAGCCGACCTACGCCGACCTCTGGAAGTGGATCCGAATGAAGCCGTAACTTAGGCCAACATGACACTGCAAAACCTGCTGGAATTCCAGCTCCTTACCTACAAAAACTTCGACGTCACCGTCTACGAGGTGGGGCAGGTACTTTTCATTCTCGCAATCACTCGAACGCTCACGTTTTTGATTCGCACGGCCCTCAACCGGGCGGTGCTTCGGCGACGGATTGAGCGCGGTTCCGCGTACGCCCTCAGTCAAATCATTACCTACGTCGTGTGGACGCTCGGAGGGCTGTTCACGCTCGATTTCATCGGAGTACAAATCACCGTAATTCTCGCCTCGTCGACCGCCCTTTTTGTGGGCTTGGGACTCGGCCTTCAGGACACCTTCAAAGACTTTATTTCGGGAATCGTGCTGCTCAGTGACCGTTCCGTTTCGGCAGGAGACGTGATCGAAGTGGACGGTATCGTCGGAAAAGTCCACGAGGTAGGACTTCGAACCACCAAGATCAAGACGCGAGACGACATTTCAGTGATTTTGCCCAACAGCCGTTTGACGACTCAAGGCGTCATCAACTGGGCCCACCAAGCCACCACCTCGAGGTTTCACGTCGAAGTGGGCGTGGCCTACGGCAGCGATACGCGGCGTGTCGAGAAAGTCCTGCTCGAGTGCGGCCTGGCCAACATCCATGTGCTAAAGGACCCTGAGCCCTCTGTGCAGTTTCGCGATTTTGGATCCAGCGCACTCGTCTTTCGCCTCTACTTCTATTCGACCCAACTTTTTCTCATCGAATTTGTGAAGTCTGACCTTCGATTTGCTATTGACGAGGCGTTTCGCAAGCACGGAATCACCATCGCCTTTCCACAAATGGACGTGTGGATCAAAGAGGCTCCAAAGTCGTGAGTGCCACCGCCATTCTCGACTTGGGCACCAATACATTCAATCTTTTGGTGCGGAACGCCGACGGCGCCCTCATGTTTAGCGACAAGATTCCGGTGCGCCTTGGGGCCGGCGGACTTCGCGACGGGGTGATTACCCCCGAGGCCGAAGACCGCGCCGTCGCGGCCATTGCCCAGCATTTGACCAGCGCGCGCAGCTACGGCGCATCGCGCAGCTTTGCGTTTGCTACCTCTGCCATGCGGACGACGTCCAACGGAGCCGAACTCGCCGCGCGCATCGAGCGCGAGACGGGCCAACCCATCAACATTATCGACGGAGACCAAGAGGCCGCATTCATCGCCGAAGGCGTGGCCCAAGCGTGGCCCGAGCTCAGCGAGCGCCACCTCATCATGGACATCGGAGGCGGAAGCACCGAGTTCATCATTCGCGAGTCCGGCCGCAACCTCTGGGCCGAGAGCTTTAGCCTCGGAGTGACCCGACTCTTTGAGCGCTTTCTGCCGAGCGACCCGCCCACAGCCACACAGTGGGTCGAGATCGACGCCTACCTCGTGGCCGAACTGCACCCCCTTTGGACTGCGCTTGAGGCGAGTCCGTGCCGTGTGCTGTTGGGCTCAAGCGGCTCGTTCGACACCCTGTACAACGTCATGGCACACCGATCAGGCGTCGCAGAACTCGAACTGGGCCAAGCCCGGGCCGAGTTTGATCTGGACCATTGGCCGTCGGCTTCTTCCGCCGTGCAATCCGCCACCACCGAGGCACGAATTTTGATGCCTGGCATGCTCGCTATGCGGGCCGAAACGCTGCACTTAAGTGCGCGCCAAATCGACCTTGTCCTGGCCCGACTTAATGCACGCCGCATGCTCCTAAGCGGTTTCGCCCTCAAAGAGGGTGTCTGGAGCAGCATTCAAGACCCCAAGACCCCATGGCGCGCATACTGCTGGTAGAAGACGAAAAAGCGATTCGCAACGTACTGCGAAACATCCTCTTGAACGAGGACCCCAAGCACGCCATTGACGAGGCCGAAGACGGCGACCAAGCCATCGAAGCCCTCGACGCGTCGAGCTACGATTTGGTGCTCTGCGACATCAAGATGCCCAAACGCGACGGCCTCGAAGTGCTTGCCCACGCCATGAAGCACTACGGCGACACGCCCTTTGTGATGATCAGCGGCCACGGCGACCTCGATACGGCGGTGGGCTGCATCCGCAGCGGAGCCTACGACTACATCGCCAAGCCCCCTGACCTCAACCGACTTATTACGACCATTCGCCAGGCCCTGGACCGCAAAAAACTGGTGGCCGAAAACCAGCGCCTTCGCAAAAAAGCCGACAAAAAGTTTGAAATGGTCGGCGAATCCGCTGCCCTAGAAACAGTGCGAGAGGTCGTCGAGAAAGTGGCTCCGACCGATGCCCGCGTCCTCATCACCGGGCCCAACGGGAGCGGCAAAGAGATCGTGGCCAACCAAATTCACCAGCTTTCGGCCCGTTCGCGCCAGGCCTTTATCGAGGTGAACTGTGCGGCGATTCCGTCTGAACTCATTGAATCTGAGCTTTTTGGACACACCAAAGGCTCGTTCACCAGCGCTATCAAGGACCGCAAAGGCCAGTTTGAGCTGGCCGACGGCGGAACCCTTTTTCTCGACGAAATCGGCGACATGAGCCTGTCGGCCCAAGCCAAGGTGCTGCGCGCACTTCAAGAAAACTGCATTACCCCGGTGGGAAGCGGCAAGTCCATCTCGGTGAACGTGCGCGTACTGGCCGCGACCAATAAAGACCTCAAGGCTGAGATTGCCGCTGGACGGTTCCGCGAAGATTTGTACCACCGCCTGAGTGTGATTGTCATCGAGGTGCCGCCGTTGAACGACCGCCGCGACGACATTCCCCTGCTCGTGGAACACTTTCTCGGACTTTTGGACGGAGCCGCCAAGCGCATGACCCCCGAAGCCATGGCACACCTGCAGCAAATGGACTGGACCGGCAACGTGCGCCAGCTGCGCAACGTGGTCGAGCGCCTGCACATCCTCGGTGGCAGCCCGATCAGTGGGGCCGACGCCGAACGCTACGCGTAAGGCCCGTTCACCCTGGCCACGGCGAATCCAGGTCGAGCTGAAGCGAATACCTCGTGCTTCGTCCATTCCCGAAGCTCTTTAAAGCACCCATTTCAGAAAGTTCTAGCAAATGCCGGGTGGCCGTGGCCTTAGATACCTTGGTTAGGCCAACATACTTCGCAGCAGACATTCCTCCTTCAAATCCCTCGGGACCCGCAGCAAACATTCGGGCTATGACCTTCTCGTGAACGGGGTTGAATTGATGCCCGTAGATGGCATAAAACTTAGCCTTCTTGACGGTGAACGCCACCGTGTCGTGCCCCCGAGACTGGGCTTTGCGGACCACGCCCACAAAGTATCGGACCCATTCCAAACGACGGGACGAACGCTGGGCGAGCTCTAGCTGCCGGTAGTACTCTGCTCGATGGCGCTCCAGTTCCGCCGAAATACTCAGAGGCTGTGCAAACCCCGTCGTTTGCACAAGTGCTTTCTCGGCGAGCATGCGCCCAATGCGGCCGTTGCCGTCCTCGTACGGGTGCAGCGTTTCGAAGTACAGGTGCACTAAAGCGGCCCGCACAGGTGCCGATGGAATCCATTCTGGACCGTAGGGAGCCGTGCGGTTGAACCAATCAATAAAGCGCTGCATTTCGCACGGAATCTCAGCCGAGGGCGGAGCCTCAAAGTGCACACGGCGCCGACCCATGGGGCCCGAAACTATTTGCATGGGTTCAGGGTGGCTACGCCAGCATCCCTTGGATACCTTGGAATCATGGGCCATCAGCACCGAATGCCATCGGTGCAGCATGACGGCATCCAAGGTTTCAAAGTACGTTGAGCGAATCAAAACCAGCGCTTCAGCGATACCGCGAGCCCTCTGATCGTGCACGGGCGCAGAATCAGTCAAGCCCAAGGTCCGTTGAATCGAAGACGCGACGTCGCTGCGGCGCAGCAGTTCACCTTCGATTTCAGAAGTGCGTACCGCCTCTTCAGTAAGTACGTCGACCAGCGCATCATCTTGAGCAGACCTCGGAAGCGCCTGAATCCCCCCCAGAAGTCGCCCCGCCGTTCGCTCGTAGGCCATAAGCTCCGCGTCCAACGAACTCGTATTCACGCGAAAATTCGGCCAATCGAGGCGCTGCCACAGGTAGTTCATGAGCCGAAAGTACGACTTTTACGGCTCAAAATTGCGCTACAAATGAGCCGTAATTGAACGGCAAACTAAGGATTCCGCGCAGCCAGCACCTCTAAGCGGCGGTAAAAGCGCCACGTCATAGCTCCGGCCGCTAAAGTGAGGCCGATGGCTAGGGCCACCCACACACCGACGGCGCCCCAATTGAAGTAGGTTCCGATGACCCACTCCAGCGGCAAGGCCACGACGTAGTAAGCCACAAACGTGAAGACAGTAGGAATTTTTACATCCTGAATTCCGCGCAGCGCACCAAGTGCAGTGGCCTGCATTCCGTCTGAAATTTGAAAGAGCGTCGCCACGATTAAGAGCTGGCCCGCAAGCCGCGCAACCGCCGCGTCGTCGGTGTACAAGAAGGGAAAAAGGTTGCGTCCGAACAAGAACAATAGCCCCGTGAAGGTCATAAAGAGCACGGTGAGCCCAAAAAGACTCGTCGCCGCCTCCCGGGCAGACGTGTGGTCGCGCTGCCCGAGGTACTGGCCGATGCGAATCGTGGCGGCGGCCCCCAAGCCCGTGGCGGCCATGTAGCTTATACTGGCCAAACTGATGGCCACCTGGTGTGCGGCGAGGGCTTCGGCTCCGTAGGTTCCGATGATCCAGGCCGAAAGCGCAAACGCCGAAACCTCAAAAATGTACTGAAATCCCGTCGGAACCCCCAGCTTGAGCAGCGCCCACACCCGGTACAGGGTTACGCGAGCGGCAGCCCAAATCTCTGCATCGATCCGCCCGCGGCCAAAAAGCGCCACGTACATGCCCACCGCCATGGCAATGCGCGCCGTAAGTGTCGCCACGCCGGCGCCCATCATTCCCCACTCAGGGAATCCGAACCATCCGAAAATCAACAGCGCATTGAGCACGATGTTCAAGCTGTTGCCCGCAATACTGAGGCGCATGGGGATTTTCGTTTCGCCCAAGCCCTCGAGGTACTGCTTGCCCGCCATAAAAAGCATGAAGGGCAGGTAGCTCAGGGAGACGATAAAAAAGTAGTCCCGGTAGGCGTCGATCACACGCGGATCCTGGCCCGTCTGCTCGGCGCCCCAAGCCATGGCATAGGCCATTACGGTCATCAGCAGCGCGGCGGCGGCGTTGACGGCTACCGCATTTTTAAACAGCTGCTGCCCCTTGGTTCGGCGGCGCTGGCCGTGGGCGTGCGCGACCAGCGGGGTGAGGCCGTAGGCCATTCCGATTCCGAATACGAGCGGAACCGAGAGAATGCTGTTCGCCAAGGAAACGGCGGCGAGCGGAATGGTTCCGAGCCGACCCACCATCACCGAGTCTGCAACCGACGCCGCAATGTGGCCCACCTGACCGGCGACCACAGGAAGGGCGAGCGGCGCGTTTTGGCGCCACTGAAGTCGGTTCCAGAAACTCATTGGGACTTAGTCTTCGAGGTCTTCGTAGCGGTCGACTTCGCGCTGGTAGAATGCTTGGGCCTCACCGAGGAGCTTCGCCATTTCGTCGGTCAAGTCCGCCTCGTCTTCGCCGTCGACGTCGTCGAGCCACTCGATCTCGTCGGTGTCGAGGTCCATGACAAATCGGGGGTATTCCGTGTGAATCAGAAATACGCTGTCGGGGTGGTCGGTGTTGTCGCCTACGAGAAACTTGGGAATGGCCATGGCTACTGGGAGTTCGTTGTTCCCCCCGAAGGTACGCCGTTGCCGCAGTACATTTAGCCCGTGAAGCTGCTTTTTTTCGCCCGCAAAAGCCTCTGGGCGCAGCCCGGAGGTGACACTGTGCAGCTCGAGCAGACTGCAGCCGCCTTAGCCCAGCGTGGCCACCGCGTCGAGGTGGTGACCGAGGTTGCGCACCTGCAGGCGCTCCTCGCCCGAGAGCCCTGGGACGTGCTTCATTCCATCAACTTGGGCCGCTGGGCTGATCAGATTCCCTGCATGCAGGCTCGCCGGACGTACCCTGGGTTGCGTTGGGTCGTCAGCAGTGTTCTGGTGGACTACCGCGCCTACGACGCGCAGCGGGCGCCCTTTGCGGCCAAGGTTCCTCAGGGTTGGGTTGAGGTGGGCAAGGCCGCGGTGCGGGCCCTTCGTGGCCAAGACCGCTGGCCAGGTTGGTCCGTGCTGCGCCCTGACCGCTTGAGCTCGGACCTCGCGTGGACCGCCGACGCGCTGGTCGCGACGACTGAGGCAGAGGCTTCGACGCTTCGCTCTCGCTGGGACCTCGGAGCCAGCGTGCACGTCGTCCCCCCAGGCGCAGACCACCTGCCACTAGGTGCACGTCCCCACGGCCACCTTCGGCACGGATGGCTGATTCCGGCCCGCGTTGAAGGCCTAAAAAACCAAGTTTTTGCGGTCGAACTGTGGGGCGCCATGGCCCGCCGAGGGTTCACAGAACCTTTACGGCTGTACGGCGATTGTGCGCCCAACCACGGCCGCTACCGAAACCAACTTCACCAAGCGATTCGGGCGGCCCGCGCGGCGGGCGCTGATGTCGAATGGCTTCCACGCCTCGAACCCGCGGCTTTAGCCGTGGTCTACGTAGCGGCACGTGGCGTACTGGTCCCGTCGCTGAGCGAAACCTACGGCCTCACGGTCGCCGAAGCGCGCCGCGCCGGATGCCAAGTCGTGGCCGCGCCCGGAGTCTTGGGCGCCGCCGAGTGGGGCGACGAGGTCCATGTGGCGCCCCTTGAACTCGAAGCCTGGGTGTCCGCCGTGCGCGCCGCCGACGCGCATGCCGACGTCGAGTTGGGCTCTGACCGGGCTCTGCTACTGACCTGGGATCGGGCCGCCGAGCAGCTCGAGCAGATTTACTCTGGGTTGCGGGGTCGCCTCAGCATCACGGGCTCACGCGGAATCCCCAACCGCTACGGCGGATACGAAGAACTGGTTGACCACCTCGCCCAAGGCCTGTCAGACCGGGGGTGGCGCGTCGATGTGGCCACCTCGTCGACCCACCCCGTCACCGAGTGGTCGCACCAGGGTGTGCGCCGACGAATCCACCGTGATCCCGAGCCGTGGATGGGTTCCGCCGGCCAGTTCATCTACGACCTACTGAGCCTTCGCGACACGGCCAAGCAGCGGCCCGACGTCCACCTTACCCTCGGGACCACCTCATCCGCCCCGTGGCTTGCCCTCAAATTCTTGCGCGGAACCGCTCCGCTCGCCGTGCACCTCGACGGCCTCGAGTGGATGCGCGGCAAGTACCGCCCAGCCGTGCAGCGCTACCTCAAGTGGGCCGAGCGCACTGCGGCCCGTTCTGCCGACCTGCTCGTCGCCGACCACCCCGAAATGGCGCGTTACGCGGCCCAGTACCCAAAGCCCATCGCCGAAATCGCGTACGGCGTCGACGACCCTAAAACGGCTGGCGAACTTGACCCCTCGCTGGGCCTACAGCCCGGTGGTTACGCGCTCATCATTGCCCGACTGGTTCCTGAAAACCACGTCCTGGTGGCCGCCAAGGCGCTGAGCCCCGTGGCACCCGTGGTGGTGGTCGGCCCCTACGCAAACCCTGAGGGTCGCGCCCTTCAGCAGCTGCCCAACGTACATCTTTTGGGTGGCCAGTTCGACGCGGGCCTGCTCGACAGTTTGCGCGCCCACTGCGGGCTCTACATCCACGGGCATTCGGCGGGCGGAACCAATCCCGGCCTTCTTCAAGCCATGGCCGCTGGCTGCGCGATTGCCGCCCACGACAATGCCTTCAACCGCGGAATTTTGGGCGATTCGGCCCACTATTTTACCACTGAAACTGCCCGCGAGCAGCTCGCTCACGCTTGGAATCAGCGAGCAACCCTAATCCGCGACCACCGCGCGACCCTTGACCGCGGCTACCGTTGGCCCGTGATTGTGGAACAGTACGATTTCGCATGTGCCAACCTGTCCAAAATGGTCACTTCAGGTTGATAATTAATTGTACATTCACCGCAAAATAGCACGGCATGATCCGCACTAAAATTCTAGCATTCATCATTTTGAACTCCTGGCTCTGCAGTCAGAACCTCAATGCCCAGACTACTGCGGTGGTGCTCCGACCAGGCCCGGGAACCAACCAAGACGCGATGATCGTCGACGTGTTTCCGACCACAAACTACAGCACCCACGAAGACGCAACGATTTCAAAATGGACTGCTGGGGGCACACCCTCAACCAAGAGGTTTTTCATGAAGTTCGACTACTCGAGTATTCCGGTCAGCACCATTGACAGCGCCAAACTTTTTTGGTACTGCAACACGATTTCTACTTCTCACGGCGGAATTCATACGGGTCAAAACGACTTTACGGTTTACAATGTGTCTTCCGCTTGGACGCCGAGCACCGTAAACTGGTCCAATCAGCCTTCTTTGAGCAGCGTAAACACGGTTAGCGTTCCGCAATCTGTGAGTAATACCCAAGATTATGTGATTGACGTAACGCCAATTGTAAACGACCACCTTTTGTCGGGTGTCAATCATGGATTCGGCATGAAACTCAATACAGAGGTTGCCTATCGGTCCGTGGTATGCTCATCTGGCGACCACCCCGATCCCAATAAACGTCCCAAGCTCATCGTGTACTACAGTTGTGTACAAGGTTCGCCACAATTCAACCACACCAAAGTTTCTTCTCTGCAGTTAAGCTTTTCTTCTGCGCCCAATTTAAGCGCAGGAACCACGCACATGTGGGATTTTGGTGACGGATACATGTCAACATTAGCCAATCCAAACCATACGTATGCCCTACATGGCAGTTACTACGTGTGCCACACGGTAACTGATTCATGCGGCACAGCTACAATGTGCGACACGATAAATTTGTGTGATACCCTTTCTTCGGCCTGGAATCACACAAATACCGGATTAACGGTTCAATTCACCAGCCTAAATCAGGCCGCTACCAGTTACGCTTGGGACTTTGGGGATGGATACAGTGCCGCTTTGCCTAATCCGATACACACCTACACCAATTCAGGTCTGTACCAAGCATGCCTCACCGTGAGTGATTCGTGCGGAACCAATACCACATGCACATTCCTTGAACTCAACGGTATTGGTGTAAACGAGTCAAGTCAGCTTTCACTAGTGCTGCGACCTAACCCGGCAAAAGATCTCGTTCACATTGACGGACTTCCATCAGACACACCCTACAAAATCCTGCTGCGTACTGCCAGTGGGCAACTCATACGGGTGGTTGACGGTACCACAACTATTGAATTGTCTGCGATTCCATCTGGAATGTACCTCATCGACGTTGCAATTAACGGTGCTGTTCAGCACTTCAAAATTCTGAAGCACTAGGCACTACCATCGTAGTAAGGCAGGCTCACACCCAACCCCGCGCCCGAAGCAGCGTAGCCAGCATGATTTTGAGGTCGAGCGCCACCGACCAGTGCTCGACGTAGTAGACGTCGGCTTTGACGCGCTCAGCCATTGAGGCTTCGTCGGTGTGGCCGTGCAGCCCGCGGGCTTGGGCCAGCCCGGTGATTCCGGGACGCACCCAATGGCGAATTCCGTAGCCCCGAACCGCGTCGGCGTAGCGCTGCGTGTCGCTTTCCATGTGAGGGCGCGGTCCGACGAGGCTCATGTCGCCGCGAAGCACGTTCCAGAGTTGGGGCAGCTCGTCGAGGTGGCTCGCACGCAACCAAGGGTGCAGCACCCGCGCGTCGCCGGGAACCGCCTGCAGGTCCGGATGGGCCGTGGCGTCCATGCTTCGGAACTTCCAAATCGTGAAGGGTTCGCCCTTGTACCCGTAGCGCTCCTGCGCAAACAGCACGGGGCCTCGGCTGCGCAACCGTATCCAGAGCCCAATTCCAGCCATCGCCGGGGCAAGCAGCACCAGAGCGGTAGCAGAACCCAGAACATCCATAGCTCGCTTCACCGTGGGCGCCCAGCCCGTGGCTAAAGGCTCACGGCGCCAGTCCAGCAGCAGCACGTTGCCCAGGGCCGACCACTGGGTGCGCGATGCAGGCAAGGCGGCAAGGTCCGGCACCACACGAAGTCGAAGTCCGCGGGTTTCGGCTGCATCAAGGGC
>JAURGG010000119.1 GCA_030833905.1 Schleiferiaceae bacterium
GGCCTGATCGTTGACGGTGAGATGCAAGCCAACTTTGCAGTAGACAACACCCTGCTTCAGGAACAATTCCCCTTCAGTGATTTGGTCGGGAAGGAGCCCAACATCTTTGTATTCCCCGGATTGAGCTCCGCCAACATTTCCTACAAACTCTTGCAATCTATGGGGAGCATGGAGGCGGTGGGTCCTTTGCTCATCGGTCTAAACTACCCCGCGCACGTTTTGCAGCTGGGCTCCAGTGTACGGGAAATTGTGAATGCTGCTGCTATGGCTGTGATTGACGCGCAGTCGCGGGAGGTAGCTGACTAAAGCCGATCGCTGCAACCAGGGCAATTCCTGTACAAAGCCACCAAAGGGAGGCATAGCCAGCTCCGGCAATCATCCGCGTTCCAATGATGGGAGCGAGGATATGTCCGAGGGCATAGGTCGCTGCATATATACCCAAGTATCGGCCACGGGATGCTTCGCCGGCTCGAAGGGTGATCCATGAAATCATAAAGGGCATAGCGAGAATTTCGGCAATACTCAAGATCCCCATAGAAACGAACAAGTTGGGCACGCCATCTAATAGGTTGAGACTCGCGAAGGAAATGGCCAGAACGATGCAACCCAAGGCGATAGCAAAACGCGGTTTGATCCGGTTCTGCGCCCAGTTGACAAAGACCATTTCACAACCCACAACGAGAACTCCATTCGCCCCGAGCAATAGGCCAATCATTTCTTCCGATAAGTGATACTCGCCGCGATAATACAAAGGCAAGGAGGCGACT
>JAURGG010000120.1 GCA_030833905.1 Schleiferiaceae bacterium
AGTCAGTGCGAAGGCCAAAGTTATGGTCCCTACACGCCCTACTAACATGGAAAGCATTAAGATAGTTTGTCCCGAGGTGCTCAATTCGGACGTTATGCCCGTGGATAGTCCCACCGTGCAAAAGGCACTCACTTCCTCAAAGGCCAGTCGTGCCAGACCAATATGGCCGTCGGTAATGGTTAGCATGAAGATGCCAAGAAGGATGGAGCTCGCCGAAAATAAAAAGGCACTCATGGCGAGGTTGAGAAGTTCCACAGGAATGGTGGAATGGAATAGTTCGACTCGCTTCCGACCGCGGATGGTAGCCAGGGCATTGACAAAAACGAGGGCAAACGTCGATGTTTTGATGCCCCCCGCCGTCGAGCCAGAGGAGCCGCCAATAAACATGAAGACGATCAAAATGAGCAGTGTAGGCAGCGCCACGGCCCCAAAGTCCACGGTGTTAAATCCGGCCGTTCGCGTCGTGATAGATTGGAAAAGAGAGGTTAAAATGCGATGCCCATGATCCATTCCAAATAGGGTTCCATGCCATTCCAAGGCCCCAAAGATGAGAGTGCCCAATGGAATGAGGATCAAGGCTGCATACAAAGCAATTTTGGTATTCACATTCAAATGGATCCATGGATTGCGTCGCCGCGCCACATAGGCTTGGGTCGAGAATAAGTCATGGATGGTGCTGAATCCCAAGCCTCCGAGGACAATGGTCACTCCGATGATGAGAATCAGAGGCACATTGTGTGCCAAGGCTGGGTGGGTCATGCCCTC
>JAURGG010000121.1 GCA_030833905.1 Schleiferiaceae bacterium
CAGCACGTGGGCAAAGGACGCGTTCCCATTGTGGATACGTGGTGGCAAACTGAAACGGGAGGCATCATGATCTCCAATTTGGCGGGGGTCACCGAGGCAAAACCCACCTACGCCACACGCCCACTTCCCGGGGTGCAACCCCTTTTGGTGGATGAGCAGGGGCAGGAGATCCAGGGCAATGGGGTGTCGGGCAATTTGTGCATGCGCTTCCCCTGGCCAGGCATGATACGAACCACCTACGGCGACCACGAACGCTGCCGCCAGGCCTATTTTTCAACCTACCCTGGGCTCTACTTCACGGGGGATGGCTGCATTCGGGATGAAGAGGGCCTGTACCGCATCACAGGCCGTGTAGACGATGTGTTAAACGTGAGCGGCCACCGCATCGGGACGGCCGAGGTAGAGAATGCCATCAACATGCATCCGCAGGTGGTGGAATCCGCGATTGTTGGCTACCCGCACGACATTAAGGGCCAGGGAATTTACGCCTATGTCATCCTGCAAGGTGCAGAAAGTGAGGGACTTCGAACCGAAATACTTGCGGAAGTGGTAGAGCACATCGGGGCTATTGCGAAGCTGGATAAGATTCAGTTTGTGCCGGGCTTGCCCAAGACGCGTTCGGGCAAGATTATGCGCCGAATACTCCGGAAAATAGCGGAGGGGGAGCTTGAGCAACTCGGGGACACCACGACGCTGCTCGATCCAGCTGTTGTAGAGACGATCAAAGCCGGTCGGCTTTAAGCCCCGCGCTTTTTAA
>JAURGG010000122.1 GCA_030833905.1 Schleiferiaceae bacterium
ATGGCCAGGAAATTTTTCGCATTCTGCAATTGCGCGACCGGGTAGCCCCACACCGAGCCAACCTCGCCCAAGACTTCAGCCTGCTGAAGAATTATGTGCAAAACCAGCGAAAGCAATCCAAAATGCTACAGTGGGTAGAGGACAAAAAGGCGGAAACCTACATCTACCAGGCACCGAGCTACGAAGGCTGTTGGAACTGATAACTTGTTATAGAGCGGCCCCCCAGCGGGGCCGCTTCCTTTTTATCTTGTAGGGATGCAAAAGACCCTTGCTCTCCTCCTGCTTCTCGGCGGCTTGGCGCTGTCCAGCCAAGCCCAGCACATTCCTGATAGGCCTATCACGGTAGCCCATATCGACCCCTTTATTGGCACGGGCGGACATGGGCATACCCATCCGGCTGCGACCGCTCCGTTTGGAATGGTCCAGGTAGGGCCCGATACGCGCAAAGAAGGCTGGGACGGCTGCAGCGGCTACCACTTCACGGATTCCACGCTGTACGGATTTAGCCACACGCATTTGAGCGGGACGGGGGTCAGCGATTATTCGGACATTTTGATTCGGCCCTTGGCGGGCCCCGAAGACTTCGCAGAAACCGTCGGCTTTGACAAAGCCTCCGAGGTGGCGGAAGCGGGCTACTACGCGGTGACCCTGGAAAACGGCATTCGATGCGAGTTCACTGCGGCAGACCGGGTGGGTCTCCACCGCTACGGGCTGTCCTGGCGCGCCGACGGCAAAGCCTTTTTCTTGCTG
>JAURGG010000123.1 GCA_030833905.1 Schleiferiaceae bacterium
ATGCGCGCTTTTCGCCGGCAGAAGCCACGTCCACGATGTAGAGTTGGTTGACGTCGCTCTCGTAGCCGTCTTCGGGCATGGCGACAAAGGCCAGCCATTTGCCGTCCAGGGAGAAGCTGGGGTGGTTGTCGTAGCCGTCCAATCCATTCAGGGTGCTGGTGCGTCCCGTCTCGCGGTCGTAGAGGTAGAGCTTGCTATCGGTGTGCAAAGCGAACTCCTTGCCGCTCTCCACTTTCTTGCTGGCGTAGACGATGAAACGGCCGTCGGGGCTCACGTCAAAGCTTTCGGCACCGCCAAAAGGAGGGAGGGGGCTGTGCGCCTTTTCGCCGGCCATGATGTCGGTAAACTTGCCGGTAGGCGTGGTTTTGTTGGGATCCACCACCATATAGGCGATGTGGTTGTAGGAGTAATCCGTCCAGCTGTCCCAGTGGCGGTACATGAGGTCGTCGTAGACCGCGTAGTTGGCCTTGGGAGCCTCAGGGTGGCGCTCCGCAGGCGTTTGGTCCAGTTGGACACGCGTCACGAAGGTGATCAGCAAGCGACCGTCATTCAATTCAATCACTTTCGCATCACCGATGCCACCTTCGACCTCAGTCAACGGGACGGGCAAATACGTCGGATCGTTCACCTTGTCCAGCCAGAGTTGACCCCCGGTGAAATACCCGATGCGCTCGCCGCCGCGGAGGAAGAAAGCACCATATTCGCTGGCTTTGGTTTCGCGCAGGACAGAGAGTTCACCCGTGGC
>JAURGG010000124.1 GCA_030833905.1 Schleiferiaceae bacterium
TGAATTTTTTTCGCAATCTTGGTTTGTCCGATTTCGGTAAAAAATGGGACCGCTTCGTCCACAGTCATCCGAAGGATATCGGAAATATTTTTTTCATGGACCTCAACTTCGAGCACGTCATCCTGGAATCGTTTGCCGTGGCATTGCTCGCATTGCAGGTGAACGTCCGCCATGAATTGCATTTCCACTGTCACAAAGCCGTCACCCTTGCAAATTTCACAGCGTCCGCCGTCGGTATTGAAGGAGAAGTGCTTGGCCTGAAAGCCCCGAAGTTGGGCGTTTTTTTGGCTAGCATAGAGGGCTCGAATGTCGTCGTACGCTTTGAGGTAGGTGACCGGGTTGGAGCGCGATGACTTTCCGATGGGGTTTTGGTCGACAACCTCAATGGCCCGAATGGCGCGTAAGTCGCCGGTGAGGGTATCATAGTATCCCCCGCGCCCAGCGAATTCTCCCAAGTGCTTCTGCAAAGCAGGTACCAAAATATTGCGAATCAGGGTCGTTTTTCCACTACCGCTCACTCCGCAGACTGCGGTAAAGCGATGAAGGGGAATGTCCATGTCGACCGATTGAATGTTGTGGGCGCGCGCTCCAGCGAGGTGAATCCATTTGGCTCCCTCCATGGGGCGCTGGGTTCTGGTAATTCGCTTTCGGCCCGTCAAGTAATCGGCGGTTAGCGTGGCCTGGGACAATACCCCTGGACCAGGTCCGACATAGACGACTTCACCCCCGTGCCTTCCGGCCCCGG
>JAURGG010000125.1 GCA_030833905.1 Schleiferiaceae bacterium
GGGGAACGCCTACCCCTGCTACGACGCGCGTGGTACAAATCGATCCGGGTCCGATGCCCACCTTGACCGCATCCGCACCCGCCTCAACCAAGTATTTGGCGGCTTCCGCCGTAGCGATATTTCCCACAACCACGTCCAAATCGGGAAATTGCGTTTTCACTTTTTTCAAAGCATCGACCACCCCGCGAGTATGGCCATGGGCCGTATCAATGACAATGGCGTCCACATTCGCCGCGACGAGAAGGCTCACGCGGTCCAATATGTCCGGCGTAACTCCGACCGCTGCGGCAACGCGCAAGCGCCCGTAGGCATCTTTGTTGGCATTCGGCTTGTTGCGTTTTTTGCTGATGTCGCGGTAGGTAATCAAGCCCATCAAGGAACCGTCGGCCTTGATCACGGGCAACTTTTCAATCTTATTTTTTTGAAGGATCAGCTCTGCTTCCTCCATGGTGGTGTTTTCAGAGGCGGTCACCAAGGGTTGTGCCGTCATGACTTCACCGACCTTTTTGTGATCGTCTGTCTCAAACCGCAGGTCTCGGTTGGTGATAATGCCCACCAGCGCCTTTTCTTCGTTGACTACCGGGATGCCTCCAATCCGGTATTCCGCCATAAGGCGCTTGGCTTCTCCTATTAGGGACGCAGCCGTCAACGTCACGGGGTCCATGATCATACCGCTTTCGGCCCGCTTCACTTTGCGGACTTCCATGGCCTGCTTCTCGGCCGTTATATTCTTATGTAAAAC
>JAURGG010000126.1 GCA_030833905.1 Schleiferiaceae bacterium
ACTTTTGAATCCACCTTCTTCTAAGAACTGAGATAAAACCTGAATTAGAATAATACCAATTAGGTAGGTTGTTGCGGAATCGCTGTAAAGGGCATTCAATCTTTTGTAAATTGATGTTAGACTAAAAAGAATTGCTGGTGTAACAACTAATAAGCCTAATGTGATTAAACCTATTTGATTTATACCAACACCGTAACCCAACATATAACCACCCATAAAGGCGGTAATATATGATATGAAATTACGTAGAAAATAATTGAGACCACTAATAGTCCCTGTAAACTGAAAATATTTTTTGATATCCATTAATAAAAAATTAGTACCGATGGCCGGACTCGAACCGGCACGAACATTACTGTCCAAGGGATTTTAAGTCCCTCGTGTCTACCATTTCACCACATCGGCATTTCAATACCTCAAATATAAAACCTAAAATCGGTTTAGACAAATGCTTTTTTGAAATCTTCCCACAAATCTTCTACGTTGGAATACAATACGTCAGAGAACACTCCTGGCGTATATGGTCTAACCAAGAACTTCATACCGGCTTCATCAGGAGTTTTATTTCCTTTATGATGATTACATGAAGAACAACAAGCAACCAAATTATCCCATGTGTTACGTCCACCACGAGAACGTGGTAATACGTGGTCTAATGTGAGGTGTTTTTCACTACCACAATAAACACATGCGTAACCGTCTCTCTTATAGATACGTTTTCTCGATAGTTTAGCTGGTT
>JAURGG010000127.1 GCA_030833905.1 Schleiferiaceae bacterium
CCCGGCACCAACTCGCTGGAACGCCACCGCCTCCTCTACCTCTACCTGCAGCGCTACACGGAGTTCTTCACCGCTCCACTTACCGTCCTGCACATCGCTCCAGAGCAATGCTTTCACCAGCGCTTTAAGGCGCAACCCAACCTACAGGTTTTAACTGCCGACATCGAGTCCCCCTTGGCGGATATGCACTTTGATTTGCACCAGATTCCTCTGGAAGACAACCGCTTTGACGTCATCTTTTGCAACCACGTACTGGAGCATGTGACGGACGACGCCCAGTGCTTGCGTGAACTATACCGCGTCATGAAACCTGGCGGATGGGGCATCTTCCAAGTGCCCTGGGTACCTGGTATCGCGGTGACCGACGAGGATCCCAGCATCACGGACCCGGCCGAACGTGAGCGCCGCTTCCTTCAATACGACCACGTGCGCCTCTACGGAGAGGACTATCCCCAGCGCCTCACCGCGGCCGGATTCACCGTGGAAAAAGTGGAGCTCTTCAAAACGCTCCCCCAAGATGAAGTAGAACGCTACCGCCTCCCGTCTGACGAGCCGCTCTATGTGTGCCGCAAACAAGCCTAGGGCACGCATCCCGCACGACTCCAACGCCCAAAGTCAACGAACTACCGAGCGCTCTGCTCATTTCAAACTATGTAGGCATAAAAAAAGCCGCCCTGATCAGGCGGCTTTATGTTTATTGGAAAAAAGGCTTAGGCCATAGCGGCCAATTCGGCAGCC
>JAURGG010000128.1 GCA_030833905.1 Schleiferiaceae bacterium
CAGGACGTGGATGATTTCTTCACCGGGCATCATGGCAAGCTTGTGGACGTTTTCGGTCAGGCGGTCCAAATCGGCATCCTCAATCACCTCCTCCGCATCTTCGCGGGTGATGTAATCCGAATGCTGCAAGCTGCGAATATGCTGCCCAGCAATACCCACGGCGACGGATTTGATGTTCAAACCGGCACTTTGCTCTGCGAGCTCCACCGCTTTTTCGATGGACTCAATCGTTTGGGTGATGTTGACCACCACACCGCGCTGGACACCCAAACTCGGTGCCGTACCGTGCCCAATGATTTCAATTTTACCAAATTCATTGTGGCGTCCGATGAGGGCGACAATTTTGGTGGTTCCGATGTCGAGGCCGACAGCAATACGGTGGGTTTTCATAGGGTCAATCGATAAATTCATACACGACTTGGCCGGCAAAACGCACGTCCATCCAGCGCAAGCTATCCAGGGATTTGGCCTGGAGCAATTGGGCATAGAGAGCGTGAGCCTTGTGGGCTTTTTCATCAAAACGGGAGGCGGCGCCCCAGCGGATGGCGTGGGGATGCCAATCGGGGTAGGCGGTGTAGCGGCCGCGGTCATCGCGGTCTAAGGCAGACCAACCTCCAGGGAAGGCGGCATGCTCCGCTGCGCGGTGCAATAATTGCATGGCTTCCACGCGCTGGAGGGAGTCTTCAAGGCCTGTTAAGAGCGGCAATCGGGCGGTCGCATGCGCCGACAGGGGGAA
>JAURGG010000012.1 GCA_030833905.1 Schleiferiaceae bacterium
AAGCGTTTTTGAACCTCTTTGAGCTGCAGCTGAACGATGCGGCGCACGTGGTCTTCGCCCAATGGGTGAAAGGTGATGATTTCGTCGATGCGGTTGAGAAACTCTGGGCGCAAGGTTTTGCGCAGCAACTGCTGAACAGCCTCGGGGCCTTCGCCGTCGAGTAGGAGTTCAGAACCCAAGTTGCTGGTCATCACCACGACGCTGTGCGTGAAGTTGACTGTGCGACCCTTGCCGTCGGTGAGCCGTCCGTCGTCGAGTACCTGAAGCAAGACATTAAAGACTTCGGGGTGGGCCTTTTCGATCTCGTCGAGGAGCACGACCGCATAGGGGCGACGGCGTACGGCTTCGGTGAGCTGTCCGCCTTCTTCGTAGCCCACGTATCCCGGAGGAGCTCCTACGAGCCGAGAGACACTGTGGCGCTCTTGGTATTCGCTCATGTCGATTCGAACCATAGCTTGGTCGTCGTCAAAGAGAAATTCTGCCAGAGCTCGTGCAAGTTCGGTTTTTCCGACTCCAGTGGGGCCGAGGAACAGAAACGACCCGATAGGTCGCTTGGGGTCGCCCAAGCCCGCACGGGCGCGGCGCAGGGCGTCCGAGACAGCTTCAATCGCGTCGTTTTGACCGACTACCCGCTGGTGGAGTTCGTCTTCGAGGCGAAGGAGTTTGCTTCGCTCGCTTTCGAGCATCTTGCTCACGGGGATTCCGGTCCAGCGCGACACAACTTCAGCAATGTCTTCAGCGCCCACTTCTTCTTGAACCATCGCGCGTCGGTCGGTGCGAAGCCCGTCCAGGGCCGTCAGGCCGTCGGTAATGGACTGTTCAGCCGCCGCCAGCTTGCCGTAGCGGATTTCGGCTACTTTGGCGTAGTCTCCGTTGCGCTCTGCCTGTTCGGCTTCGAGTTTGAGGCCTTCAACGTCCTCTTTGGCCCGTTGGATGCGTTCCACGGCCTCTTTTTCAGCGGACCATTGAGCACCCAAGGCCGTTCGCTTCTCGTTGAGCGCGGCGAGTTCCTGCTTGAGCAGGTTGAGGCGCTTTGGGTCGTCCTCGCGCTGGATGGCCTCGCGCTCAATTTCGAGCTGAATGATCTTGCGGTCCAAATCGTCGAGCTCTTCGGGCTTAGAATTGATTTCGAGCCGAAGTTTGGAGGCCGCCTCATCCATCAAGTCAATAGCCTTGTCAGGTAAAAACCGATCAGATATGTAGCGCTGGCTCAAAAGGACCGACTGCACCACCGCTTCATCCTTGATGCGCACTTTGTGGTGGCTTTCGTACTTCTCTTTGATTCCGCGCAAAATGGCGATGGACGCCTCGGTGTCGGGCTCTTCGACCAAAACTTTTTGAAAACGGCGCTCCAGCGCTTTGTCTTTTTCGAAGTACTTCTGGAACTCGTTAAGGGTTGTTGCGCCCACGCAGCGAAGCTCGCCCCGGGCGAGTGCGGGCTTCAGGATGTTCGCGGCGTCCATAGCGCCTTCGCCGCCGCCGGCTCCGACCAAAGTGTGGATTTCGTCGATGAAGAGAATGATGTCACCCTCGGCGGCTGTCACCTCTTGAACTACGGACTTTAGGCGCTCTTCGAATTCGCCTTTGTACTTGGCTCCGGCGATCAGCGAGCCCATGTCGAGCGAAAAGATGCGTTTGCCCTGAAGGTTTTCAGGGACGTCACCCCGAACGATGCGGTGGGCGAGGCCTTCAGCGATAGCGGTTTTACCGACACCGGGTTCGCCGACGAGCACAGGGTTGTTCTTGGTGCGGCGAGACAGGATCTGGAGCACCCGACGAATCTCGTCGTCGCGTCCGATCACGGGATCGAGTTTACCGCTTTCGGCGCGTTCATTCAGGTCAATCGCATACTTTTTAAGTGCTTGGTAGCTGCCTTCGGCGGATGCGGATTGGGCCTTTTTTCCTTGGCGTAGCTGGGCAATGACGGCGCTGAATTCTTTTTCGCGGAACCCGGCATCTCGCAGGGCTTGGCCCATCGCGTCGCTTGCGGTTCCGATTCCCAAGATGAGGAATTCAAGGCTCACGTAGTCGTCACCAAATTTTTTGGCTGCAGATGCCGCTTGGGCAAGGGCGTTCTGTGCGGGGCGGCTGAGGTAGCGCTCTCCGCCGTCGACGCGACCTTGCTGGGCGAGTAGGGCTTCGGCGGTGCGCACCAAGGTCTCGGGAGCGAGTCCCGCCCGGCGTAGAAGGTCTTCAATAAAGGAACGGTCGGATTCGACGGCCCCCAAAAAGAGGTGCGCGGAATCGATCGCCTGGTGGCCCAGTTCAGTTGCGCGCTGCTGTGCTGCCTGAAGGGCGGTTTGGGTTTTTACGGTAAGGTTGTCCATACGGGCTCAATGGCTCAATCCGCATGCCCAAGGGGTTAAAACGACAAAAAGGCAGCATTTCAATCGAAACACTGCCTTTTTGGCTCAAATCTGCCCGCAGGCGCTAGATCCTAGCGGACAAAGCGGCGGGTGTAGCTCTGACCTTGCCACTCGACCACTGCATTGTACATGCCGGCGGCGAGCTGGGCGGTTTCCCACTCAAGGCGCACAAGGCCGCCTTGGTGGTCAAAGTCTTGTGCAAGCACAGGCTGGCCGAGCATATTGTATACCGTCAATCGAACGCTTCCGCCTTCGTTGGACTGGAAGTCCATACCCACGGGGCCGCCCTGAGAAGGGTTGGGGCTGATTCCGCTCAAGAACGCGTCAGTCAGGGTCGCTTCAGGAGTGCCGATTCCGATGATGTCAATCGTCGAACCAAGCGGAGCCTGCTCCAAGCAGAAGTTGTCGACCGCCCAACCTTCGTTCACCAGGGTGAAATCTGAACCAAAGCGGAATCGGAAGATCAAGGTTCCGAGGTTTTCGGCTGTGAAGTTGATGCTAGAGCTAGCCCAACCGTTTGTAGTCCCCGTCCATCCCGGACGGATATTGTCGAGTGAGGTCACGTGCACCGTGTTGTACCACTTGCCCGAAGGGAACACGTTGCCGAGGGTGTACCAGTTGATGCCTCCGTTGTAGGACCAGTCGATGCTGCCGCCGTCGTGGTACTGTTCAGAGAACATGTTGTGGTCAAACTTCATCGTGTACGTCACATTGCTGTCAAGTACAAAGAAGGGCGTGTGAAGCGAGCTGCGGCCCATAGGCGAGTAGTTGCCGGTAAGCTTGGTCATCCATGCCTTGGTACCGCTTGCAGCACTGCTAATGATGCTCTGGCCAGGCGTTCCGAATTCCCAGTCGTGCGCAGCGGTCTTGATGGTTGAGTGCAATGGCAGCCAAGCTGCTTTATTCGGATCCTCAAAGTCGTTGCAGTATCCAGTCGCATCAATAATGATTTTGTCTGATACCACAAACGTCTTACAGAATTGGTCGTCCGCGGTCAAGTTATCTTGCTTGTTGTTGGGGCGGTGCGTCTCCACACAAATGCTGTACGATCCCGCACCGGTATTCAGCCAGCCTTGGTTGAATTCAAACCAACGGCGTCCACCGCGCGGCATCGGAGGGCTGTACACCACCGTCTCGTACGCCGTCCATGCACCGTTGTTGACGCGGTAGCGAACCTGAAGTGTGTCCACGGGTTTCGCACCAGTGTTTTCGAGGTAGACTTTGAGGGTAGAGGTGTCTTCGGGGACAATCAGGTACTCTTTGGTATCGATGTCGATCGGCGCCATTGAGTTTTGGGGCGGAACATAGATCTGAATGTCGTCTAGTGCCCAGCCTGCTCCTGACGAACCCGGTGTTGTTCCCATGCGGAATCGCAGATTGAGTGGGTTGCCGTTGAAGTTCCACAATGAAAGGGGCAGGGTTGAGGTAATCCAGTTTCCGCTGGTGCTGCCTGTCCAACCGGGTTGGTTGTCTAGGGCCGCAATACCTGAAGATCCGTAGCTTGAACCGTACCAGTTTTGACCAATAGTTGCGGTAGCATTGCCAAGGATATTCCATGTTCCGTTGTTTAAGAACTCGATGTTGCCACCGTCGGTTCCGCCAAAGGCAAATCGGTGCTTGAAGCGAAGTTCAGCACCCATGATGGTGTCGAAGTTGGTCAAGGGGGGCATGCGGAGGTATTCGTCACCCACACCTTGATAGTTCTGGGTTAGGCCAGTCATCCACACGTTGCTGCCTGACGCGGCAGTAAAGCCTTTACCAGGTTGCCCCATTTCCCACATTTGAAGGGTACCTGCTCCACCTTGAACAAAGAAGGCGTGCTCGTTGCCCACGCAGTTGTCGAACGTCACAGGTCCAAAGGGAATCCCGACAGAGGTATTGCCAGTGGTAATTCGTGAAGCGGTATCGTTGCGTGAGAAGGCGTCGCCAGCTAGGGTGGTGTAGGCCTTGATTTCAAGGTCACCCTCCCAGTACGTCACCGGTGAAGTCACTGTCAATGTGGCCTCAGCTCCTGCTGCAATGCTCGGCACGGTGTACGTGTAGGTGTTGGTGCTGCTTGGGGTACACAGGTCCTTGACCACCACCGTTACGGGTACGTTGGTCTTGGGCTGCTTGCCGTAGTTGCGCACTTTGAGCACGAGGTTTTGAGGGGTCGCCAAGAATACCGTGTTGGGAGGCGAGGTGATTGCGGTAACGCCCACGTCGTTGTTGGGGTGTTCGTAGATCAGAAGGTCGTCAATAGCGATGTCGGCGGCTTGTCCTGCGCCAGTCTTGCCTGCGACTAAGCGCATTTTAATCGTTTGACCGGCGTAGGCAGACAAGTCAATGAGCTTGAATACCCAATCACCGGTTTCAGATGTTTGCTGCTGGCCGGTGATAATCGAAGCCGGAATCGTCGTCCACGTGTTGCTTCCTGACGGAACAACCTGTACTCCGAGTGAAGCAATGTCTGCACCGTACATGTAGTGCCAGAACGACAGCACTGGGTTGGTCATGCCACTCAGGTCGACACAACCCTCTTGCTGAAAGAGTGCAAATGGGCTGTTGGCACCAAAGTTTCCTTCGGCGTAGAGGTAGTTGCCCTTGCGGCCCTTGGACCAGCGCGGACCCGTAGCATTGGTTGGAGTTAAGTCGTGTCCCACCATGAAGGCATAATCTCCACTATTCGAGGCGGGAAGTGCAAACCATCCCGATGGAGCAAAGGTTCCAGGGTTGGCTGTGGTTCCGTTGCCGGCCGTCCATCCTGGTCCATCAAAGTTTAAGAAGTACGGGAACGTACTGATCGGTTGAATGTGCTCGATGGCAATGGGGCCAATACTGTCGTTACTGCTCTGTCCGTCACCACTTAGTTCAGACCAGATGTAGATTTCAAAGTTGGTGAACGCACTCAAGTTCGCCTTCGGGGTGAAGGTGTAGGTCATGGTGTCGGCCATTCCAAAGCTTCCCACTACTGTGTCGCGAAGGATGGTGGTGACCCCAGTCGCAAGATTTTTTACCGAGAACGCGAGCGGAATCTGGGTCAAAGTCTGCGAACCTTCGGTACGCAACCGAATCTTTACATCTTCTTGGTTGGTGTACGTACAGAAACCGTTTTGCGGTTTGAAGGATTCCAGCAAGTTGATGTCCCGCGTGAAGGGCTGGAAGATTTTGATGTCGTCGATCGCCATGTCACCACGGTCGTTGGCGGCAGAATTATTCTTCGTACCCACAAATCGTATACGGACGTACTTGCCGAGGTAGGGGTCAAGGTTGATGAAGGCCTTGTCCCAAGGGTCAGAAATGCCCCGATGCGTTGCACCTGGAATGGTGTTGACGCCGATCACGCCAAGGTTATTTAAGAAACCCAAACCCGTGTCAATATCCACTCGGAGGTTACCCATGTGCGCACCAAACTTGTGGTAGTAGAATTCAGCTGCAGCATGCGAGATGTTGTCCAACTTCAGACAAGGAGTGATGAAGAGGGTGGTGTTGCCAGGGCTGCCCTGCGAAGCTTCGGTGTAGAGGTACTTACCGCTGCCCGTGGTGTGGTCACCGTCAGGACCTGTGCCAAACGTTCCTGTTTGGCCGGTCCGAACAGACCATGCGAATCCGGACGAAAGGGGATTCGGCGAAACTTCATAGTTGCGGCCTGCTGGGGGATTGCCCAATGGGAATACGCCTCGGTGCGTGGTTCCGCTAGTACCTGCGCCGGTTCCGGCCATCCAATAGAAGGCCTCAAAGTTCTCGACGTACGGAAACGTTGTAGCAACAAACGGGAAGCTGTTCGGGAGCGAGGGTCCACACACCGCGGGGGGCGACGGGTCGCGCCAAAAGGTGTTGAACGATATTGCTGCCGCAGTTGACGGTGAACGAGTCGAGTTCTCGTCGCAGGCGCAGTCAAAGGCCTCAACCCACCAGTTGATGGTGTCACCTACAACAAGGTTGGTGAAGTCATAGAAGTACTCTGAGGAGTCGGGGCATGAAGACGTATTGACGGCAGTCATATTGACCATATTCCAGGTTCCACCGTTCATTTGGTAGTGAAGCACCACTGAATCCATGCCTGACTTAGGAAGCACTTTATCGGTAGCGCGCAAGCGGACTTGTTCGGTAGCTTGGTAGCGCGCGCCAATGGGTTCGCGGCGCGGATTGAGGTTCCATTTAATTTGGGGTGGAATCAGTTCGCAGGGAGCTGCCTCAACTTTGAGGTTGTCAACAAACCATCCAGCTGTAGTGGCTCCGCCGCTTGGAACTCGGTACTGGAGTGCGAATTTGACAAGAACTTGACTGAATCCGGTGCCGGTTCCGCTCGGACCGCTACCCGCAATGCTCGAGATGTCAAATACTTCATTGACCCACCAATTGTTCGTGGGAGCGGTTCCTTGGCCGATGGTGGTCGCGCCACCCCAGTAGTTGAGAGCCGCAGAGTTGGCATACATCACTTCATTGATGTAGCCCAGTGTGCCAAAACTTGCACTTGGTCCACGGTAGTGGCTTGCATTGAGTGTGGTCCATGTGGCTCCGTTGTTGGTCGAAACACGGATGTATCCACGCTGCCCAAAGTGAATCTTACCAATGTGGTCAAACGAAAGGCGAACAAATGAGTTGCCCACCGTTGAAAATGCCTGGGTTTGGAAGAAAATCGTATCCTGCGGCAGGACGTTGGCGTGGTAACTCTTGGTGCCGCTCACGCTCAGCGCGTTGGTATCGTTCCAATACTGGATCGTTCCCGGTTGGGTGTGGCTGGTCGTAACATTGAGTGGAGGACTGTCGAAGTCCTCATAAAATACGGTAGTGACTTGCGCTTTTGCACTGAAATTCAGTGCGGTAAAGGCGATGGCTGCAAGCCCAAGGCGGCGTAGTAGGTGCGTCATAGCAGGCGTTCGTTCTGGGTTAGGTATAAACCTAGAACTTCAAATATACGAGAAGTCGCGGACGCTACGACCTAACGGATGTTCACTCGCAGCCGCGATTCACCATTTAAAAAGCCCTCTAGACAGTCTCCGGCATGGACCGGGCCGACTCCTGCGGGAGTTCCGGTAAAGATGACATCCCCTTTTTTCAGTGTGAAGTACTGGCTCACAAAGGAAATGAGGTCTTCAATCGGCGTCAAAAAATCGGCGGTGCTTCCCTCTTGTACCGTGGCACCATTTTTTTCGAGGCGAACTTCGTGATGATAGGGCGTTTCTGGAATTGGGGACCAGGTTCCGAGTACCGCACTGCCGTCAAATCCTTTGGCACGTTCCCAAGGAAGTCCCTTGTTTTTGAGTTCAGTTTGAAGGTCTCGGGCCGTGAAATCCAAGCCAACCGTCATCGCATCGATGTAGCTGTAGGCGAATCGCGGTTCAATGTACTTGCCAACCTTACTGATCCGAACGACCCATTCGATCTCGTGGTGCACATCCTGAGTCCAGGGCGGAATAACAAATGGGTTGCGTGGCGGCAGTAGTGCGGAGTCCGGCTTGCAAAAAATGACGGGCACTTCGGGCACGGCATTGCCGAGCTCTTCGGCATGTGCCCGGTAGTTGCGTCCGACACAGATGATTTTCATCGCTGGCGGAGCCGAATGGCCGTGAGGATTTTTTTGGTAAAGAGCGGGAAGTCAGCGTTCTGTAGCCAAGAGTAGTATCCGGGATCCTTCAGGAGCACATGACTGACGCGCTGGCCTTTGTACTTGCCAAAGCTAAACTGTTCGTGGCCTTCGGCATCAAACGTGATGAATCCCGCGAAATCTGCCGCACGGTGCATGGTGCTGAAGTCGCTCAATGCCGGCACTTCTTTGGGAAGGTCCGGGTAGCGCTCGAGTTGTGCCTTAAGTACTTCGTAGGTGGCGCGCACGTCAGCCTCAGCCGTGTGTGCGTTTTTGAGGTCGGCCTGGCAGTAAAACGCGTAGGCCGCGCTGAGCGTGCGCTGCTCCTTTTTGTGAAAGATGTTCTGCACGTCCACGCTGCGGCACTGGCTCAGGTCAAAATCGCTTCCGGCCCGAAGGAGTTCTTCGGCGAGCATCGGAATATCAAACTTGTTGCTGTTGTACCCAGCAAGGTCACTACCCTGAAGTAGTGGGAGTAGTTCGGGTAGAATCTGCTGAAAAGCAGGGGCATCCGCGATGTCTTCGTTGCTAATTCCGTGGATCGCAGTTGCACCTTCGGGGATTGGGATTCCCGGGTTGACGCGCCAAGTTTTCACGGTTTCAGAACCGTCGGGCTGTACTCGCAGTACACAGAGTTCAACGATGCGGTCGTGGACTACATTGACGCCCGTCGATTCAATGTCGAAGACGCAAAGGGGACGGGCTAAATTCATCAAATTTCGCGGTTGGGATCCCACTGTTCGAGGTAGTCGGCTACTCGGCGCACAAACATTCCGCCTAGTGCCCCGTCTACCACGCGGTGGTCGTACGAGTGCGAGAGGAACATTTTGTGGCGAATCGCAATCACGTCGCCTTCTGCGGTCTCAACGACTGCAGGCATTTTGCGAATGGCTCCGAGGGCTAAAATCGCAACTTGGGGTTGATTAATGATCGGCGTACCGAGGATGTTGCCAAAGCTTCCGACGTTGGTGACCGTGTAGGTTCCGCCTTGAACGTCATCTGGCTTGAGGGCGTTGGAGCGCGCGCGGTTGGCCAGTTCGTTGACTTCCTTGGTCATTCCGCTAAGGCTCAGACGGTCGGCGTTTTTAATTACGGGAACGATGAGGTTGCCGCTGGGCAATGCCGTGGCCATTCCGAGGTTAATCGGTTTGTGGTACACGATGTTGTTGCCGTCGACACTTACGTTGATGTTCGGGAAGTCCTTGATCGCCTTGACCACAGCCTCCATGAAGATGGGAGTGAAGGTGAGTTTTTCGCCTTCGCGCTTTTCGTAACTCGACTTGACTTTTTCGCGCCAGCGCACAATGGCGGTCACATCGGCCTCGACAAATGAGGTTACGTGCGGAGCCACGTGCTTGCTCATTACCATGTGGTCGGCGATGAGCTTGCGCATGCGGTCCATCTCGCGGATTTCGTCGCCAGGGAACACGGTAGGCGCAGGGGCCTTGAAGCCGTGACCTGCTGGTGCAGTTGAAGCTGGTACGGAGGGTAATGCCGCCGTGGGAGCCTCAGTAGCTGCTTTAGCCGCACTGAGGTTTACGCCTGAAGCACGCTGGGCCAAGTAGGCGAGTAGGTCTTGCTTGGTAACGCGGCCCTCTTGGCCTGAACCATCGATTGTGTCGAGCTCGCCTTGAGACACGCCTTCTTGGGCGGCCATGCTGCGCACGAGCGGAGAGTAGAAGCGGTTGCCGCTGCTTTTGGTAGCTGGCTGCGGGCTGCTCGCTGCTGGTTGCTGGCTCGCGGCTGCTGGTTGCGGGCTGCTCGCTGCTGGCTGTTGGCTACTAGCTGCTGGTTGCTGGTTGCTGGCTGCTGGTTGCTGGTTGCTGGCTGCGGGAGCAGCGGCTTTGCCGTCACCTGTGTCAATGTGGGCGATGACCTGACCCACTTGAATGACGTCGTTTTCGTTGAACATCTTCTTGACCAAAACCCCGGCAACGGGCGACGGAATGTCGCTGTCCACCTTGTCGGTGGCAATGGTCAGCACTGATTCGTCCAGAGCAATGGAGTCACCTTCATTCTTCAGCCATTGGGTAATGGTGGCTTCAGCTACAGATTCGCCCATTTTGGGCATCGTCAATTCAAACATGGTCAGTTGGGTTGTTCGGCAAATTTACGGCACAGGTTGCCGGCGCAGAAGTGCATAAACGTCTAAATCCGCGTGCCAACGGCTTGCGTAGCGTCGGTCGGCTTCGTGGTCCCATTCCGCGACCCCGCTCGGCGCCACATGCGGAACCACTCCCGGCTTGAGCGGACTCAGTCCAAGGGCAGAGCTTGTGTATCCGACCCATGATTTGGTTCCGGACCATACCGAGGGCAGCGCAGCAACCAGCCGACGGCCCTGCGGATGCAGCGCGACTAGGGGGCTAAGTAAAGTAACTACCACCGTGATCGCAGCGTGAAGCAGTGCGCGGCTTCGACGTACTAAGGGCTTGTCGAGCTCAGGGATCGCGGCATCGGAGGCAAGTCTGCGGTCGTCGCTCCCTAACGTCCAGTGTGGGTAAACCATTCGAAAGCGGACTCCTTGGCCGCGTTGAGCGATCATGAGGTCGATGGTGCTGCGAAAGGGGATTCCGCCTTGTGAGTGAATGGCCACCACGGCAGGGCGAAAAAGGTTTATGCCTGATTCAATATTGCCGTCGAAGGGCAAGTCTGAATCCGTGGAGTGGGGGTCGGAATGTGCGGTTGGTGCAGGTCGGCCGAGGTGCAGCGTTCCGTGGCGTAGGAGGCCACGGTTCCGAAGTCCAATGGCAAGCCGAAGTACCCGAGTGGCCATGGATGCAGATGCAAATAGAAGGGATGAGAGTAGGACGAGCGCCCGCGAAAACCGCCAGTCGAGCGGAAGGAGGGCGTAGCCGACGAGCAGCGTAAGTGTGGCTAAAAAGCTACTTGAAAACCAGCGGCGAAGGGTTCCGCGTGCGCCACCCAAGGCGCTGTGTACGGCAAACCAGGTCACGGTGTAGGCCGGTAAAACAAGCCAGCGGTAGGCGATGGGGTAGGCTCCGCCCTCGATGTAGCGGTGCGAACGCTCCCAGTAGCTGGTGGCAGACTCGGCTAAGACGTAGCCCAGCGCGAGGTCAAATAAAAGCGGGAGCACTACGGCGGCCCAGCGCTGCACCACGGTTGATGTGGCCTTGGCGTAGATTCCGAAGCGAATAAGCGCGCTGAATGCCGCGGCACGGCCCGCGAAGTGCGTGCGGGCAAAGATGTCCATGGCCTCGTGAAACGTTTTGACGTACTTCCAGGTGGCGTGCTTGGTCGACTCGCCCTTGTAGTGAATGATGGGCGAGGTCGCGAGGTAGTGGTTTTGCCAGCCCGCCTTTTGGATGCGGTAGCTCAGGTCGATGTCTTCGCCGTACATGAAGTAGGCTTCGTCAAAGCCGCCGAGCTGGTCGAGGATGGGTTTGCGCACCATCATCCAGGCTCCGCAGTGGACGTCGACTTCGGCGTTTTGGTCCTCGGGGAGGTGGCCCAGGTAGTAGCGGGCGAAGCGCGGGCTGCGCGGAAACAGACTGCTCAATCCCAGTAGTCGGTAGAGGGCCACGCTGGGGGTGGGCAGTGCGCGTTTGGATTCCGGGAGGAATTCACCGGTACCGTCGATCATGCGGCACCCGAGGGATCCGACTTCGGGGTGGTCGGCGAGGTAGGCCAAAGCCGTGGCGAAGTTGTCTTCAGGCACCACGGTGTCGGGGTTGAGGTAGAGCACCACGTCGCCGGTGGCTTCGCGCAGGGCGAGGTTGTTGGCGCGTCCAAATCCGAGGTTGGTGGGGGAGGCGATCCAGCGGACCTCAGGGAACTGCGCGGTGATCCACTCGCCGCTTCCGTCGGTGGACGCGTTGTCGACCACGATGACTTCGACGTCGAGTTGGCGTGCTGCGGCACGTACCGAGCGCAGGCATTGGTCAAGAAAGGCCTTGACGTTGTAGTTGACAATGAGAACCGAAAGGCGCACGGCGTGAAGTTAGCCTTTAATCGTTTGCTCGTAGGGAACGCGCTGCTCGACGGCCCTGCTCAGGGTGCGCTCGTCGGCGTATTCAAGGGCGTCTCCGACGGGGAGTCCGCGCGCCATCACCGTAAGGTTGACCACGAGGGGCTGAAGGCGGCGGTAGAGGTAGAACGCCGTGGTGTCGCCTTCCATGGTCGTGCTCAGCGCAAACAAAACCTCAGTGATGCCTTCGGCCGCAACGCGTTCGACAAGATGGTCAATGCTGAGGTCGCCGGGCCCCATTCCGTCCATAGGCGAAATGAGTCCGCCCAGCACGTGGTAGCGACCCCGAAAGGCCTGGGTGTTTTCAAGGGCGAGCACGTCGCGGACGTCTTCGACCACACATAGCGTCTGTGCGTCGCGCCGTCCGTCGGCACAAATGCTACAGACGGGAGTGTCGCTCAGGGAGTGGCACTGGCTGCAGAGCGTGGTCTGTTCGGCGAGGTTGTGAATCGCGTCGGCCAGCTGCAGCATTCGGTCGTCGCCCTGCTGGATTAAATGCAGCGCGAGCCGCAGTGCGGACCTTCGTCCAATGCCCGGAAGCCGCGCTAATTCGCTCACCGCGCGCTCTAAGGCTGCTGAAGGAAGTTCCATCGTCCAAAAATACGGCATCTTTGTGCCGATGATGAACGGACCCTACCTCGTGCTCGCGGTGCTCGCGGGCTACTTCGCACTCCTCGTCGCGGTGGCCCGCTGGGCCGCACAACGCCACGAGGGCAACAGCCAATTTTTTACGGGCGGTCGCCAAAGTCCCTGGTGGCTCGTGAGCTTCGGAATGATCGGAGCCTCGTTGAGCGGCGTAACCTTTGTTTCGGTTCCGGGATGGGTAAGCAGTTCGCAGTTTAGCTACCTACAGATGGTCTTGGGCTATGTCGCGGGCTATGCCGTGGTGGCATTTGTCCTCTTGCCGCTCTACTACCGCACGGCTACCACCACCATCTACGGTTACCTCGACCAGCGATTTGGCGTGTCAGCCTACCGCACCGGAGCCTGGTTTTTCTTGCTTTCGCGCTGGGTGGGCTCGTCGCTTCGCCTCTTTTTGGTGGCCACCATTTTGCACGACCTCGTGGCGGAACCCTTCGGGCTTCCATTCGGAGCCACCGTGGTGGCGGTCCTCGCCTTGATTTGGCTGTATACCCACCGCGGCGGAATCCGTGCCGTGGTCTTCACCGACACCCTGCAAACGGCGGCCATGCTCGCGGTGCTTATCTGGGTTCTTGTGGTGCTTTTGGGCCGCTTAGGCGTGGACAATGCGTGGGATTGGCTCTGGGCGCAACCCGAGTCGCAGTGGTTCTTCCCCGATGCCTCTGACGGGCGGAACTTTTGGAAGCAGTTTCTCGGCGGAATGTTCATCACCATCACGATGACCGGCTTGGACCAGGATATGATGCAAAAAAACTTGACGTGCCGCAACCTGCGCGAAGCCCAGCTCAATATGATGGTCTTTAGTGCCGTGCTGGTCTTTGTGAATCTGCTGTTTTTGGCTCTTGGAGTGGTGCTCTACCGCTATGCGGGATCCGTCGGAATCGACGCCTCTGGCGACGGACTGTTTGCCGCGGTCGCGATGTCGCCGGGAATGCCCGCAGCCGTTGCCGTGCTCTTTGTGCTCGGATTGGTCGCCGCGGCCTACTCGAGTGCGGATTCCGCACTTACCGCGCTGACTACCTCATTTTCGGTGGATATTTTGGGAGTCGAGCGCATGGATACGTCTCGGGCGGAACGTTTGCGCCGCCGAGTCCACATCGGAATGACGGTCGCTGTCGGACTCCTTATTATTGGTATCGAACCATTTGCTGACCCCAGCATCATCAAGACCATTTTCACCGCCGCAGGCTATACCTACGGACCGCTTTTGGGGCTTTTTGCACTGGGTCAACTGACGTCCGTCAAGCCCTCGGGGCGCTGGATTCCTTGGGCCGCTGTTGCTAGCCCGCTGCTGACGTATGCCGCGAGTTGGGCTGCCCCTAAGTTCTTGGGCTACACATTCGGATTCGAACTGATCCTGCTCAACGGCTTGATCACCGCGCTCCTCTTAGCGTTGGGCCCCCAAAACAAGTAACCAGAAACCAGAAACTGGTTTCTGGTTACTTGTTTACCGTCTCACTACAGCGGTTCGTTCCGTTCGTGCGCCACGCTGAAGTTCTACGATGTAGGTTCCTGAGGCGAGTCCGCGCAGGTCGAGGCGGTTGCCCGTTGGCCATGGGCCATTAGCAAGTGTGCGTCCGGCGAGGTCTGTGATTCGGAATCCATCAGGCATCTGATCGCCCTGAACACTGAGGTAGCTCTCGGTGGGGTTGGGCGACAGGGTCCAGCGAAGGCCAGACTCATCCAGACCAATCGTGCTAATAGCAACGGTGTCGGCGAGTACGATGCTGCCGCAGGCTCCGCTCACCGTAAGCGAAACGGGGTAGGTGCCCGCCGCAGTGTAGGTGTGGCGCCCGATGGCAGTGGTCGCGGTGGTTCCGTCGCCAAAGTTCCAGAGGTAGTTGAGGCCTACGCCCTGAACGGCCGTAGCCTGACCCCAGAAGGTGAAGGCGGTATCGGTCCGGTAGGTCCAGTTCGCCGCGGTTTGCGGGTAGCTGGTGAGGGTGAGGGTGTCGGAATCGGTTCCGCCCGAGCCGTTAAGGCTGAGCACGATGGTCTTGCTACCGGGTGAGAAGTAGTAGACCGAGTGCGGTCCGGGACCACTTGCGACGCTCGGTACCGAACCCAAACCAAAGTTCCACTGCGCCAGGGCGGTTCCCGGATTGACGGCGGTAAAGAGGACCGTGTCGAGCACACAGGTGCTGTCGTTCACGCTCGCACTGGCCACCGCGACCGGAGCCGAGGCACCCAAGTCGTAGACCTGGACGTTGTCCACGTACAGGTTGTTGCCGTATCCGTTGAGGCCGACGAATCGGAACTTGACACTTGGCCCTGAAATTCCGGCCGGAAGCGCAATGCTGTCGCGGCGCCAGTGGCTCGCAAGCGAGGGAAGGAAGTTCGTGGTTTGTGAGGCTTTGGTGGCAAGGGTTGTCCCCGACTTGAGGTAGCCCGTCTGCTGCCAGCTCGAACCGCAGTTCGTGCTGAACTCCACACGCAGTCCGTCGACGTAGTTGACCGGGTCGTAGGGTGCGTAGGCCACGTCAAAGACAAGGTAGGGCAAGGTGGTTCCGCTCAAGTCAATGCTCGGCGTGATCATGCCGTCTTCTTGGGGGGCGTTGTTGTAGTTGAAGAAGTTGATCGTCATCGAGTTGGTGGTGGTTCCGGTGATGCCGATGCTGTTGGCGACCGCCCACGTGAGTCCGTTGTCGGGATTGTCCACCGACCACCCTAGGGGAAGGCCAGGGGCAAAGGGCTCTGCGAAGGGTAGTGGGGCGCCGGCAGTCAAGGTGATTGAACCCGTGGCGGTGTCTGATCCGAAGCTGTTGCTGGCAATCATCTGTACGGTAAATGGTGCAAGTGAGCTGAAGCTGACCCAAGGGTTTTGGCTGGTCGAATCGGTTCCGTTGGTGAACGTCACGCCGCTGCGCGGGGTAATGACCCAGCGCCATGCGGACGGGCTGTTGCTCGACTGGTCAAACAGCTGCACGACTTGGCCGAGGCAGGGCGTGGTGGTCGGAAGCTGCACGGCAGCTGCGGGTGAAGAGGTCACTTCGCTGATGCTGATTCCGTCAATAGCGATGTCGCTCGAGGCGGCGTTGCCGGTGATTCCGCGAAAGCGCAGCACCACATTACCCCCGATATAGGGAACCAATGAGGCGTTGATGGTCAGCCAGTTGCCGCCTTGGTTGCCCACGATCGGGGCGATGGCATCAAGAATCCAGCGGCCACCCGAAAGCACGTCGACGTGAAGTTCGCCTTGGCCGGTTCCGAGCATGTGCGCCGAGAAGGTGAGCTGGGGCAAGCTCGCGTTGGTCAGGTCGATGCAGGGGCTGTAGAGCAGCGCTTCAGAGTTGGTGCAGCTCGACGACTCGAGGTAGAGGTAGCGGTCGTTTGCGCCGCCACCGTTGGCACCGCCGGTGGGTCCCGTGCCTGAGGTCGGAGTCGCGTTGGCATTGGTGCGCCAGTCGTGAATGTCTTCGCTTCCGTTGGTCGCGTTCACCCAACCCGCGCTCAGGGAGCACGCGGTGGTTCCGCAGTTCGCCGTGGTGGGGCAGTTGCCAAAGGTGTCAAAGTTTTGGGCGAAAGGCAGGCTCAATGGGGTGCCGCTGGCGACCACCGTGAACGATTGTACGAGGGTGTCGTTGTAGGGGTTTTGGTCGCCAGTGAGCTCGGTCCACACGCGCAGTGCGTAGGTTCCTGCGGTCGAAGCACTCACTGTGCCCGTTAAGGTGGCTACTGAGCTTTGGCCGGGGTTGAGGTTGACGCTGAGGGTGTCGTGCTGGATGCTGCCACTTCCGAGCTGGAAGGCAATGGGAACGCTTGTCAACGGGGTCGTCGCGGGGTTAAGGACGCGGACCTCTACGGGTAGGCCTCCGACGGGCTGGCAGTCGGGCATGCGTCCCACGGGATTTAACACCGCAGTCAGTGCGGCGTCGTTGGTGACGAGGCAACCCTGGATTCCCGCGGGCTTCTCAATGGCTACGGCGCGCTTGCCGGCGCGTCCCGCCGGCGTCAGCGCGGCCACACTCACCCATTCGGCGGTATTGGGATTGCTTCCGGTGAATACGAATGCGGTGCTGGTCGTGGTTCCGACTGAATCCATGTACTGAGGACCGAGTTTGTAGACGACGTAGCCCGCGGCTCCGGGAACCGGCGACCACGTGACGCGGAACGAGTCCGGGCAGGTCCACTGGTGGTTGAGGTTGGTGGGTACGCCCACACGGCTCATCACGTAGTTGGTGGTGTCGCCTTGGGTGCCGCGCGTGAGGCGCAGCCACATCTGGTCGTTGACGCCGGTCGGAACCTGCCAGTTGGCCTGAGTCGCCGTCGCGCCGGGGTTGGCAATGCTCACCCAAGTCGCGCCGTTGTCTTGCGAGTAGCTGAGCTGGTAGGGGCTTCCGTTGGGCTCGGCATCCCAGCGCACCGGGGTTATTTGGCCCGGAACCAGGACCTCGCCACCAATAGGGTAGGTCAGTTCGACGTCGGCGGCTACGGTGGTCCAGGTGACCCAGTATTCTTGGGTTCCGCCTTGGGCGATACTGCCGCTGATTATGAGTTCGTAGTCGCCGGCAGCGGGGTTCAGCACTTCAAACTGCTCTGCAGTGTTAAGGCTGTCGACGGCCTGGACCGCGGGGCTATTGAGCGCAGTCGCGTTGGGTGTCGGGTTGAGAACCCACGGGAGCCACGTAGAGGTGCCTTGCTTGAGTTGGCCGTCGAGGTCGTTGACCAAGGCGCGGCCGGCGTTCAAGGTTGCGGCGGGGTCGGTCCAGTGGAGCATCACGCGCAGCACCTGCTGCCCTGAGGGGATGCTGATGCGAAGGGTGTCGGTTCCGCCCTGGGCCAAGGTGTCGCGCACAAAGTGGTTTTGTTCGATCGCACGAGCGGCGCGAAGGGCGTTCATTCGGCCGTAGCCGTAGATGAAGTCGGGGCCGTTTTGGCCGAGGTCGTCGGCGGTGTTCATGAGGATGGCCTTCATGAGTCCGCCGTGGGGGTCTTGACCGCCGTGCGTTTGGCGGTAGGCATCGTAGAGCTGGGCGAGTACCCCCGCAGTGCCGGGGCAGGCCATGGATGTTCCGGTTTTGAATCCGTAATCGTTGGGCGAAACGCAGGAGTAGACGTTGGTTCCGAGTGCCGACACGTCGGGCTTGATGCGGCCGTCGTGGGCGGGGCCGCGGCTGCTTGAGCTGGCAATGGCGTCGTTGGCCTGTACGTTGGCTACGGAAATTACGTTTTTACCTTGTTTGTGGCCACCCGTGATGTTGCCCCATCCTGAACCTGCACCGTAGTTGCAGTTGGCGGTTCCGTTGTTGCCCGCAGAGAACACGTGCATGAGGTGGTAGTTCTGCACGATGTCTTGGTCCACCTGCTGGGTGAATGAGGTGTACCCCGTGTTGCATCCGTTGGAGTAGCTGCTGGCCGTGACCCGTACGCCGTACGCCGCGTAGTCGGCGTCCACGTTGTTCAGGTTGCCGGGGTAGCTGTAGTAGGCGAGAGAGGCGCCCGGAGCCTGGCCCTCCCCGTCGGGGTCGATGTTGCCGGCTCCCATGATGGTTCCGGCGACGTGGTCGCCATGGTCTCCTTGGCTCGGGCCGCTGAAGTTGGCGATGATTCGCCCTTTAAAATCTACGTGCGGTTCGATGTCGCCGTCGTCGCCGTGGCCAACGACTACGCCGGTTCCGCGGTAGTTGCGTCCGCCGGGGAATGGCACGCGGATCGCCGTCGCTCGGTGGTTTTTGGTTCCGATGAGGTTTTCAGGCTCTCCCGGAGCCTCTTTGGGCTGAACAAACTGCACTTCAGGAAGCGCGGCAACGCGCTGCAGGTCACCCAGGTTGATCCGCACACTGATTCCGTGCGCCGAGGTAGCGACAACTCGGCCGATGCGGTTGAGGCTGGCGGTGAGCGCTGCACCTGAAGAGGTCGCGAGCGGAATCACCACTAATTCTACCTCGCTACCCACCCAAGCGTAATCTGGGAACGATCCACTGGCTAGGGTGCTACTGAGTTTCATGGCCGCGGTAAAAGGAGCAGCGCCGCGTAGGGGAAGCTGGGCGGCAAAGTTCCATGCTGTAGTTGCGTTGACGGGAATCTCGACGAGGTAGGCGTTGAGCGGGAGGTAGCCGTGGTTCACGGCTCCGCGGGCCGACCAATTAGCCCACTCGAGCTCGGTCAGCGGACGCTCAAAGGCGAACACACGCACCACGCGCTGGCGGGATTCGCCCGGCAGAGGCTTAGAAAGCGCGCCCAGATTAACTTCAGTGAGTTGGTAGACACCAGACTGCAGGATTACCCGAGCAGGCTTTGTGGCGTCGGTTTGAGCGGAAAGTTGGAGGGCCACCACGGCGGCCACGGCAAGTAGGCGTAATTTCATCGGCTGAATACGTAATAAGAGGCACAATTTAGAACTAGAATGCTTAAGAATCGTTTAACTATTGCCTGGGTAATTGCCCTGACTGCAGCAACGGCCCAGCCTGTGCAGCGAATTTTGTACGTAGCCGCGCATCCCGACGACGAAAACACCCGCTTAATCGCACATTGGTCGCGGGCAGAGGGTCGTGAAGTAACCTACGTGAGCCTCACTCGCGGAGAAGGCGGCCAAAACTTAATCGGCCCCGAATTAGGTCCTGCGCTTGGTGCCATTCGCGAGGCAGAGCTTCGTGCTGCCCGGCAGATTGATGGGGCAAAGCAGTACTTTACTTCAGCACCCGATTTTGGGTACAGCAAGAATCCTGAGGAAACGTTTACAATTTGGGATCGCGAACAGATTTTGGGCGAGCTGTTTGCGCTTGCAGCAGAATTTCGACCCGACGTGATTGTGACGCGCTTTCCGCCCGACTCCAGGGCCGGCCACGGCCACCATACTGCCTCGGCGATGCTTGCGCTGGATCTGTTCGCTCGCCTGCAGCGCGACCGGAAGTGCAATGGGGATTGGGCTCCGCGCGCCGTGTACTGGAACACCTCGACGTGGTGGGCCAATGACCTCGAAAACGCGCCGTCGAGCGACAGTTTGGTGCGCCTGCAGATTGGGGGCTACCACGAGGCCTTGGGCAAGTCGGTACTTCAAATCGGAACCGAGGCCCGCAGCATGCACAAGTCCCAAGGCTTCGGGGCAGAGAACGAGCACGGGTATAAGACTGAGTTTTTGCAGTTACTCTCAGGAACTCCGGTGGATTTCACGGCTCCGTTGCCGTCCAACCTCAGGCAAAATATGCACATTTGGCGCGAGGTCCGAGCCGACCGCTCATGGTACACCGACCGCGACAGCATCGCGCTAAAGCGCACGGAGGTCTTCATCAATGAAGGCAGGGAGTCCGTAGCAGTGGACGGCGCACTAATGGCGCCTGGCCAGCGTCTCGAGCGTGAGGCTAGTCCACTCCAGCAGGCGTGGTACGTCACTGCGGACCGGGTCAAGGGGGAGCTCCGCCGCCCCAGCACTCCTGCTGACCCACTGAGTGTTCACGTGGATGTTCCGAGTGTCATTGCCACTTCGAAGCGCCCTTACGACGTTCAGGTTCGGTTTATGCGGTGGGCCCTCGCACGGGAGTTTGACGTTGAGGTCCACGTTCCCAAGGGGTGGAAGTTGCTCAGCGCCAAGCGCATAAAGTGGACAGCACAGCCGGGTTCCGACCTCGAGTACGGCGTCACAGTGCGCCTCGAGCCCGGAAGCAATCCAGTCGATGGCGAGCTCACCTTCACGATGGACGGCAAGCCGGTGCGCCACGTTGTCAAACTGCGCTACGACCACATTCCGCATGCCGAAGTGTGGGTAGACGGCGGAATTCCGCTTCGCTACGTCCCCATGACCCTGCCCGCCCTCAGCGTGGGCGTCATCGAGGGGGCAGGCGACGACGCTGCGCTCGCATTGTCCCAGCTCGGATTCGTGGTGCGGCAGCTCGACCCCCTGAGCATGACCGCGGCAGACCTCGACGGACTTGCCGCGGTGGTTACCGGAGTCCGCGCCTACAACGCTACCACGGGAATGGACCGCGCGAATGCGGTCCTCGAGCCGTGGATCCGCAACGGTGGCCGCCTCGTCATGCAGTACGCGACCGCAAGCAACGACCGAACCGCGAGTCAAATGGGCCCGTTGCCCTTTGCGTTAGGCCGCCAGAGGGTAACGCGCGAAGATGCGGTTCCGCAGTTCTTAGCGCCCCAGCACCCGTTAATGACGACGCCCAATGTGCTGGATGCGAGCGATTTCAATGGCTGGGTTCAAGAACGCGGACTCTACTTCGCCCAAACCTGGCCCGCTGAGTTCACGCCGCTCATCGCATGGTCTGATCCGGGCGAGCCTCTGGCTCAGGGTGCGCTGATTACGGCCGGCTACGGCGACGGAAGCGTCACTTACTGTGCGCTGTCCCTGTTCCGTCAATGGCGCGCCGGCGTTCCCGGTTCGTACCGAATATTGGCCAACCTCGTCGCTCATGACCGCTAGTTTGCGCCCGCTAGACCTCGCTGCGCTGGTGCTTGCCATCGGCGGAATCGCGATCTACGGCATGTGGAAGTCGCGCCAAAAAGCGTCGGCAAGCGAATTTTTAAGTGGGCAGCACCAAACCCATTGGCTGCCGATGGCGCTCGGAATTCTTGCTACCCAGGCCTCGGCAATTACTTTTTTAAGCACGCCGGGTCAAGGATTTGGTGACGGATTGCGCTTCGCCCAGTTTTACATTGGTATGCCTCTGGCTCTTTTTGTACTTGGAGCCTGGGTCGTCCCTAGGTACATGCACAGTGGTGCCCGGACGGCGTACGAGTACCTAGAGGGAGTTTTTGGTTCGCGGGTTCGCGGCCTAGCGGCAACACTTTTTCTTATTTCGCGGAGCCTAGCGGCCGGCATCACGCTGTATGCGCCGGCTATCGTGCTGTCCGCTCTCTTTGGGTGGAACCTCAAGGTCACCGTCTTGGTGATCGGCGCTGTGGTCATTGCATACACCGCATTTGGCGGATATAAGGCAGTCGAAGTGACCCAAACAGCCCAGATGACGGTCATTTTGCTCGGGCTGGTTGCCGCATTTGTAGTGCTGCTTCAAGGGCTCCCCGAGGGGCAGGGATTGACTGAGGTGTGGTCGCTCAACCGTGCCTACGGACACACGCAGATCCTCGATTTTGAGTGGAATCCAGCAAGCCGCTACACGGTATGGTCGGGACTTGCAGGCGGTTTCTTTTTGGCCATGGCTTATTTTGGAACCGACCAAAGTCAAGTTGGTCGCTACCTCGGGGGCAAGAGCCTTACCGAAATTCGGCGCGGATTCCTGTTTACCGGACTGATCAAGTTCCCCATGCAGCTCTTCATTTTGAGCCTCGGGCTGCTCTTGCTGGCCCGAATGCACTTTGCCGACGAACCCCTTTGGCACAATCCTGCGGTGGCCCGCGAGTGGATTGGAATGCGCCCCGACCTTGACGCCCAGTGGGCCGAAGTCAACGAGCAGCGCCAGCGGCTCGCAATCCAGCCTGAAACGCCTGAGCGCCAAATCCAATTGGCTAAACTTTACGACCGCCGCAGCACACTTAAGGCTGATGCCGTGGCTGAGGTTCAGGCCACAGCGCCCCATCTCGAAACCAAGGACCAGGACTACGTCTTTTTGGGCTGGGCACTGGGCCACATGCCGGTCGGACTCCTCGGCCTTTTGCTGGCGGTAATCATGGCCGGAGCCATGTCGAGTTCCAGCGCCGAAATCAATGCGCTGGCGGCGACCTCGGTCATCGACTTTGGAAGGGTACTCGGGCTGCGTGAAACGCTTCAAACGTCTCGTTGGGTCACCGCTTTTTGGGGTTTGGCCGCCATGGGCGTGGCCCTTTTAGCGAGCCTTTACGAAAATTTGATTCAGCTCGTCAACCTCATCGGTTCGCTATTTTACGGGCCGATGCTCGGAATCTTTGTGTGCGCCTGGCTCTTTAAGCGCCTTCCGTGGCGGGCGGTGTTTTGGGGCGGAATCCTCGCGGAATCCGCCGTCCTTTCGCTCCACGCGGCCAACGTAGCGGGCTGGGTCGAACTCGGCTACCTCTGGTACAACCTCATCGGCGCCGTCCTCGTCGTCGCGCTGGCGTGGCTTCTGCCGTTCCGCGCCCCGCGGGCGTAGCCGACTTCTCGGCATAGATGGCCTCCATGCGCTGCACGATTTCACCAACGGCGGGGCAGACCAACGTATTCTTTGCCGTGAGGTCCAAAATCTGGACCTGCTTCACTCGATCGGTGTGCGGGTACTCGCGGCAGGCCTTCGGGCGATCTTCATAGATCGAGCAGGCGTTGTCAGACTCCAAAAACGGGCAGGGGAGCTGCTTTAGTACCCAGTCGCCGTCCTCGTCCAGGCGCAGGTAGCTCGCCTCAAAATCGGCGGTTTTCAGGCGCAAACGCTTCGAGACCCGCTCCTTGTCGCGCTCGGTCCACAATGGGCCGGTTGTCTTGCAGCAGTTGGCGCAGGTCAGGCAATCCGTCTTGGCGAACACGGCCTCGTGAAGCCCATGTACCACGGCATCGAGGTCGCGTGGAGGCTGACGCTTTAAACGCTTTAAAAACGCCTCGGGTCCCTTTTTCACTCAGCCCGAAGCTTTTCAATAAAGGCGGTGGTTTCCTGAAGCCATGGCTCGTACTCAGGGGTTCCGGGCCCATAAAACCCGCTATAAATCTTGCGCACTCGACCTTTTTTGTCGAGGTAAATGGTCGTTGGGTAGGACGAAAAATTGGCAAGCCCGTCGAGCACTTGCTCCACGGCACCGCGCTCGGCACGGCCCGCAAACAAAATAGGGTAGCGCAGGTCCATTCCGCGCACAAACTTGTCGACGGCGGCAAAGGCTTGCTCGCGCTCGCCCGTGCGTTCAAACGTCAAACCAAAAAACTGTACGTCCGGGTAGGCCGCGTGAAACTGGCGAAAGGCGTTGCTCTCGTCCACGCAGTTGGGGCACCACGAACCCATGATCTGGATCACGGCAGGTTTGCCCAATTCAGGGGTAAAAAGTGCGCCGCTCTGGTAGTGCGGAAGCGAAAACGTGAGCGACTCTACCCCCGGCTTGAGGCCGGCTAGGGTGGTGGGGTCGGCCAGCTTCGCGTCGGGGTCGGCTTTGCCCGTGATGGCTTGATCCCGAGTGGCGCTCAGGATTTGCCGTCCACGGACGGCTCCGCCCTCGAGAAGCTCTAGTTCAAATACGTAGGCAAACACGCCGTTGAACGTGCTGACGTGCACGCGGTTGCCGCGGCGGTTTCCGGCCAAGTAGCGGTAGTCGCCGGACTCGGTCATGATGGTGCCGGTTACGATTCCATCTTCACCCTCGCGGAGCACGGCGATACCTGGATTTCCGTCGGCGGCAGGCTGGTCAGGGTGATGAAAGCGCAGCGCGTAGCGGTCGGCTAACGGCAGTTCGGTGCCCTGTGGGCTCGGGAGCGCAAAGCGGGGACGCTTTCCCAACGTAAGCACCAAAGGGTACTGCTCTCCGCGATCTGGACGGATCCAAAATCCATCCAGTGCACGGCCGGCGCGACGCCACACCAGCTCACCCGGGAAGTACGGGATTTCGTAGCGCTCGTAGCCGTCGGGAGTGGCTCCGGCGTAGGCGAGGAGAAGCCGCTCATCGCCGTTGGCCACGTACATGTCTGGGCGCATAGCACCTTTGCGTTGCAGCATCACCACGTCAAAGGGTAAGATCCAAGCTGGTAGGCCATCTTGAGACGGACGCAGGGTGATTTCTGCGTGGAACCACGTTTCTCTGGGGGCATTTAGTGCGCGCGGCTGTGCCACCACGACCCACGCGGCGAGTCCTAGGATGAGGACAAAAATGATTTTCATTCCCCCAAGTTAGTACTGCCGGAGCGCTTCGCGGTACGCGTCGACCCGTGCGGCCAATTCTTCGCGTACGCGGCGGTACTGACCAGCGCGGTCGGCCTCGTCGAGGTGGCCTCCGAGTACGTTGAAGTAGTACTTGATTTTGGGTTCGGTTCCGCTCGGACGCGCCGTGATGCGGTCTCCGTTGGCCATCACAAGCTGGATCACGTTGGATGCGGGCAGCGACAACGCGCTCGCGGAACCATCTGCGAGCACCCGTCGGGTTCGCTCGTGGTAGTCCACGACCTCGGCCACCGGAATTCCGGCCACCTCTGTCGGAGTCGCCGTGCGCAAGCGCGCCATGATGGCCTGAATTTCCTCAAGTCCGCTGCGCCCGGGCTTGGTCACACTCAGCAGCTCGTCCTGGTGCACCCCGTGTCGTGCGTACAGGCCGAGTAGTGCAGCATAAAAACTAGAACTGTTCGCGGCGTGGAATGCCGCCGCCTCAGCGAGCAAGCACGCAGATCCGATCGCATCCTTGTCGCGCACAAAGTCTCCCGCGAGGTAGCCGTAGCTTTCTTCGCCTCCGACCACAAACGTTTGCTTGCCTTCGCGCAAGCGGATTTGCTCCGCAATCCATTTAAAACCGGTAAGCGTTTCTGTCGCTTCTACGCCGTAGTGCTCGGCCACACGAAGCAGTAGGGGCGAAGTCACCACAGTACTGGCAACAAATGGGTTCGCGGGCATGCTTCCTTGCGCGGAACGCTGCGCGAGCACATAGTCCATAAGTACGGCTGCTGCCTGATTGCCGTTGAGCAGTACGAGGTCTCCATGGTCGTTTCGCACTGCGATTCCCACCCGGTCGCTGTCGGGATCGCATCCGACGACAAAGTCGTACCCAAGTTCTTCGGCGCGGGCCACAGCCAGGGCGAGCGCAGCGGGTTCCTCAGGGTTGGGGGAGTGAACTGTGGGGAAGTTTCCGTCCGGCGTGGCCTGAGCATCGAGCACGTCCACTTTAGTGAATCCCCACCGCTTGAGGGATTCGGGGAGCAGGGTAATCGAAGTTCCATGCAGCGCGGTGAATACGACACCCAGCTCAGCGTTGCCTTTACGGTTGAGCGAAAGCGTTTCGAGCGCGCCCAAGTAGGCCTCGTCGGTTTCGCGGCCAAGGGCGCGCACTGCGCCGGTTCCGCCCGACCACTTCACATCAGCCAAGGTCACCGCGCGCACCGCAGCCAACAGTTCCTTGTCTTGAGGTGGAACAATTTGGCCACCATCACTCCAGTACACTTTGTAACCGTTGTACTCCTTGGGGTTGTGCGAAGCCGTGATCACAATTCCCGCCGTGCATCCGTGAAGGCGCACGGCAAAACTCAGTTCAGGAGTGGGGCGCAGCGCATCAAAAAGCCATACGTTCACCCCATTTGCCGCCAGCACGTCCGCGGCGACACGGGCAAATTCCGGAGCTTGATTCCGTGAATCGTACGCAATCGCCACCGAAGGCGTCGCACTCGCCGCATTGACGTAGTCCGCCAATCCCTGGGTCGCAAGACCCACGGTGTAGCGGTTCATGCCGTTGCTGCCCAGGCGCATGAGTCCGCGCAGTCCGCCGGTTCCGAATTCAAGTTCAGTGTAAAAAGCCTCGTTGAAGGCCGCGGGGTCCGAATCCTGCATGCGGCGAATCGCCTGCTTGTCGGCCTCATCGATCGGACTGTTCAACCAAATTTGCGCGCGCTCCAGGGCGCCGGAATCCAAAATTGTACTCATACGTGGCAAAGGTCGCGACGGATCGGTGCTTATTCAATCCTTCGCGCAGGATCTGATAAAAATCGGTGAATTACCCTTCGCGCCTGCGGCGCTCGGGCTTGGGCGCTTCGCGCTAGAGCTGCTTCGCAGCTAAAGCCCCTTCGGGGCAAGCATGCGCATCGCTCCGTTTCTGGTTTCTGGCACGTGCCTTCGGTACTGCGCGCTACAACTGCATCGTTGTAAACGTGGCTTCACGACTTACGCCGCTTCACAACCAACGCCGCTTCGCGACAACAAGTAACTAGAGACAAGCAACCAGTAACACAATGGCAAATGAGCCAATCTCAGCCAGACTCGCCAACGAGCTAATCTCAGCTCACAGGCTAGAACGCCGCCATCTGCACCGCGGCCACCGCCGCTTCTTCGCCTTTGTTGCCGAGGCGACCTCCGCAGCGGTCGAGGGACTGCTGGTAGGTATCGTCGGTGAGCACACAGAAGATGACGGGAGTTTTGCCGGTGGCGTTGAGGCGGGCGATTCCGTACGTGACACCCTGGCAGACAAAATCGAAGTGGGGCGTTTCGCCGCGCACCACCGAGCCGATGGCGATGATGGCGTCGTACTCGAGGGACTCGGCGTGCACCTTACACCCATGAATGAGTTCGAAGCTGCCCGGAACGTCAAAGCGGTCCACTCGGTCGGCACGAAGCTGTTCAAGCACGCGCGTTGCTCCGTCGGCGAGCGCATTGGTGATTTCGGAATTCCAGGAACTCACCACCAACGCAAAGCGCCGCCCTTTAGCAGTGGGAGCGGCGCTGAGGTCGAGGGGTCCGCGCTCGGCGGTAGCCATTACTTGGCTGCGAGCTTGGTTTCGTAGTAGGCGATCAACGCATCGGCGTTGGCACCTTCGGCAGAAGTAGGGAAGTCTTCCTTGATTCGCTTCGTATACTTCAGCGCAGCGCTAAAGTCTTCGTTGACTTCGGCTGCAATAGCTGCCTTCGACAAAAAGAAGGGGGTGAAGAAGTCGTTGGCATCAAAGCCGGCGGCTTTTACGTAGAACTCTTGGGCTTCTTCGGGTTGGTTGAGGTCAGCAAAAGCGTCGCCGATGGCTCCGGTGGCTACGATGTCCAAAAAGGTTCCGTCTCCGTCAAACTCCTCAAGGTAGTCGATGGCCTCTTGGGCGTTGCCCATGCCGAGGTAGCAAAGTCCCGCGTAGTAGTTGGCGAGGTTGCCGGCCTTGGTTCCGGAATATTCGTCGGCAATATCAAGAAAGCCCATGAACTCGGCGTTGCCGTTCAGGGCAAGGCGAAGGGAGTCTTGAGAAAATACGTCCTGTGCAGAGTAGAGCTCGAGCTGTGCCTCTTCTTCAGCAGGCTTAACAATGAACTCTTGGTAGCCCCAAGCTAAGGCCACGAATGCAATGATGCCTCCGACCGCATAGGTCAGTTGCTTTTGGTAGGTATGAAACAGTTTTTCAGCCTTGCTCAAGGTCTCTTCAACTGCTTCAATGGGGCGCTCGACCAAGTCGATGTTTTTGCTGTCTTTTGCCATAGGGCGGCAAAGATAGCCAAAGCACGCATACCTAGGTACTTTTGCATCATGCAAGATGTAGTGCTCGACCACCTCAAGTTGGTCCACTTTAAAAACCACGCCCAGGCCGAATTCTCGTTTTCGCCCAAACTAAATGCTTTAGTCGGTTCCAACGGGTCTGGAAAAACCTCGGTTCTTGATGCTGTGCACATGCTGTGCATGACGCGGAGTTACTTTCACTCAAGCGACGCCCACTGCATTCAATTTGACGCGCCCTTCTTGGTGGTTCAGGGTCAATTCCGTGCGGAATCTGGTGCAACCCCCGTGTACTGCGGCCTCAAACGCAGCGAGAAAAAAGTATTTAAAGCAGACGACGCCGAGTACCCGCGCTTGTCCGAGCACTTGGGTCGCTTTCCCGTGGTGATGATCAGTCCGGGCGACCACGTGCTGCTGCACGGTGGATCCGAAGTTCGCCGCAAGTTCATGGACGCCGTCATTGCCCAATCCGACCGCGGATACCTCGACGCCCTTCAAAACTACCAGCGCGCCCTCAAGCAGCGCAACGCGCTGCTCAAGTACTTTGCCGCCAACCGCACGTTTCAGGCCGACATGCTCGAGCTCTATGACCACCAACTCAGCGAGTACGCACCCGTTATTTTTGCTGCGCGAAGCGCGTTTGCCGCTCAATTCACCCCGATGCTTCAAGAGGCCTACGAAGGCATTTCGGGCGGACGGGAACAGGTAGAGCTCCGCTACGAAAGCCTTTTGGCCGAGCAAAGCATGGCTGATCTGCTTGCAGAACGCCTGCCCAAAGACCGCGTGCTCCAATTCACCTCGGCGGGGCCGCACCGCGAAGACCTTGACTTTACGCTCCACGGCCATCCGCTGCAGCGTGTAGGGTCCCAGGGCCAGCAAAAGAGCTTCTTGATTGCCCTTAAACTTGCCGCGTTTGAAGTGCTTCACCAGGCACTTGACCGCAAGCCCATTTTGCTGCTCGACGACGTCTTTGACAAGCTCGATGCGCAGCGGGTAGAAGGCCTGATTCGCATGGTCAACGACCAACGCTTTGGTCAAATCTTTGTGAGCGACACCCATCCGGAACGCACTGCAGAGCTCCTCAAGGCGCTCGACCAAGAATCTGTGGTTCACGAACTCATCCACGCCTAAGCCATGCCGCGCCCCAACCTCGAAGGCCTTGGCGACGTGCTTAGCCGAATGATCGCGCCGCACCGGCACAAACCGGCATTTCAATTGGCTTTGTGCCAGATTGCTTGGCGTGCACTACTGGGTGAAGCGGCGGTTGAAAAGACTCGAAAGCTGGCATTTTCGGACGGAATCTTAACCGCCTACCTCAATTCGGATTCGCTGCGCCACGAACTGAGGGCCCAGCAGACACGCCTTCTCGAAGGACTTCAAGAAGAACTCAAGGACCAGCTCGAAATCAAGGAGTTGGTCCTTAAATAAAAAATCCCGCCGAGGCGGGATTTCGCACAAAATCCGGATATAACCGGATTTTACTTTTTATCACACAGCTTAAAACTGCTCGCGGCCGCTGAAGAAGAACGCGCCTTCGATAGCTGCGTTTTCATCGCTGTCACTTCCG
>JAURGG010000129.1 GCA_030833905.1 Schleiferiaceae bacterium
GAGTTGTAGCATAGTGTAAAACTAAAAAACCCCCTGAAGCTTTTAAGGCGACAGGGGGAATGTTTAAAGTCGTGCTTAGAATTAGGCTTCGCCCCCTTCAGTGAAAGGAACAATGGAGACAAAGCTCTTGTTGCCAGCCTTCTTTTTGAACTCGACCAAGCCGTGTTCAAGTGCATACAACGTATGATCTTTGCCCATGCCGACATTCTTGCCGGGGTGGTGCGATGTGCCGCGTTGACGGACAATAATATTGCCGGCCAAAGCAGGTTGACCACCGTAAATCTTTACGCCGAGTCGTTTGCTTTCTGATTCGCGGCCGTTCTTGGAACTACCTACACCTTTCTTGTGTGCCATGGCTTGTCAGATTTTAAGCTTCAGCAGCAACGTCTTCCGTTGCCTCCGCTTTTTTGGTTGCTTTTTTCTTCGGAGCAGACAAGGAAATGTCTGAAATCAAGATCTGGGTCATCGGCTGGCGATGGCCTGTCTTCTTGTCGTAGCCCTTGCGGCGCTTCTTCTTGAAGATGATCACTTTGTCGGCCTTTATATGGCTCAAGATGCTCGCGGTTACGGAAGCACCTTCGATAACGGGGGCGCCAACTTTGATGCCGTTCGTGTCTTCGCTCAACATGACGCGATCAAACGTGAGTTTGTCGCCCTCATTGCCGGCTAGACGGTGAACGTACACGCGCTGGTCTTTTTGCACTTTGTATTGCAGCCCTGCTATTTCTACGATG
>JAURGG010000130.1 GCA_030833905.1 Schleiferiaceae bacterium
TCTACCCCCACGTCGGCCGAGATCAGGGCCTCTTCCAGGGCGTCCAACGTCGAAGCATCCACCGTCGACTTGCCACCAAACAGTTTGCTGATGCCGCCGAAGATTGCCTCTTTCGTTTTTCCGAGTCCGAATAATGCCATTACGAAGTATTAAGGTATAAAAAAACCGCTCGGGGAGCGGTTCGTGTGCGGGAAGCGGTTGGGCTTAGGCCTTGAAGAAGTTGGCTACCTCTTCTTTAACCATCACCTTCTCTTCGAAGGCGTATCCACCTTTTTCGGTCTTCACCATTTTGATGGCCTTAGCGTAGGTTACGCCGCCGGCCTTCTTCAGGGTTGCTACTACTTTCTTTGCCATGTCGCTTACTTAATTTCTTTGTGAACGGTCATACGCTTGAGCACCGGATTAAATTTCTTAATCTCCATGCGGTCGGGCGTGTTCTTTTTGTTCTTGGTCGTGATGTAGCGCGACGTGCCGGCCATACCACTCTCCTTGTGCTCGGTGCACTCGAGGATCACTTGAACGCGATTGCCTTTTTTTGCCATGATTCCTTAAAAATTAAAGTGCAACGTTTCCGCTGGCACGGGCTTCAGCCAATACAGCTTCGATGCCCTTCTTGTTAATCGTCTTCAGAGCGGCGGCTGAGATGCGATAAGGCCAACTGAGACAAATACGCCTCCGCCATGCCCTTCGCATCGCGCCACGTTTGGCCGCGCAGCCAAGCGGCAAGGGCAAC
>JAURGG010000131.1:0-233 GCA_030833905.1 Schleiferiaceae bacterium
TGCCTTGTTCCGTATAGCCCACGTTGATCTGGGCGGATTCGGTAGCCTGGCGAACCGCGGCTTGCAAGGCCGCGTCGGCCTCGACGTGTACGGTGTCAAACACATGCGTGTTCAGCGTCGTGTAGCCCAAGGCTTTCAATGCCACTGACATGCCTTGTGCCTTGCGGTGCACTTCCGTGGCTATACGCTTGAGGCCCTCCGGACCGTGGTAGACTCCGTACATGCCGGCCATC
>JAURGG010000131.1:243-729 GCA_030833905.1 Schleiferiaceae bacterium
CACGGCCAAAAGCACTTGCGAGGTGCAGATGTTGGAGGTCGCCCGGTCGCGCTTGATATGCTGTTCGCGGGTTTGTAAGGCCATCCGCAGGGCGGGGCCGCCATCCACATCGATGGTGCGGCCGATGATGCGGCCGGGCATAAAGCGTTTGTAGTCTTCTTTGGAGGCAAAGAACGCCGCGTGCGGTCCGCCAAAGCCCATGGGGATGCCAAAGCGCTGAGAGGTGCCCAACACGACGTCCGCACCCATGTCGCCAGGGGCCGTCAACAAGGTGAGTGAAAGCAAGTCTGCGGCGACGGCGACGCGGATCTCCGCGTTTTGGCAGGTTTGGATGAAGCCGCGGATATCTTCAATCTGGCCGACCGCATTGGGGTATTGGCAGAGTGCGCCAAAAAACTCGGGACTCGGCTGAAATGATTCCATGTCGCCCACGACGAGCTCGATGTCCATTGGGGTGGAGCGGGTCTCCAGGAGCGCCCGGGTCTG
>JAURGG010000132.1 GCA_030833905.1 Schleiferiaceae bacterium
ACCGATGCCGTTAGGCGATTGATTTACAGTCAACTGCAATAGCCACTATGCGACACTCCCAATGTATGTGTACCCCCTCAAGGATTCGAACCTCGATTCGCTGAACCAAAATCAGATGTCCTGCCAATTAGACGAAAGGGGTAAATGGTACACCCAGAAGGATTCGAACCTTCGACCTACGCATTAGAAGTGCGTTGCTCTATCCAGCTGAGCTATGGGTGCATCTTAATAGGGACAATAAGTCAAAGAACTATGTGGGTTTCCGTGTACCGATGGCCGGACTCGAACCGGCACGAACATTACTGTTCAAGGGATTTTAAGTCCCTCGTGTCTACCATTTCACCACATCGGCATTTTAGTGATACAAATATACGACATTTACTTGGAATATCCAAATATTTCAAAGTCGTTTCGGTAAATCTTTTGAATATATTTCTTTTCCTCTTCACCAAGTATAATATCAGTACCAGCGCCAAGATTGTGATGGGGTAATTGGTCTGATATGTTTGAGATGGTAATACGGTTGTTTTGAAACTCAACAAAATCCTTCCATTCGGATTCCAAAGATTCGTATCGTATAATCCTATCTACGACAGGAATCTTATGAATACAACACCATTGATTTTGAGGAACCCAGACATCATCTACCGAATGTCTTTCGAGAATCTTATTTTCAGATTCCTGCATTTTACCATAGAGATATTTTAACATTTCAAGTGGAG
>JAURGG010000133.1 GCA_030833905.1 Schleiferiaceae bacterium
CTCACTGCCATGGGATTGGAAGAGGGACATCCCGTTCCTACATGGGCCTTACAGCCCTTTGGTTCGGCTTATGTCTTGCGCCGGTTGCGGCCCACTACATCGGTAACCGTGCATCGCTACGATGGCACGGGACGCCTGCTGGAAACGTTCGATTTGGAGCCGGGTCTGGGTGCCATCGAACTTCGGTCCTACCCAGGCATAACGCTTCTTCACCTCGTGGGCGAGGAAGAGGAAGTCCTCAAAGTTCCCGCGTTTTGAGTTTAAAAACGCCCATCACCCATTTGCTGGGTATTGAACACCCCATCATTCAAGGGGGCATGATTTGGTGTTCAGGTTGGCGCCTGGCTGCCGCCGTCTCCAACGCAGGTGGCTTGGGAACGCTTGGAGCCGGGAGCATGTATCCGGAGGTGCTTCGCGAACATCTCGCCAAATTGAAAGCAGCCACGGATAAACCCTTTGCGGTGAATTTACCCCTCCTGTATCCCGACATGGAGGCCCATGTACAAACCTGCTTAGATTTCAAGGTCCCCATTGTCATTACCAGTGCGGGATCTCCCAGGACCTACACCCAGCGGTTCAAAGAAGCGGGGGTGACGGTGATGCATGTTGTTTCTTCGGCGGCCTTCGCCACGAAATCCCAAGAAGCAGGCGTCGATGCGGTGATTGCTGAAGGGTTTGAAGCGGGCGGCCACAATGGCCGAGAAGAAACCACCAC
>JAURGG010000134.1:0-453 GCA_030833905.1 Schleiferiaceae bacterium
GTGCCCAAGGCCTGGCTGTCCAGGGAGATGCCCCCTTCAATGACGAAGAAGTACACTCCGTTTTCAGGGCGTCTCAGGGCATAATCGCGGCGTTCTCCAGCGGGAATTCGGGTCAAATTGAACCAAGCCTGCTGGTGAATACCCAGCCCATCGCCTTTCCCCATGGGGTTGACAACCGCGTGCCACCCCCGCTTGATGGCCTCGACATCGTAGTAGGTTTGGGCATATTGCGGCGCCACATTGCGCTCTTCGGGGAAAATCCAGATTTGCAAAAGCGTACAAGGTTCGTCCGCCTTGGCGTTGTATTCCGAGTGAAAAATGCCCGTTCCTGCCGACATGGCCTGCACCTCCCCGGCATGCAGAACCTCTTTGTTGCCCATGGAATCTTGGTGCTCCAGGGCGCCCGTCAAGGGAATGGTCACAATCTCCATGTTGTCATGGGGATGCTTGCCA
>JAURGG010000134.1:463-700 GCA_030833905.1 Schleiferiaceae bacterium
CGCCCGCGATCCAATCGTCGTTCAAGACACGGAGCACTCCAAAATGGACGCGCTCTGGATCGTAGTAGGAGGCAAAGGAAAACGTGTGATGGCTATTGAGCCAGCCGTGGTTGGCGTGGCCGCGAGTATTGGCTGCGTGAAGAATCATGGCAAGGCGGAATTAAGCGTCTACATGTCCCAACAGCTGAAGGCGGCTGAGAGTTCAAAGGTACGCGTGTTGAAACACAAACACCGGCG
>JAURGG010000135.1 GCA_030833905.1 Schleiferiaceae bacterium
ATCTTGAGTGTAAGGGTAAAAGCGATTGCGGTTACGCTTCAATGCAAAGCTTGAGCTATTTAACGCTCTGCTCCTGAACGGGAGCGCTGTGACCTCAGCCCCGCATCTTATCCAGCAAGGCGCTAAGCAATTGGGCATCCTCGTCAGATAGGACTTTGGGGAGATGCTCTTTGTGGAGTTTGTCCACAGAACGGATTTGGCCCAAAATTTCCAAGCCCCGAAGCGTCAAAAAGATTTCGGTGACCCGCTTGTCTTCCGGGGAGTTTTGGCGCTCGACGAAATTTAGCTTTTCAAGGCGGTCCAAAAGGCGTGACACATCGCTGGTCTTGTCCAATAAGCGTTCACGTATGCGGGCAGCCGCCATCCCTTTCGGGTGCGAACCGCGGAGAATGCGCAGCACATTGTACTGCTGCATCGTGATTTTATAGGGCTTTAAGGCTTCGGACATGCGGTCCTTAAGCCAATGGTAGGTGAAAAGGACATTCACCAAGGCGAGCTGCTGGTCGTTCTGCCATTTGCGTTGCTGAATTTCCTCCTGCAGGCTCTTCATGGGGGGCTTATACCTTCATGATTTCTTCTTCTTTGGTTGCCACTTTGGCATCCACGGAAGCAATGTATTGATCCACAATTTTTTGAATGTCGTCCTCCAAGGATTTGCGGCCATCTTCGCTCAGGCCATCTTTTTCCATGCGCTT
>JAURGG010000136.1 GCA_030833905.1 Schleiferiaceae bacterium
TTTTTGGGGCATTGTTTTTCATATCGGGGTATTTAGGCCCGCTTTTCCCCCCGTATTTTTGTCTCCGAATGAAGCAATTACGTCTCTACCGAAGCATTCTTCGCGAAGAAGGTTGGGCTGCCCTGGTTAAGAAGACCGGGAAGCCCGCGGCCATTGGCCTATTTCTATTCTTCCTTCTCAAAGGCATCGGCTGGCTTGTGCTGGCATACGGGGGCTTTGAGTTGTTATTCTAAGTGTTTTTTAGCCCAAATTCATCCCAACCAAGTGCCTTGGGCTGCGTACTTTTGCGCACCTGACCGGACATTTGTGTCCATGTCATGCGCCCATAGCTCAGCGGTTAGAGCAGGGGACTCATAATCCCTTGGTCGCAGGTTCAAATCCTGCTGGGCGCACTAAACCCGCCTCCCACCCGGGAGGCGGGTATTTTTTTGCGGCCCGCTGTGCGTGCACGGGCGGGCCAGTAAAAAATACCCGTGCTTTCGCAGAGCGAAAGGCGGGTTTAGTTTTTTATTGGAATCCCTCACCAGGAGAACCGCAGGTAATCCTGCTGGGCGCACTAAACCCGCCTCCCACCCGGGAGGCGGGTATTTTTTTAGCCCCGCCCTTCGCGTGCGCGAGGGGAAAAAGACAGGATGAAATCTCCATTCAACTGGTGCATTCCCTCGCCTATCTTTAGCCCAGAAACCCTTAGG
>JAURGG010000137.1 GCA_030833905.1 Schleiferiaceae bacterium
GACTCACCACGCGGCTGAAGCAGTCTAAAGCGGAAGGCCGCATCATCAAAGAGCTAGAGCGAATTGAGCAGGCTGATTTAGTGATTCTTGATGACTTTGGACTGCAGGTGCTCGACGCACAGTCTCGCTCCATACTAATGGACATCATGGAAGACCGCCACGACCGTAAATCCACGATGGTCGTCGGTCAAGTGCCCGTGTCATCATGGCACGAAGTGATCGGCGATGCGACCATGGCTGACGCCCTCATGGACCGATGGGTCCATGGAGCGTATTCAATTGAATTAGGAGGGGAATCTTTGCGTAAGAAATCACCTGGTGACCGAACGCAGCCCCAATAAATTTTTTTGACTACCTTAACCCAAGTTATTAACATCGCCAAACGAGTCGAACCAACCTGAACTCAAAACATCAACACCTGCGAAGTGAACTCAAGTCTAAGTGGTACAGTTACGCGCGGAATCGATGGTACAGTTTGGGCGGATTTTGCAGGCTGGGTGAAGTTTTCGTATTCGGAAGAGGTGGACGACTCTATTGTCGATATGCAGGGCAAAACGCTTCAATTAGGCCGCATCCAAAACGGTGAATACACCTTGGAAACCGCCTCCATGCCAACAGGCCTCTACACGACTATGTCCATGGGTTCAGCTCCAAATTCTTGGTACGATGAGGAATTGTCTCATGTTTTCA
>JAURGG010000138.1 GCA_030833905.1 Schleiferiaceae bacterium
AGTTGCCCAACTTCGTTTTGGTCTGGCCCTCAAATTGGGGTTCCATGACCTTCACGGAAATAACGGCGGTCAAGCCCTCGCGGAAATCATCGCCCGCGACTTCCAATTTCTCTTTGGTCAGGATGCCGCTTTCGTCGGCGTACTTCTTGAGAGTTCGTGTCAGTGCTCGGCGGAAACCGGTCAAGTGCGTTCCCCCCTCATGGGTGTTGATATTGTTGACGTAGGAGTGGATGTTCTCCGCATAACTCGTGTTGTAGGCCATGGCTACTTCGACGGGAATCCCTTCGATCTCGCCCTCCATGTACATCGGCTGTGGGATCAATGCCTCTCGACTCTCATCAATGAAAGCCACGAATTCTCGCAGGCCTCCTTCGGAATGAAACTCTTGCGTTCGAGCAACGCCTTCATCGTCCTTGTCGCGATTATCTGTCAATTGAATTCGAATCCCTCGATTGAGGTACGCCAATTCGCGGAGACGTGCGGCCAAAATATCATACTGATAGGTTGCCTCGAAGAAAATGCTCGCATCGGGCTGAAAGGTCACAATCGTGCCGCGGTAATTCGAATTTCCCACTTCCTTTACGGGATAGAGGGGCTTTCCAATGGAGTATTCTTGAACATACTCCTTGCCGTCGCGGTGAACGTTCACTTGCAAATGCGAAGACAATGCATTCACACAGGAA
>JAURGG010000013.1 GCA_030833905.1 Schleiferiaceae bacterium
CCTCGCCCGACGGATCGCTGAGCGTGCTGGAGGCATTTGCCGAAGGTCGTCCGACATGGTCGGTGCACCCGAATGGGGTCAATTCCGGAAGCCCGTTTGCCCAATGGAATAAAGCCGCCTCGCTGGCCCGCGGCCGCTACCTGTGGATTGCCGAAAGTGACGACTACGCGGACCCCAAGCTCCTCGAGCGCCTGGTTGCTGTAATGGAGTCCGATCCCAACCTCGTGATCGCCTACGGTCAGTCCATGCTGGTCGATTCCGAGGGCCAACCGATGCACAGTTTTGACGTGCACTACCGCTACGTGTACGGAACCGAGGCCCAGCGCTGGGTCGACGGCTACCGCAACGACGGACGCGACGAAGTGCGCAACTTTATGCTGCTGCACAACGTAGTCCCAAATGCCTCAGGGGCGCTTATTCGCCTTGAAACGTTTCGCGCTGTGGGCGGAGCCGACCCCAATTGGCGCCTCAACGGGGACTGGATGACCTACATCAAACTACTCGAGCAGGGCGGAATCGCATTTATTCCCGAGGTACTCAACTACTTTAGGGTGCATTCAGAAACGGCCCGCCAAAAGGCCAACGAGGGCGGCGACGTCTACCTAGAGCTGCTTGCGCTGGTCGACTACATTGCCGCGCACCACCAACCCGACCGAACTCGGCTTCGGCGCGCCTACCGAAATGTGGCGGCTTGGTGGACCCACTCGCTGTACCGGCAAGATTGGAGTTCCGCCCGACGCCGCGAAAACGTGCGCGTCAACCGCATACTCTTTGCGCGATTTGTGCGCCTGCATCCCCTGGTGCTGCTCCACATTCCGTACGAGGGGCTCGTGCGCTTGGCAGTTGCGGGCCTCACCGAGTTAGGCCTCAAAGAACCCATTCGGCGCATCCTTCACAAGTTTTTTCCGAACCACTTTATGCCCCGCGCGACGTGAAGATTTCGGTCGTGATTCCTTGCTACGGCGCAGAACCTACGCTGCACGATGCAGTGCGCAGCGCCCTGGACGCGTACGAGGTCCTCGTCGTCGATGACGCCTCACCTGGAGGGTGCGCTGAGCTCGTAGCAAGCTGGGGGTGGCCCAACGTTCGAGTGATTCCGCACCGCGAAAATTTGGGGCTTGGTGCAGCGCGCAACAGTGGTTCCGCAGCCGCCACCGGTGACTGGATCGCCTTTCTCGATGCCGACGACGCGTTTGAGGACGGTTGGCATCGGGCGCTCACGACGTTTTTGCACCAGTCGCCAGAGTCAACATGGATCTACCATCCGGTGCGCGAGTGGACCGGAACCCAACTCAAGGCAGTCCGCTACGGGGACCACCCTACCCAGCATAGCGATTGGATTCTTCTAAGACCCGCAGTTGCGCCCAGTGCATGCGCCCTTCGGGCAGACGTGGCCAAGGCACAGCCCTTTGATACGAACCGCCGGCTTCAGGGCACCGAAGACCTCGAACTGTGGATGCGGCTTTGGGCCGAAGGCCACCGACCGGTTCGGTGGACCGATGAGGCCTTTACCCGCTACCGAATCAGCCACGGTATGTCTGCGGAACTCGAATCGCACACCACCAAAATTCGGCTTCGATGGACCCAGTTCGTCGAACGAGGTTGGATTTCCGAAGGTGTCCTTGTGCGAGCTGAGCTGGAATTGCAGCGCCAAAAAGCGCGCAGCCACCACAAAGCGGGACGGTTTAAGGAAGCACAAAGGGCCTACCTCGCGGCAGGCCCTTCGGCAAAAAATTGGATTCTTGCGGCGGCCGCGGCCGTCCGCCTCAGGATTTAAAGACGGGCCTTAAGCTCGGCGTCCAGGGCGTCAAGGAATTCCTCAGTGTAGAGGTAGTGCGTTCCGTGCTCCACCTTGTTGCCGTGAATGCACACCGCGAGGTCCTTGGTCATGCGGCCACTTTCGACCACGTCGATGCACACCTGCTCGAGGTTCTCGCAGAAACGAATCAGCTCAGCGTTGCCGTCGAGTTTGCCGCGGTGCGCTAATCCACGCGTCCACGCAAAAATGGAGGCGATTGGATTGGTGCTCGTAGGCTTGCCCTGCTGGTGCTGACGGTAGTGGCGGGTCACGGTTCCGTGCGCAGCCTCAGCCTCCATCGTCTTGCCGTCGGGGGTAATGAGGACCGAAGTCATGAGTCCGAGTGAGCCAAAACCTTGAGCCACGGTGTCGGACTGCACGTCGCCGTCGTAGTTCTTGCACGCCCACACAAACGAACCGTTCCACTTCAGGGCCGAAGCAACCATGTCGTCGATCAAACGGTGCTCGTAGGTAATGCCCGCGGCCTCGTACTTGGCCTTGAACTCGGCTTGGTAGATTTCTTCAAAAATGTCCTTGAAGCGCCCGTCGTACTTCTTGAGGATGGTGTTCTTGGTACTCAGGTACAGCGGCCACTTCTTGTCGAGGGCCATATTGAAGCAGCTGCGCGCAAAACCGGCAATCGACTCGTCGGTGTTGTACATGCTTAGCGCCACGCCGTCGCCTTTGAAGTTGTAGACTTCCCAGGTTTGGGGCTCGCTACCGTCTTCGGGCGTAAACGTCATCGTGAGCTTGCCTTTGCCCTTGACGGTCGTGTCGGTGGCGCGGTACTGGTCGCCAAAGGCGTGGCGGCCAATGACAATGGGCTTATTCCACGTGGTTACGAGGCGCGGAATATTGGTCATCACAATGGGCTCGCGAAACACGGTTCCGTCGAGGATGTTGCGAATGGTGCCGTTCGGAGACTTCCACATCTGCTTGAGGTTGAACTCTTTGACGCGTTGCTCGTCGGGCGTAATCGTGGCGCACTTAATGCCCACATTGTAGGTTTTAATCGCTTCTGCCGCGTCGACCGTGACTTGGTCGTTGGTGGCATCGCGGTGCTCCATCCCGAGGTCGAAGTACTTAATGTCGAGGTCGACGTACGGAAGGATGAGTTTGTTTTTGATAAACGACCAGATGATTCGGGTCATTTCGTCGCCGTCGAGTTCGACGACCGGATTGATTACTTTAATCTTCTGCATAAGGATTGCAAAAGTACCAAAGAATCCGCAGTGTTATTCGATATCTAGCTGAAATTCTCTTCGAAATTCGTCCAAATGCGGGTTTTTTTCTAATAAAAAGGCAAATCGCTCGTCAGGGGTGTACACGAGCTTGGCGTTGACCGAACCTTCTTGAACGACCGTCTGAAGTTTAATAGAGTCATTTTGAAGGACCTGCCTCAAAAAAGGCACTAGCCGATCGCGTTCGGCAAGCATCAGAGTCTGCTGCAAGTCGTTTTCAAGGCTGACCCGAATTACTGCATCACCCTCGAGCACGGGCACCACAGTCTGCACAAGCGACTTGACCATCGGAGCATCGTGAAAGAGTTGCTCCGAATCCTTCCACGCATTGTCAAGTGCCTGTTGGGTAAACGGCCTCAGGTTGCGCTCCGCGTGCGGAACCTCAACTTCCTCCTCGAGACCCGAAGTTGGGGACTCGGTGACTGTCGGCTCTGGCTTCAATCCTAAGTCCTTCAGCGAGAAGGCGGTGCGACGTACCCGCGACGATAATTGGCTCGCTGGCTCACTGGTTACTAGTTGCTGGCTTCTCGTTTGCTGACCAAGATTGGCTGAGATTGGCTCGTTGGCCGAGCTAGCAAGATTGGAAAGGTTCGCTGAGATTGGCTCGTTGGCTGGACTAGCGGGATTGGCAAGGCTGGCTGAGATTGGCTCGTTGGCCGGGCTAACAAGGTTGGCGAGGTTGGCTGAGATTGGCTCGCTTGCCTTTACGATCTCTGGAGGAGTGAGCGGTTTGTCGACTTGAGCGTTGGCCGGCGGCGACGGCACTTGGCTCGAGGGTGGGCTTACCGATTGCGGTGAAGCAGCTACGGCGGGCGCCGCCTCTACCCTACTGGGCTTTTTTTTTTCGTCGGACTCGTGGTCCTGAACCAAATCAAGTAGCGCTACCTCCACATGCCATCGGGCATTGCTGGCCGAACGGTACCCGGCGTCGGCTGCTACCAAGCGCTTGAGCGAAGATGCGGTGCGGCCGGCGTTGGATTGAGTAGCTGCTTCGAGGAGCTGCTGCTTTGCAGAGTCGGGGACGTCAAGCAACGCCACGGTCGCCGGATGCTGCGCCAAAAGAAGTTCGCGAACGTACCCGGCGAAGCCCATCAAAAAGCGCTGAAGGTCAAAGCCCTGATCCAAGACGTGCTGCACCGCATTGAGAATGGATGCACGGTCACCGTGCTCAATGGAACTCCATAAGTTGACGAACAGTGCTCGGTCGACGAGTTGCAGGTTTTGGCGAACCAGTTCGTAGGTCAAGGTTCCGCCCTGTGCAAATGCCGCAATGCGGTCAAAAATGGAGAGGGAATCGCGCAAGGATCCATCTGCCTTTTCGGCAATAGCGTGCAAGGCCTCAGGCTCCGCACCTAAACCCTCTTGCTGGGCAACCCACTGAAGGTGGTCGGCGATGTCGCCGATTCCGATGCGCTTAAAATCAAAAATTTGGCAGCGCGAGAGAATGGTGGGCAGGACCTTGTGCTTTTCAGTCGTCGCCAAGATGAATACGGCATGCGCCGGCGGCTCTTCAAGCGTTTTAAGGAATGCGTTGAATGCAGCCTGGGAAAGCATGTGCACCTCGTCGATGATGTACACCTTGTAGGTTCCCATTTGGGGCGCAAAGCGAACTTGGTCGATAAGCTGCCTGATGTCGTCGACCGTATTGTTGGATGCGGCGTCAAGCTCAAAAATATTGAGGCTGTAGTCGAGGCCCTCACCGGTGTGTACCTCATTGATTCGACGTGCCAGAATCCGGGCACAGGTCGTCTTACCCACCCCACGAGGCCCGGTAAACAGCAACGCCTGAGCGAGGCGTCCGCTGACCACCTCGTGCTCTAAAGTTTCGGTAACATGCTGCTGGCCAACGACTGACTGAAAGGCAGCGGGGCGGTACTTGCGGGCCGAAACGAGGTAGTTCTGTTCCATGAGGTGGGACTGCAAACCTACGGATTAGATGGCCACCGGCCACAGCCATGAGATGGCAAAAAAAGCGGCTTGTGCAATCAAAATGGGCAACGCAAGGCGGTTGGTGGTGACGCGCGGACCCAGCACCCACTGGGCGGCAAATGCCACAGCAAACCAGGCGACATAGTTCTGCCAGGGCGCGATTCCGCCGGCAAACATCCACAGGCGGTGCGCTTGGGCCACCGGCTCCATAAGCACATCTAGTCCGAGCATGAGGCCTGAGGCCAAGAGTGCGCGCTGAAGGCGGCTTCCGTCCGCCAAAAAATCAGAGACAAATGAGGCGCTCGCTAAGGTTAGCAGGGCCCAGTTCAATCCGATCAACCAGGGGGTGCCGGCAATCTGCGGACCAAGGCCCTCGAGGTACACATAGCGTCCAAAGGGGAATCCAGTGTTCACGCCGACCATTTCGATTCCGAGGCCTATGGCGTAGACAATGAAGAGCCCCACCTTTAGGCGGTCGGTTTGTGTGGACTGACCGAAGAGCAGTGCGAAACTCACCAAAAGGTGGACCGGCGTCAGCAGAATCATCCACCCGGCGTAGGGGGTGCGGAGCCCAAGGGTTCCGACCAAATGAGTCACGGCAACAATGAGGAGGGCAATTCGGTACGGCATCAGACAAAAGTACAGTTGAACCTTGGGCAAGATGCAGGGTTAACGTGGCATGCGCAGCGAAGTTCGATTAGTGGTTTGGACCGTCGGCATCATCACCGCGGTGGTTGTCGCAACGACGTGGGGTGCGGAACTTCGTTCGGTTGCCCCCGAGCTTCGCACCCGGCTTCAGCCGAGTAAGTACCTCTACTTTAGGAATATTCGAAGCGCCGACTACGAAATCCGTGAGCTCGACGGAATGACCGTCTACATCCCCGAGGAGCGTTCGGACTCTGGTTGGTTCCAAATCGCCGTGCTGTGGCGCGAGGAGCAAGCCTTTGTGGTTTGGGAAACTCCGGATTCCCTAACCCACCGCACCGCCACACGCCCCGACGGATTGGGCGTTTGGGATCCGGATACTGCGGGGCTCGCTACCCACTGGTGGATTGCATTTCGCCACACTGCCGGGACGGACGATGCGCACTATACCGTGCGCGACTACTTTGAAATGGTCAATGCGCTCCCTGAATACTTTGAAAACTAGGGCTATTGTAGCGGAATTTTTTGTATCTTTGCACCCCTTTAAAGGAACTTTTCTCATGAATCAATACGAAACCGTTTTCATCCTAAATCCCGTCTTGTCTGATGATCAGATAAGGGAAACGGTGGATAAATACACCAGCAGCATTAAAGCCGCCGGTGGTTCCATCATCAACGTAGAGCGTTGGGGCCTGCGCAAGCTTGCGTACCCCATCGACAAGAAGAAGTCTGGATTCTACAACCTTGTAGAGTTCACCGCTCCTTCACCAGTAATTGCCAGCCTTGAGCTGGATATGAAGCGCGACGAGCGCGTTCTTCGCTTTTTGACCGTAGTTCTAGACCAGCATGGTGTAGCCTACGCAGCAAAGCGCCGTGATAAGGTTAAAAACGCTTAAGACATGAGCACAAATTTAGAACCCACCGGTACCAGCGAAATCCGCTACCTGCAGCCTATTGCCATCGACTCGTCGGTGAACAAGAAGTACTGCCGCTTCAAGAAGTACGGCATTAAGCACATCGACTACAAGGATCCCGACTACCTACTTCGTTTTGTCAACGACCAAGGCAAGATCCTTCCCCGTCGCCTCACTGGAACTTCACTGAAGTACCAGCGCAAACTCGCCCAAGCGATCAAGCGTGCGCGCCACTTGTCCCTCATGCCCTACGTTGCTGATAACCTTAAATAAGTCGAGGTCATGGAAGTTATTCTTAAGCAAGACGTTGAGAACCTTGGGTTCAAAGACGATGTGATCGTGGTAAAGAACGGCTACGGCCGTAACTACTTGATCCCGCAAGGCTACGCGATTCTCGCAACTACTTCAGCTAAAAAAGTTCTCGCCGAGGACTTGAAGCAGCGCGCCCACAAAGAGGCGAAGATGGTAGAAGCCGCGAACAAGACCGCTGAAGCGTTGCGTCATGTGGAACTGAAGATCGAAGCAAAGGCTGGTGCTGGAGCGAAGTTGTTCGGTGCCGTGACGAATCAAGATGTGGCTACAGAACTTGCGAAATTGGGACACCAAATCGACAAGAAGTTCATCCAAATTGCCGGTGGTTCGATCAAAGTATCGGGCAAAAACAGCGCGAAAGTTCGCCTGCACCGCGATGTGGTCGTAGACTTCCACTTTGAAGTGGTACCCGTCGAAGCATAAACGTTTTAAACGTTGGTTTTTGAAGCACCCCGCCTAGCGCGGGGTGTTTTATTTTTACCCCCTATGAATTCTGAACACCCTCGGTGGGTCGCCTTCGCATTCGGAGCCGCCTTTGCCCTCGTGCCCCTCGCCCCGTTTGCACAAGAATTGGGTGACACGTCCCACTGGCCCATGCATTTGGCCGCTGCCGTACTTCTCGCAGTGCTGGGGGCAACGGCAGCGCGAAGCAGTACCCCATCGGGAAGCCTTTCGTGGACGGTCTGGGCTTCGGGCGGATTTGCACTGATCGCACTGAGCAGTTTTTGGACCACAGATTTGTTTGCCGCGAGCGAAGCGCGTTATGCCACAGGTCGCTACTTGGGCTACACCGCAGCTGCCCTTGTCGGATGGAGTATGGGGCTTCGCGGAATACCCATTTTGGCATGGGGACTCCTCGGTGCGGGCGGGATTGAGGCGCTTTCAGCACTCGGCGACCTCGGTCAGAACCCCAAAGCGATGGCGGACCCCTACCTCGCCCCCGGAATTCTAGGTCACAAAAACTTCACCTCATCGGCGATGGCGCTTGCACTTCCGGCCGCCTGGTACCTATGGAACCGAACCCAAGGCGCTGCTCGAACCGCAGTGGTCGCCACAGCTGTGGCCGTGCTTGTGGCCGCGGTCGTGCTGCGCACGCGGAGCATTTGGATCGGGATTGCCTTGTGGACTGCTTTTGCCGCAGTGCGCAGCATTCGCAACTGGAAGCCATTAGCCGCGGGGCTCGCCCTCGGAATACTTGTTCTTGCGGGCGTGCTCGCCCGACCAAAAGCACGCGAAGCCCTACTCGACCCGACGAACCTTCGCATTCGCGAGGTGTTCTGGAGCCATTCCCTTCAAATGATTGAAGCGCATCCCTTGACCGGGGCAGGCGCTGGGCAATGGCGAATTCACTTTCCGGGGTACGGGCTGCGCGGGATGAATCCCTCGGTCGCTGAAGGGGTTACCGCCGAGGTGCGTCCGCACAACGATGCCCTATGGATGGGCGCCGAACACGGATGGCCGGGAATCGCTTTATGGGCGAGTCTATGGATTGGGCTTGCAGTGGCCTGGTGGCGGCTTCGCCGCGAAGACGGTGCAGACTTGGTTGCGGGCATAGCCCTCATTGTACTCACGTACAGTCTCTTTGAGTTTCCGCTGGAGCGCGCTGCGGTGTGGATTCCGTTCGTGCTCGCTGCGGGGATGCTTCGACCTAACTCGTTAGAAACCAACAAGACCGAATTCGCCCGATGGCTACCTATTGGAGTCATCGGTGCACTGACTGCCGGCTATGCATTCACCGCAATGCAGGGGATTTCTTCGGAACGCGACCAAGAAGAGCTCCTAGCACTCAACGCCCAGCAAAACGCGTCCAAATTGCTTCCGGCCGCACTTGAGGCACTCGACGCATGGACAGAGCTTGACCGCTTTGGCAACCCCTCACCCTACTTTGCCGGAATGTCTGCAATGTTTCTCGAGGCACAGCGTGGACCCCTGACCGCTTCAAGCTTTTCAGAAGCTGAAGGCTACTTTCTGCAATCCTTGGAGCTTCACCCCCACCATGTAGTCACGTGGTACCAGCTCGCCAACATGTACCGGTACCGCGGCGACTTCAGCAAAGCGGAATCCACCTACCGCGAACTCCTCAAGCGATCACCGCGGCACCCCGGCGGTCAAATGCACCTCGCACATGCCCTCTTGGCACAAAACAGGTTTGAAGAGGCCGCAGCGACGCTTTTTGCCGCGTTTGGGGACGAAGCCTACTACCAGCAACCCGACTACCGCAACGCCGCACTGGCTGCACTACGGCAATGTCCGGACCGCGTCGCAATGAAGGGTGTTCAAGCCGTTCTGAGCGACCGAGCCAGTCTTGACGACAATGCGCTGTTTGCGAGATTTTTGGCTGAAAAGGCCACGTGGGTCGGTCGCTGAGCCCTAGCCAAGCACCACCCGAACGGGGCAGTGGTCGCTTCCGAAGACTTCGTTGTGAATCTCCGTGGAAGCCACCGAATCCAACAGCCGGTTGGATACAACCTGGTAATCAAGCCGCCAACCGATGTTCTTTGCGCGGGCGCCGGAGCGCATGCTCCACCATGAGTACTTTGCCACTCCCGGGTTTTGCTCGCGCCATGAGTCCGAAAATCCGGCGTCGAGCAAATGCTGAAACCCGTCAATTTCGCTTTGGGTGTACCCCGGCGTCTTGTTGTAGTTGGACTGCGGATTGCTCAAATCGATGGGCTTGTGGGCAACATTTAAGTCTCCGCAAAGCACCACCGGCTTTCGGGCGTCCAAACCACTGAGGTAGGCCGTCAAGTCGCGGTCCCAGCGGGCGCGCTGCGGAATCCGAGACAAGTCGCCCTTTGAATTGGGGACGTAGGTTGTAACGACAAATAGATCGTCAAACTCCGCGGTGATGACGCGGCCTTCACCCTCGTGCTCTTCCACACCCATTCCGAATGCCACGCTCAGAGGCTCGCGCTTACTGATGAGTGCCGTGCCTGAATAGCCCTTTTTCTCAGCCTCATGGGCCACAATGTGGTAGCCGATTCCGTTGAGGACCTCTTTAGCTTGGTCGACCGTACACTTAATTTCTTGAAAACCCATAACATCTGGGTTCAAATTGCGTACAATTTCGTGCAGACCCTTGCCTGCAACCGCCCGAAGGCCGTTTACATTCCAAGAAATAATGTTCATGTGCCGAAGGTACATTACCTTGAATGCATGCTCCGAACGCTTCTTACTTTTTCTGCGGTCTTGCTTTGGGCAAGCTGTTCCAGCACGCATTCGGAGCGCTACGCGCTCGCACAGAATCCGAGCATTGAACTTCGCACGAACTTGAGAAAAGACGCCAAGGGCTATGTATTTGTTCAGGAATACCAAGGCATTTCAACGATGCTCGGCATGGACCGTCAGGGTTCGCTGCGGCGTCATATTCTCGTAACTGCGGGCGAATCCCAAACGTCACGTCGCGAGGGCGAAAAGCTTGTGATTCCGAGCGGAATCGTTCCGGTTCCCGACAGCCTCTACCACCTCAGCGGGCTCACGGCATATCCCCTGATCGTACCCAAGATTGCGTCGCTCCCATTTGGAGCGACTGCACGTACCACGGCGAGTGCTGCACCCTCAGGAGACCTTGTCGAGGTTGAATGGACGTGCACCCTGCGGGCGCCGAAGCAGCGCCACTATGTGGCGCGGTACGAGGTCACGGCCGCGGAACTACGCTACGCGAAGATCCGCGGCCGTTGGACCCTAGAATCTGTGGAGTACAGCGAACGCGAATACGTACAGCGCTGGAACCGGGTTCCGCGCCGATAAACCTGCTACATATTGCGGCGGTACTGGCCGCCGACCTCGAACATGGCATCAGTCATGGCGCCCAGCGAACAAACTTTCGCGGCCTCCATGATGGCGTCAAACATCGGCTGGTTGCCCAAGGCTGCCGCACGAATGGCATCCAAGGCCGCTTGAGCCGCACCGCCGCCCACTGCAGCAAGTCGTTCAACAGTAGCAATTTGGCGCTCTTTTTCATCTACCTCGGCGCGAATGACTTCACCCGGAACCAAAGTTGGCGATCCCTTGCTGCTCAAGAACGTGTTCACCCCGATGATGGGGTACTCACCCGTGTGCTTGAGCATCTCGTAGTGCATCGACTCCTCTTGAATCTTGCCGCGCTGGTACATGGTTTCCATGGCACCGAGCACGCCTCCGCGCTCAGTAATGCGGTCAAATTCAGCAAGCACAGCTTCTTCAACGAGGTCGGTTAACTCCTCGATGATGAACGAGCCCTGAAGCGGATTCTCGTTCTTCGCAAGCCCCAGCTCTTTGTTGATAATCAACTGTATGGCCATGGCACGGCGCACGCTCTCCTCGGTCGGAGTCGTAATGGCTTCGTCGTAGGCGTTGGTGTGCAGCGAGTTGCAGTTGTCGTAAATCGCGTACAGCGCCTGAAGCGTCGTGCGGATGTCGTTGAAGTCAATTTCCTGCGCGTGCAGCGAGCGGCCCGAGGTCTGAATATGGTACTTCAGCATTTGGGCGCGCGGATCCGCTCCGTACTTGTTCTTCAAGGCCTTAGCCCAGATGCAGCGAGCTACGCGCCCAATGACGGCGTACTCGGGATCGATTCCGTTGCTAAAAAAGAAGCTGAGGTTCGGCCCGAATGCGTTGATGTCCATGCCGCGGCTCAGGTAGTACTCCACGTAGGTGAATCCGTTGGCCAGCGTAAAGGCCAGCTGCGAAATCGGGTTGGCCCCGGCCTCGGCAATGTGGTATCCGCTGATCGAAACCGAATAAAAATTCCGCACGTTGCGCTCGATGAAGTAGGACTGAACATCCCCCATCAAGCGGAGCGCGAATTCTGTACTAAAAATGCAGGTGTTCTGAGCCTGGTCCTCTTTGAGGATGTCGGCTTGCACGGTTCCGCGAACTTGATTCAAGGCTTCAGCCTTAATTCGCGCGTAGACTTCGGCGGGAAGTACTTCGTCGCCAGTGGTTCCGAGCAGCATCAACCCAAGGCCGTCGTTGCCCTCAGGCAGGGTACCGTGGTAGCGCGGACGCTCCAAGCCCTTGGCCTCGTACTTGGCGTGCAGCACCTTTTCGACGGCGGAATCAAGGCCTTCGGCCTTAATGTACTTTTCGCACTGCTGGTCGATAGCTGCATTCAAAAAGAACGCGAGCACCATCGGAGCCGGACCGTTAATCGTCATCGACACCGACGTGGCGGGGTCGCAGAGGTCAAATCCGCTGTACAACCGCTTGGCATCGTCGAGGCAGCTCACCGAAACTCCGGCGTTGCCGATTTTACCGTAGATGTCGGGGCGGCGACCGGGATCGCGTCCGTACAAGGTTACCGAATCAAAAGCTGTTGAGAGGCGCTTCGCCGGCATTCCGAGCGACACATAGTGAAAGCGCTTATTGGTGCGCTCTGGCCCGCCCTCGCCGGCAAACATGCGCGTGGGGTCTTCGCCCTGGCGCTTGAACGGGTACAAGCCCGAGGTGTATGGGAACTGACCCGGAACGTTTTCCTGAAGCTGCCAGCGCAAAATGTCGCCCCAACTGCGGTACGACGGGGTCACCACCTTGGGAATATCTTGGTTCGAAAGCGACTTGGTGTGGGTCGGCACCTTGATGTCTTTGCCGCGCACTTGGTAGACGTACTCGTCGTCTTTGTAGCGCTGGCGCAATGCACCCCAGCCTTCGATCAACGCCCAGTTGTGCGGATCCAAGTCGCGCTTGCGCAGCTCATAGGCCTCTTGAATGCCTTTGGCCAAGCGGTCGCGGTCGTCCAGCTTTGACGCACGCATCTCGCCTTCGGCCTTGTGCAGGCTGTAGAGTGCATCCGCCACATCGGCTTGGTGGTCCGCCCAGGCGTTGTAGGTACGGATTCCCTCTGAAATCTCGCTCAGGTAGCGGGTTCGGTGGGGCGGAATCACGAACATCTTCTCGCCCGGCTCCTTCACTACTTCAGGGGCCAACTGCCACTGGGCGCTCCCGGTCTTGGTCTTCAAAGCATCCACAATGGCCGCAAACAAGCGGTTGGTTCCCGGGTCGTTGAACTGGCTTGCCATGGTCCCAAACACCGGCATGTCGTCGATGGGGTCGTCCCACCGCTGGTGGTTACGCTGGTACTGCTTCTTTACGTCGCGCAAGGCATCCAGCGCACCGCGCTTGTCAAACTTGTTGAGCGCAATCAAATCCGCAAAGTCAAGCATGTCGATCTTCTCGAGCTGCGTCGCCGCACCGTACTCAGGAGTCATGACGTACAGCGACACGTCGCTGTGGTCGAGAATTTCGGTGTCAGACTGGCCGATTCCGCTCGTCTCAAGAACAATAAGGTCAAACTGTGCCGCCTTCAGGATGTTTAGGGCATCACTCACGTGCTTGCTCAGCGCCAAGTTGCTTTGGCGCGTCGCGAGCGAACGCATGTATACGTTCGGGTGGTTGATTGCGTTCATGCGAATCCGGTCGCCCAAAAGAGCTCCGCCGGTTTTGCGCTTCGACGGATCCACGCTCACCAGGCCCACCTTAAGGTCGGGGAAGTGCCGCAGCACGCGGCGAACGAGTTCGTCGACCATTGAACTTTTTCCGGAACCGCCCGTGCCCGTAATTCCCAGCACCGGTGCGTGACTCTTGGATGCGAGTTGCTCTACCTCAGCACGCAGGGTTTCGTAGACCTCGGGGGCGTTCTCAGCCGCCGAAATCATGCGCGCAATCGAGCGCGGACGTTGAATCTTCACGCCGTCGAGGGCATCGCTGACTTCGCTCCCGATGGCAAAATCTGACTTCTGCAAGAGGTCGTTGATCATGCCCTGCAGGCCCATTGAACGTCCGTCGTCGGGGTGGTAGATCCGCGCAATGCCGTAGGCCTGAAGTTCTTCGATTTCGCTCGGAAGTATGGTTCCGCCGCCGCCACCAAAAATGCGGATGTGGCCCGCCCCGCGCTCTTGAAGCAGGTCGTACATGAACTTAAAGTACTCGATGTGGCCACCCTGATAGGACGTCATCGCGATGGCGTTGGCGTCCTCTTGGATGGCGGTTTCGACCACCTCTTCCGCGCTACGGTCGTGGCCTAAGTGAATGACTTCAGCGCCCGAAGACTGAAGAATGCGTCGCATGATGTTAATGCTCGCATCGTGGCCGTCAAAAAGTGAGGCTGCGGTGACGATGCGGATCGGATGCTGGGGCTTGTAGGGTTGTGCGTCCACCATAGTGGCTCAAAGATACCGCCCAAGAGGGCTCAACTAGCCGCGTATTGCCACCTCGAGCTGTCCTGGAAACTCCCGCCAGTCGCGAAATTCAAGTTCCGCGGTCGCCTCTGCATCCGGCTGCAGGGCGTCTTCGGCGCGAAACCAGGCAGTACGCATCCCAACAGCTTGACCACCAAGAACATCACGAAGGACTGAGTCGCCAATCATCCACGATTCGCCCGCAAGTGCGCCGGTGGAACGAAGGGCGTAGTGAAAGATTTCAGGGTCAGGCTTGTACGAGCGCGCCACATCAGAAGTCACAAGCTCTTCAATGAGGTCTGACAATCCCAAAGCGACAATTTTACGGCGCTGGGGTTCGCGAACCCCATTCGTCACCACGTGAAGTCGGTGACCCGCCTCGCGCAGCGCTTCAAAGGCCTCTTGAACCCCGTCGTAGCCCTCACCCATGTCGGGCAACTGCTCCTTGAGTAAGCGCTCGCATTCGGCGCCGAGTACTTCAAATTCTTTGCTCCGTTCACCCTGTATCCCCATATGCCTAAATAGCAGCGGAAAACGTCGGGCACGCACGTACTCAACTCCCAAATTATGGAGCTGAATATGATCCCAAAGTCGGTCGTTGATCTCAAGATAGCTCTGTGCCCACTCTTCTGAGGATCCCCATTCCGACCAATTGCGCGCAGCGTGCAGCACCTCAAAAAACCGAAAGTGGTTCCGCTCGTGGTGCCAAAGTGTGCGGTCAAGATCAAAAAAGAGGTGCGCCATGGCTCAAAGGTCGGGATAGATGTTGGGCGATTCCTTAAAAACTTAATGGCAAATTCACCGGCGACCGCATGCTTTTTTTTACTTTTGACCCTCAACTCACTACAATGACTGCTCGTACCATCCTCATTCTGCGTGTCGTGCTCGGCGCCGTGGCTCTTTTGATCGGATTCCGTGTTTACCGAATCATCATGGAACCTATTGAATTTCAAGGCATCAAAGACAAACGCTACGCTGCTGTCACCACCCAACTCGAGCAATTGCGCGAGGCCCAGCTGGCTTTTAAAAACGAGTACGGCATGTACGCCACTGAAGTGGCTTCGCTAGTTGATTTTGTCACCAATGCTCAAGTAACCATTGTTGAACGAAAGGATTCTTCATTTATGAAGTACAACAAGGTGTACCAAACCGACATGCTGAAGGACACCATCATTTACCGCGTCATTGGCAGCGCCTCGGCAATCACGAAGCTTCGCAACCAACGCGAAGACCTCTTTCCCGAAGACTTTGATGCAGCATCGCTTCTATCTGTGAAGTACAGCCAGGATTCAACGTTTAAAATGGGCACTGCGGTCGTGGTTAAAAACGGAATCAAGGTTCCGGTATTCGAAATCAAGGCAAGCAACCGTGCAATTTTTGGTGACGTGTACGACCAGTACAAGTCCTACATTAAGCGTTTGCGCACCCAAGACTTGATTGTCGGTTCGCTGACAGAGCCGACATTGAGCGGCAACTGGAAGTAATCCATTGAGCACGGGCGTCTGGCACGAACCAACGAGCGGCCTTCAGTGGCATGCGGAGGAATTCTGCATGCTCGTCCCGAAGTCCTGGACTGAATCCAACTGGCGGGCTGTCGACCCACAAGGCGCCCAATGGTTCCGCAGTCCGCTCGATGCCACCTACCACCTCGTGTACCGCTTTAATGACGGAGCAGACGCTTCGCAGTCGCTCAGCATGTTCAACCTTCGCAGGTGGCTCCAAAGTGACCCAAAGGGTCGCCTAATTCGAGTACAGTACTGGGGACAGCGCCTCGAAATTGCCGCATTGGACGGAACCAAAATCAAGTTCCACTCCGTGCAGCAAGCCATAGAGCCCGAAGACGTCGCCTACCACATCCTGCTTTGCTTTGACCAACTGGACTGGAGCGGAACTTCGGTACCCTTGTTCTGGGAAGGTGTCGACGCAACGGCCGTTCGGCACTGGACGCGCCACTTTATCACCCACTGGCACGAGCGGTCATTGGATGGAATCTTACACCCCCACTGATGCGCATTATTCGCGGCAGCCACCGAGGAAAAATTCTTCGCGCACCATCCAAACTTCCGGTTCGTCCGACCACAGACATGGCCAAAGAAGGCCTATTCAACATCCTTGAAAACCAGGTTGACTTTGCTGACCTGCGCGCACTCGACCTGTTTGCGGGCACTGGCAACCTGAGCTACGAGCTCGCCAGCCGCGGTTGCCCTGACGTGACTGCCGTCGACAACTTTCGCGAATGCACCCGCTTCATTATCAAAACCTCTGAAATGCTCCAATTTCCGATTCGGGCAGTGACTGAGGATGCACTTCGATTTGTGCAAAAAAATCCGGCCAAATGGGACCTCATTTTGGCGGACCCCCCGTACGACTTTGACGGCCATCAGGCGATTGTTGAATCGGCCCTTACTCGTTTGTCTGAAGACGGAATCTTAGTACTTGAGCACGGCTCTGCCACCGACCTTTCGGCACTACCGGAATTCCACGAATTGCGCCGCTACGGGAGCGTACACTTCAGCTTCTTTAGAGCCCCGTAATCCAGGCACGCACCGCCCTGCTGCGGTGACTCATCGCCACCTTTTCTTCGGGAAGCATTTCAGCGAACGTCCTTCCGTCTCCATCGTTCGGAATAAAAATCCGGTCGTAGCCAAAACCGTACTCGCCGCGTTCATCGAGGGCAATCTGACCGTACACGACCCCCTCATAGAGCTGAATTCCCTCAGCTGTGGCCCACGCCAGCACCGTACGAAACCTCGCAGCACGATCGGTCGCGCCGACTAGGTTTGCCAAGAGCAGGGATCGGTTCGCTTGATCAGATCGCTCAGGCCCCGCGTACATCGCACTGTACACGCCGGGAGCGCCATCAAGCACTGAAACCTCTAAACCGCTGTCGTCCGCAAGCGACGAAATTTCGCAGTAATCCCATAAAAACTTCGCCTTTTGCGTAGCGTTCTCTTCGAGGGTCGACCCTGTTTCAGGAAGCTCTCCGCGAATTCCCGCATCAAAGGCCGTTTGAGCCTCCCAACCTTCAGGAAGCACGGACCTTAACTCTTCGAGCTTATGGGCATTTTGGGTGGCTAGAATGATCTTATTCACTGATTGGTCGTGAGGATTCGGTCGTTATGGCTGTCGCTTCGCAGGACTTCAGGAACAGATGCCCGAATGATCCGGGCCAATGCCTCAACCATGCCCAAGCGACGGTGTCCGGGCAATGCCAGCAAGGCAATGTGGCGCACTGGGCGAGGTTCCGCAATCGGCTTAATGCGCTTTTGACGAACCGCTGAAAGTTCCGAAATCGCCAACTGCGGAAGCAGCGTCATACCCAAGCCCTCATCCGCCAAGCGGACCAATGTCTCGAACTGTCCCACGAGCAACTCAATGCGCTCATTGGGTCGGTCGGTTCCGCACAGCTGCAGAGCCTGATCCCTGAAGCAATGCCCCTCGGGTAGCAAGAGAATCCGCTCCGACTTCAACTCGCCTGCAGTTAAAAACAAATCCTTCGACTTCGGATGGCCTTCAGGCAAGTAGGCCAAGAGTGGTTCTCGGTACAGCGATTCCGACACAAAATGGGTCGCGGCGATCGGAACCGCCAAAATCGCTGCGTCCAATTGGTCAGCATCGAGTTTTTCCACCAATTGTTCCGTGGTAGCCTCCTCAATTTGCACACTCAGCCGCGGAAATCGCTTGAGCAGCTCTGGCGCAAAACGCGGCACCAAATACGGAGCTACGGTTGGAATCACACCCAGACGAAGCTGCCCCTCGAGGGGTTTGTGAAAGTGCTGGCTAACCTCCACCAAGCTCTGCGCAGACTGGAGTGTTTTGCGGGCGTGCAGCAGAACTTGCTCGCCGAGCTGGGTCAAGCGGATTGGCTGACTTCGCCGATCTACCAAATCCCCTTGAAGCTCTTCTTCAAGCTTTTGAATCTGTGCAGAAAGGGTCGGTTGCGAGACTCCGCACGACTTAGCCGCCCTTCCAAAATGCTGGAACTCAGCAAGCGCTTCAAAGTACTGTAGTTGAATTAACGTAATGGCCATGGGATATTCCAGCGTTCCCAGCTAAGGTACGGCGAGTTTTCAGCCCCAAAACCCTTATAAAACCTGGCCAATCCAGGGGCCTTAGAGCCTTCAAAATCAAAGATCTTCCACCGGCCCACGGCCATGGTGATGAACTCGTTGACCAACCACGTCATGGAGTTTCGTTGCCTTCCCTCGGGGGTCACCGCAGAAAATAGCAGTACCGCGCGGTCTCCACTAAAGGCCACAAACATTCCGGCTAGCCACTGGTTCCCCTCGCCGATCGCTGCCCAAACCGCTCCCCTGCCTTGGTGGAGCATGTGGTACATCGCAGACTTCATGGCCCGCTCGTACCCCTTTGGAATTTGGTATTTTTCTCCTTGATTTTGAACAAAATAGGTCCACAATTCGTCGGGATTGCTGTACTCCCAAAGCTGGTTACCCGTGGCCTTAGAGAGGTTTCGTCGGGTCTGTGACGAAAATCCACCAAATACCTGCTCGTAGCTCGAATCCAAATTCAATTCATAGTTTGGCATTTCTTGCCATCGCTCCCAGCCTCCGTTGCGCCAGTGCCAAGAGGTCGGCTCAGGCCAATCATTGGGCTTACTCAACTTCAAACGGAGCCGCGCGTAGCGCGGCAGCGCATCCAGCGCCTTGCGCACCTCACGGGCCTCATTCGCCCCCGATCCCATGGGCCCTAAGCGCTGTGCTCCGAGCGGGCAATAGGCTTGCATAAATCCGAATGCGCTCCTGCCATATGCAAACGGAAGCACCACTTCATCCGAACCCACACTGGCCCACTCCACCCCCAACGCATCCAAATAACTGAGGTGGTCGTAGGGAAATCGGTCGGGACGAAGCGACCACATGGCGCGCCAATCCTCTGGATTTGGGTTGTGTTCTAGGCGAAAAATCATGTGTTACTCCATTCATTAAGCCAGAGGTTCATACCTTCTCTCCAGGCCGAAAAATCTTTTCCGGATCGCTCTACCTCAGGCCGCGGACCAAAAATCCTCCAGTGGGTGCCGACACGCAATGGCGCGCCCACCGACCACGCTGCAGCCTGAAGTGCATGAAGCGAATCTGCAATTTCACGCGGACTCATTCCGAGAAAGTTCTGATCCATAGCAGCCACCGGCAGCTGCTGTACCCCGGCACAGGGAACGGCACTCGCCCAACCCGAACGAAATCCAGGAACGTCGGCAAACTCGAGCGACCAATCCTCTACTACTCCCAATGATTCGAGCGAACAAAGCAGCTGCTCGGTGCCGGCGTTACGCAAAAAATGGCTCCGCTGCCGCACTACAGGTCGATCAAGGATGGATTCAAGTTCAGCCAACTCTTGGCGATAGCCTTGGGCTCGGTCGTGGCTCCCGTACGAGAGGTGTGCCCCTACATCAAACCGCACAAACAACGTTCGAAGTGCTTCGCGAACCACCGAACTCTTAGTCACCACTCCGCGATCGTAGGGACCTCGCTCCGCCGCCAATAGGGCAAAAAACTGCAGCTCAAGTTGCGGAAACCTTTGGGCCAATTCCGTCCAGAATACGAAGCTGTAAAAGGGGTCAGACCCGAATATGCGGGTGCGTAGTTCGCCGAACTCGCCCCGAATGAGATCCGAAAGGAATCCGCCAACCGCGGACTGCAACCCTCGACCCCGGTACGCAAACAAATGGTCGATATCAACCACGAGCACTGGAGCAGGTCGCCCCGCGTCAGAGAGCGTAATCCCCAAGGACGCAGCCCATTCGCGGGCCTTTACTTCTGCCTCAGGGAGCAGCAAATCGCGCTGCGCATCCCGACCGATCGGCCGAGCGTGCTGGTCTTTTGGGAGGGTTTCCTCCCAAACCCAAGTGCGCCAAAAAATCCAAGCCGCGTAATCCGATGACGCTGGTTCGGAACTGCTCCACTGGTCAAGCCATCCGGAATCATTACAGCGCACCGCATCATCCTCAGGACCAAATGCCACAGGAATGTTCCACGCGGACTGCAATAACGCGGCAAGTCGCCGGTGGCGCTCGTTGGGCTGCGGGTGGTAGAGGATGATCATGATTGACTAAGATCCCAAAGTCCCTGTGCCAGCGATGTCGCCATCGCATCTGCTGCACATCCGTCACCATAGAGCATTGGCGGCTTGGAGTCGTCATTGTGTGCCCAATGCCGCAATTGAGACCTAATGCCCCCCTCTAGATCGGCAGAATCCGGTGAAATAAGTACGGTCCAACCTGCGTCCACTAACTCCGTCCACTCCGTCTCGTCGCGCAGCACAATGGCTCTGCGGCCCGCAAAAAACGCTTCCTTTTGAAGTCCACCTGAATCCGTGATCACAAATTGAGCACGGTAGAGCGCATCCACGATCTCGGGCCGGCTCAGGGGAGCACAATCCGCCACGCGTACACTTTGCAGCCCCGCGGCACGATGCCTCGGATGCCTCGGCCAGAGCACGTTAAAATCACCCACCAAGCCATCCAAGGCCGCTTCAATCCGGCGAATCCGTTTGGGCTCGTCCACATTGGTATTGCGGTGAATTGTGACCAGCACTAAATCGTGCTGTACCTCAGCGAGTGGACGCTTCGGGAAGGCATCGAACATCAAATCACCCGTATTCACGACCCAAGGAGCACCTCGGTCAAGATCTTCGCTCCGAATGTGGTCCATGGCTACTTCGGTGGGCGCCCACAGCCACAGGGCCTTGTGATCAACCCATACGCGGTTTCGCTCTTCGGGCATCGCATCGTTAAAGCTGCGAAGCCCAGCCTCTGCGTGAGCAAACGGAATACCCAACTCCAGCGCGGCTTGCGCCCCAAGTACTGTGGAATCGGTATCTCCGTACACCACAACTGCATGTACATGTGCCTCCCGAAGTGCCGCTACAAGCGCACTAAGGTCAGCATTTCGCTCATTCCAAATGCCTTGGTAGTCCGGGGCAAAACCGAGTTCATCCCAGAACGACGCGTTCATTTGGCTGTCGTAGTGCTGGCCGGTATGTGCTACCCAATTGACCCCGCCCAAGCGTTGAATGGCCTCGACCAACGGCTTGAGTTTGACAAACTGCGGTCGGGCACCCACGACGTGGGCGATGCGGTACGAGCTTAAGTTCCGGGCATCCATCCTCTGTCCGCAAAACTAACGTATTGGTTCTGCCCGATGATCAAATGGTCCAAACATGTGAGCTCAAGAATTCGCGCACCCTCTACAAGGCGCTGAGTGAGCCTTCGATCCTCTTCTGAAGGTTCCAGTCGTCCGCTGGGGTGATTGTGCGCTACAACGAGCGCAGGGGTCTTTAGCGCCAATGCTCTCTGGTACACCACACGCACATCCGCAGCCGTGGCAGTCCACCCACCCTTACCGACGCACTCATAGTGCACCACCTTATTTGCCCGATTGAGGTAAACTACCCAAAACTGCTCGTGGTCCAGTGCCGCCATACTCGGATTGAGCAAATGAAACACGTCGCTTGAACCCCGAACCACCTTGGCATCACCGGCGCGCAAATCGCCCGCTGCCCGACGGCCCAGCTCAAATGCAGCAGCAACGGCCGCTGCCTTAGCTAGACCCACGCCACCAAGTCCCTGAAGAGCGATCACATCTGCTGCCGCAAGTCGATCCAGCGACCCCCCGTAGGAATCGAGCATTGACCGCGCCAAATCGACGGCAGAATGGGTGCGGGTTCCGGAACGCAAAATGAGCGCAAGGCACTCCGACGTCGCCATCCCTCGGATTCCGTGTGCGAGGGCGCGCTCTCTAGGTCGATCCTCTTCGGTCCACAAGCGAATGGACCGGTTGGCTGATTCGTGATTCATAGGGCAAACTTCCCACAGACTAAACCGCACAGTCGTCCCCTAAACGTATGTACGCATTTGCCGTAGGGTAGCAACAAAAAAACCGCCCCAAATGGGGCGGTTACACACAACCGAATTCGGCGTAGTGGTTTAAGCCAAGCCGTTCACATGCTTCGCAAGACTGGACTTCAAGTTTGAAGCCTTGTTCTTGTGAATAATGTTGCGCTTTGCAAGCTTGTCGAGCATTGAGGCAACCAACGGAAGCTGGGTAGCAGCTGCTGCTGCATCGGTCACTGAACGAAGTGCACGAATCGCATTGCGGGTCGTCTTGTGGAAGTACTTGTTGTGTACGCGCTTGGCCTGGATTTGGCGGATGCGCTTCAACGCAGATTTATGGTTAGCCATGGTAGCTAGTTTTTGTGTTTCGTGACCCGTACGGGATTTGAACCCGTGATCTTCTCCGTGAAAGGGAGATGTCCTGAACCGCTAGACGAACGGGCCCTATGTTTTGGGAGCGCAAAGATATGAAATTCGCTTCACTCCAACAACTACTCCAAAAGAAATTAAAGCCCCTCAGGTCGAAATCCGAGCCGCTTACCTGTCCGTTGACGAAGTTCCTCGCGAATACCTTCAAGCGCGAGCACTGAAACATCTTGGACCGCCTGAAACGGCGCAGCCTGCAAATCGAAGTCCATAGCCGTGACCATCAGGCGATAAAGCCACAAGTGAAGATCCGAGGAGCGAACTTCTGATTCCGTTAAAGAAAGATTTAACGGCCCTACACCCTCCGCAAAATGGTGACCCTCACCGTTGATAAAAAATCTGCTCATCAAGGTGCCCACGTCGTTCAAACGACGCATCCGAAACGAGTCAGATAGAAAATTATAGACGTGAATCAACCCAAAGTAGGCACGGCTTGAATCCAACTTGACGTAATCCGAATCAAGCACCGAGTGCCCGTCCGGAAGCAAAAACGCGTTCGTGTGCACTTGAAAAACCAGCGAATCACCCGAGAACCGCAACTCAAATTCAAATTCGCCCCGATCGACAAACTCAACCACGACAGAACGATCGATTCCGACCATTTTGCTATTGAGGTCGACCGCGACAGATTGTACGACAATACGCAGTTCCGCAAATGCCGCAAGCACGCGGCGGTGGACCAACTGCTTGTTGCTGGACTTCGTAGCCAGCGTCTGCAGGATTAATTCAGGAGTTGCGTCAGGCTTCATAACTAGTAGGCTCGAGCAAATAAAACCCGCTGCTTGGACGGGGCGCCAGTGAGGACGCACACACCGTCCTCGAGCACATTGTTCAACGGAATGCAGCGAATCGTAGCCTTCGTGAGCTCTTTGATGCGCTCCTCGGTCTCGGGCGTGCCGTCCCAATGTGCAGATACGAAGCCGCCAGCGTCGAGGGCCGACTCAAATTCAGCCCATGAATTCACGCTGTGCATGTTGGCCTCGCGGTGAGCGAGCGCACGGTCGTACAATGCCTGCTGAATCTCGGCCAAACGACTTGGAACAGAGGCTGCTAAGCCCTCAACTGGCACCGTCTCTTTCGTCAAAGTATCACGACGCGCGAGTTCCACCACGCCATTTGCAAGGTCGCGAGGGCCGATCGCCACACGCAGCGGAACCCCTTTGAGTTCGTACTCGTTAAACTTCCAACCGGGCTTGTAGGTGTCGCGGTCGTCGTACTTCACGCGGACGCCTTGGGCGCGCAAATCTGCCACGAGCTGCTTTGCTACCACAGACACTGCATCCAGCTCTTCTTCGCCGCGGTAAATCGGAACAATAACCACCTGAATCGGTGCCAACTTCGGAGGCAGCACAAGTCCGTTGTCGTCAGAGTGCGTCATCACCAAAGCCCCCATCAGGCGGGTCGAAACACCCCACGACGTAGCCCACACGTGCTTCACTTCGCCGTCGCGGTCCTGAAACTTCACATCAAAAGCCTTGGCGAAATTCTGTCCCAAAAAGTGCGAGGTTCCGGCCTGCAACGCCTTACCGTCCTGCATCAACGCTTCGATACAGTAGGTCTCAAGGGCACCCGCAAACCGCTCATTCGCCGTCTTTACGCCGCGAACCACCGGAATCGCGAGCACATTCTCGGCAAACTCAGCATACACTTCAAGCATTTGTTCCGCCTCCGCAATCGCTTCCTCGCGGGTCGCGTGGGCTGTGTGTCCCTCTTGCCACAAAAATTCTGCGGTGCGCAGAAAGAGGCGCGTGCGCATCTCCCAACGTACCACATTGGCCCATTGGTTCACCAAAATTGGTAAGTCGCGGTAGCTCTGTACCCATCCGCGGTAGGTGTCCCAGATGATGGTCTCTGAAGTTGGGCGCACAATCAACTCCTCTTCGAGCTTGGCGTCCTCGTCGACCACGACTCCTTTTCCGTCCGGAGCCGTTTTTAGTCGGTAGTGCGTCACCACGGCGCATTCCTTGGCGAATCCGTCGACGTGCGCCGCCTCTTTGCTGAAGTAACTTTTCGGAATAAACAGCGGAAAATAAGCGTTTACGTGGCCAGTCTCTTTAAAGCGACGGTCCAATTCAGCCTGCATTCCTTCCCAAATCGCGTAGCCGTGCGGCTTGATGACCATGCACCCGCGAACGCCGGAATTTTCGGCCAAATCCGCCTGAATAACAAGCTCGTTGTACCATTTTGAGTAGTCCGTAGCGCGGGGAGTGAGGTTCTTAGCCATACTTTGGTATGCAATTTGGGTTCTGTTCCTTAGTAAACCCCAAAAGTACGGTCTATGCGCTACCTCCTACTCCTCGCCCCTCTTGGCTTTTTCGTCTCTTCGTGCGGAACCAGCCAGACCGCCTACCGCGACTTTGACGGGTCGTACTCTTGGACGAATTCACAAGCCTACCGCGATGGCTACGAATCCGGATACCAGCAAGGCTACCAAGAAGGCGCCGACGACCAAGCTACCCAAGACGATCAAGATGGTCGTCCCGAGCGCGTGACCCGCACACGTACGATTGTCCGCTACGAATACTACCCAACCTACTACTACCACTGGAGCCAGCCGTGGATGCGGCACGACCCCTACGCCTTTTATGGAGGCTGGAATATGCCCAACCGCTGGAACGGGTGGGGCCGCTCCGGCCGTTGGAACACCTACTACGGATGGAACGATCCCTGGTACGGAGGATACGGATGGAACGACCCCTGGAACGGAGGCTACGGATGGAACGACCCTTGGTACGGAGGATACGGATGGAACGACCCCTGGTACGGAGGATACGGATGGAATCCGTACTACGGTTATGGAGGGTACAACAGATGGAATAGTCCCTACTACCGTGGCAACAACCGCTGGAACCGACCAGGTGGTGGCTGGACTCAGCCCGGTGGCGGATCCGGTTCCGGAACCGTGGACCCCACCCCCGACAGCGACATCCGTCGCCAGCAAATCAATTCAAGTAGCACCCCCTACCGACGTCCGGTGATCACGAATAATCCTGGCGGAGGAAGCGTCGACCAAGACCGACCCAAGGTCATCGATGCAGAACTTGGTGTTGAAGCGAATCCGACCCGACCCAGCGTTAGCAAGCGCCCCGGAACAATTAGCGACGACACCCCGACTCGGGGCACGACTCCTGTGCGCCCGAGCACCAGCCCCCGCGAACCCCAAGGCGGGACGCCTCCTGCCGTGCGCCAGCCTGAGGTCCGCAAACCTGAAACGCGCCAGCCCGAAGTACGCAAGCCGGCACCAGTTCAGCGCCAGCCCGAAGTACGCAAGCCGGCACCAGTTCAGCGCCAGCCCGAGGTCCGCACACCTGAAGCCCGAAAACCAGAGCCACCCCAGCGCCAACCTGAGTTCCGCCAGCCGTCGACTCCACGGAGCAACCCCGCACCGCAGCGCAGCAGCCCATCGCCCAGCAGTAGCCCTCGCCGTCCCTAAACGCCTGACCCATGAAAACCTCAATCACCCTGGCCCTGCTCACCGCGGGTAGCATCTCACTTTGCGCCCAATCGACCCTCAGTGCGGTATGGATGCAGCGCGGACATCGCTTTGGCACGGCCCGCTACAACGGATCTGCAGGAGCACTCGCTGCGCTCGGCGGCGACGGCAGCTCGAGCATTGAGAACCCTGCCCTTATGAACTCTTCGACCTTTGGCGGAACCGAATTCAGCGCCCACGTGCGCTCCGACCAAACAGACCTTAGGAGCCAAGGACTGGGAATTGGTCAGGCATATATGTCCGGTGCCTGGCGCCTCAACAGTAAAGCGCGTCTATCTGTGGGGCTTGCCTACCAGCGCGATGCATGGTTCCCCAACTTCTGGATTTTATCGGACCCCAACCCACAAACTTCAGCTGTTGCCGGCTGGATGGCTGAATCCAACGGATTCAGCCCCGAACAGCTATTGGCCAACGGTCAGTACGATGCGTACGTGGCCTACATGGGCTACCTCACTGAAGTAGGCGCTGGCAACCAGTACACCGCCTACGCCGACGGCGTGCCCGCCTACCGGCAGGTGCGTTTTGCACGTGAGCAGTCGAGCACGTCCTGGTCGGTTCCGTTCGCCATTAAAAGCGAAAAATTTTCACTCGGCGTGCGGATTGAGCGTCGGGACGGGCGCGCGCAAGAACGCTTTACGATGACCGAGTCGGGATTCAATCCAAGTGGAGTCACCAAGGCCTACCAGAAAACCGTGGTGGACAGCACCCGTTGGGGCCAGTGGAACATTCGCTTTGGCGTCGCTGCCCAGTTGGCGGATGGATTGCGGTTCAGCGCGGCAGTACAGCCCGCGTCCACAGCCTTGGTGCAGTGGGACTACCGCAACAGGGTTACACCTGAGGCCAACAGCTCCGAAACCAACCTCACCGCATTTGAACTCTATGACGATCAGGAGTTTCGCTACCAGCTTCCCACAGTCGTTCAGTTTGGACTTGCCCAGACATTCGGAACCAAAGCCGCAGTATCTGCCGTGTGGGTCTACCACTCCTCGGTGGATGCACTGATCAGCAGTCCGCTGAACTACTACGACCTCGGTCGCCAAATGGCTGACGAACTCCAAGCCCACCAGCAGTTTCGCCTTGGGGGCGAATACCGACTCAACGAAGCGTGGACGGCCCGCGGCGGGGTACAGTGGTCAGAGTCCGGAACCGTATTTGACGACCACAGCAGCTACCAAATGCTAGGACTCGGCCTCGGATACCAAGAACGCGATTGGGGTGTAGACCTCGCGTTCAATGCCCTTCGCACGTCGGGAAGCATTCAAAATCCCGGGGATGGCCAATCGTGGGACCTCAGTGCCAACCACCAGCGCGGCACCGTGACGTACCGAGCGCGATTCTAGACAGCGTCCCCTTAGCGCTTCGTGGCGTATTTTCGGGGAATGAAGCACCTACTTTGGATCGCCGCGGTTGCGGCACTTCCGGCCGCAATGGAGGCCCAAAAGCTTGACGCACTGGCCTTTCGCAGCGTCGGACCCGCCCTCACGAGTGGCCGAGTTTCGGACCTCATTGTACATCCAACCAACGCCGACGAGTGGTACGTCGCAGCCGCTTCGGGCGGAGTCTGGAAGACCACGAACCACGGCGTGACGTTCGAGCCCTTGTTCGACGACCAAGGCTCCTACTCCATTGGGTGCATCACCCTTGACCCGAACAATCCGCACACCGTGTGGGTAGGGTCTGGTGAAAACAATAACCAGCGTTCGGTAGCCTACGGCGACGGGGTCTACAAGTCCACCGACGGCGGTGCAAGCTGGACCAATATGGGCCTCAAGACCTCAGAGCACGTCGGGATGATTGCGGTGCACCCTAAAAACAGCAACATCGTGTGGGTAGCGGCGTATGGCCCGCTCTGGAG
>JAURGG010000139.1 GCA_030833905.1 Schleiferiaceae bacterium
TATTGCCACTTTGACCATTACCACCGGGAATGGGCGTCTCAGCCGAATCCGCCGTGTTCAAGAATTGTACGAAGTAACTGCTCTGACCAGAGGTGGGCACCGTGTAGGTGTCTCCCTGAGCCAAGATCGTCGTATCCGTCAAGCTGTTGAACCAGCCATAGGTCGTTCCTGGCACCGCTACCGCAGCCAAGGTGACGCTATCCTGCGAGGCACACACCGTATCCACCATGCCCGTTACTACCGGCTCAAAGGGCAAGTAGTAGCTCGAGAAGTTCATCGTGTCGTTGTTCGTGCGGCCGTCGTTCGCCAACTGGGTGTAGCCCAAGAAGCTGTACGTTCCACCTGCATAGGTGTTGATCGTACCCACCATCACCGTGTCATAATCCAGCGGAGCCAAGGCACCCGCGTAGGTGGCTGTCAACGTGGTGACATTCGCATTGGGGTCTGTAACCTTCACTTCAGCGCTCATCGAGGTGATCGTGTCCAAACCGAAGTTCTGGAAGGCCACGTAGATCGCTATGGTCGAGTCGCCACAACCCCCTGAAGCACCCACGATGTCTTCAATACGCGCGTCGTCTGCAATTGGGGTGTACTCATCCGCACCAATGTCCGGAGTCGTCGTGCTGCGAACGTCGCCGTCGATGTCCGTCGTCACCGACGAAATCGGCGTGCCTAAGTTGTTC
>JAURGG010000140.1 GCA_030833905.1 Schleiferiaceae bacterium
AAAGGCTGGTTGAGCCCGAGGGTGTTGAATAAAGTCATAGGGAAATTTAAGTGTGCAAAGGTAGGCGGCTTTTCCGAGCCAAAGTGAGAAAAAAACGTACAGCCGTATAAGCCGGATTCTGTCCGTGCCGAAACACGTCCTTGTCATTGATCTAGGCAAGCAGTCACCCACTTGCTCCATCTGCCTACCCTCCGACATTGGGCGAGCAGCCCTCAAGCATCGGTCTACGTGGCATTTCAACCCGCGAGGTTTACCAAGCCAGCCTGGTTACCCAAACTGCTGGTGGGCTCTTACCCCACCTTTTCACCCTTACCACGTTGCTCGATCGATGCCTCGTGGCGGTTTCCCTCTCTGCGGCACTAGCTGTCAGACTCCCCTTGCGGGTCCTCTGCCTTCCTGTTAAGAAGCGCGGTGCTCTGTGTTGTCCGGACTTTCCTCCTTGAAAATCAAGGCGACAAGGCCGACTGTACGCAGCGACAAAGGTAGTCTATTTTGACCGGTGCAAAATTTCAATCTCCAGCGCGCCTTGGCCGAACAACTGATACGAAGCGTCGTAGTAGCGCAAACCGGCATCTTTTCGAAGCATTTGTTCGAGCTCATGGCGAAGCCGCCCACTTCCATTTCCATGGATCAATACGATGCGTCCATCGCCACGGCGGCGTGCTTCCGCAATGGCTCTGC
>JAURGG010000141.1 GCA_030833905.1 Schleiferiaceae bacterium
GGATGAATGCTTCGGCGAGCTGATCCAGGCGCAAGGGGGTCACGCCCGGCTTGACCTCTGATGCGAGCATGCCCAGGGTCTTGGAGACCATTTGGGCACTGACCCGCATGCGCTCGATTTCTTCCGCGTTCTTCAGTACAATCATCCAAGCAAGCTTTTTCCCGTCATGGCTTCGGGTTGTTCCACGCCCATCCAAGCCAAAATCGTTGGCGCCACGTCACCGAGTACCCCGTCGGCCAAAGTTACCGCCTGATATCCTTCGGGGCTTACCAAGTGGAAGGGGACAGGTTGCGTGGTGTGGGCGGTGTGGGGGCTGCCGTCTGGATTTTTCATGCAGTCGGCATTGCCGTGGTCTGCCAGAATGAAGAAGCTGTAGCCGTGCGCTAGGCCTTTCTCGACGATGGCGCGTGTGCACTGGTCAACGGTTTCCACCGCGATGATAGCGGCTTCCATGCTTCCCGTGTGTCCGACCATGTCGGGGTTGGCGAAGTTGAGGCAGATAAAATCGGCGGATTCAGCTTCCAATTCCGGGAGAATGGCGTCCCGAATGTCAAACGCCGACATCTCGGGCTTCAAATCGTAGGTGGCCACCTTAGGAGAGGGGCAGAGGAGACGCTTTTCGCCCTCGTAGGGCTCCTCGCGGCCGCCGCTGAAAAAGAAGGTTACGTGCGGGTATT
>JAURGG010000142.1 GCA_030833905.1 Schleiferiaceae bacterium
TCCATGCCGGCGACCATCAAAAGCTGTTTGAAGGTCTGAGGAGATTGGGGAAGCGCGTAGAATTGGCCGTGGTGCACGCGGGAAGGAACGACAAAGTCACGGGCGCCTTCCGGGGTGCTCTTGATCAAGAAAGGCGTCTCGACGTCCGCAAAACCGAGCTCGTTGAGGTAGGTCCGAACCGACATGTTGATGCGGTTGCGGAGCAATAATTTTTCACGGACTGGCGCGCGGCGGATGTCCAAGTAGCGGTACTTCATGCGCAGCTCTTCGCCGCCGTCGGTTTCCGCTTCAATGGTAAAGGGAGGGGTTTTGGCGCCGTTCAGAACCTTGAATTCGGTTACCCAAATTTCCACTTCGCCGGTAGGCATGTGGGGGTTTTTGTTCTCACGTTCCACCACTTTGCCCGTGGCCTGTACCACAAACTCGCGCTGCGCGGTTCGTGCGAGCTCCATCATAGCGGGATCAACGCCTTCGTTAAATGCGAGCTGAGTCAGTCCATAGCGGTCGCGCAAATCGATGAAGGACATGCCTCCAAAGTCGCGTCGGCGCTGGACCCAGCCGCTTAGGGTGACGGTTTGACCCGCATGAGAAAGGCGCAGTTCGCCGCAAGTGTGTGTACGATACATGGTCGTGAAATGAAGTGCAAAGGTAAAAAAGCCCGTGGGGCTA
>JAURGG010000143.1 GCA_030833905.1 Schleiferiaceae bacterium
GCTCTTCCGATCTTTGCGCAAAATCACTTCAGGTGCCTTGATCTCCAACAAACGCTTCAAACGGTTGTTGCGGATGATCACACGGCGGTAGAGATCGTTCAAATCCGAGGTCGCGAAACGTCCGCCATCCAAGGGCACCAAGGGGCGCAATTCGGGCGGGATAACGGGGACCACCTTGATGATCATCCACTCGGGCTTGTTCTCCAAGCGCACATTGGCGTCGCGCATGGCTTCCACCACTTGTAGACGCTTCAATGCCTCTTGCTTACGTTGTTGAGAGGTCTCACGGTTCGCGCGGTCGCGCAAATCGTACGACATGGCATCCAAGTCCAAACGCTGAAGCAACATCAACATAGCCTCCGCGCCCATTTTGGCGATGAACTTGTTGGGATCGTTGTCATCCAGGTATTGGTTCTCCATGGGCAAGCGGTCTTGGGCGTCGAGGTATTCCTCTTCGGTCAAGAACTGCATGTGCTCAAATGGATTGCCTTCATTATCGACCGCCGCACCCGTCTGAATGACGATGTAACGCTCGTAATAAATAATCATGTCCAATTTCTTGGTTGGAATACCCAAGAGATATCCCAATTTGTTCGGCAAGGAACGGAAGTACCAAATGTGCGCTACTGGCACCACCAAGTTGATGTGGCCAATGCGCTCACGACGC
>JAURGG010000144.1 GCA_030833905.1 Schleiferiaceae bacterium
TCGATGTTGCCACCTTCCAATCCTGAAACTTCCTTAGGATTGTTGTAAATGACAAATGCCAGAAACACCATCACGATGAACAGGAAGGCCCATCCAGTTAAATCACCACGTTCATGTCGTTCCATACATCCTCCATGTGAAGTCGGGGAGACAGGACTCGAACCTGCGACATCCTGCTCCCAAAGCAGGCACTCTACCAACTGAGCTACTCCCCGATGTCTTAAATATACAACATTTTTCTGACTTGTCAAGTACGCGCCTGAAAGGAGTCGAACCTATAACCTCTTGATCCGTAGTCAAGTGCTCTATCCAGTTGAGCTACAAGCGCCTAACGTGAATGCATTCTGCCACTTCTTTACCTATGGCATATCTACAATTTCGAACTGACACCAACAACGTGGTGTCATTTTTACGTAAAGGACATACTTCACACCCTTCTGTAAATCCTAATGCAGACAACCGTTCCTGGTAAACTGTATCCACATCTGTGATTTCCACACGTTCATGTTCTGGTATTTCATTTAAATTCATGTATCCTCCATAAGCTGCCAACCAGGATTGAACTGGTGACCTCATCCTTACCAAGGATGCGCTCTACCGACTGAGCTATGGCAGCAGGGTGACTGACGGGGTTCGAACCCGCGAC
>JAURGG010000145.1 GCA_030833905.1 Schleiferiaceae bacterium
TTTGGCCCTGCTCGGCCAAAATATGGAGGGCCTCAGTGACGCGCTGAGTACCGTTGACGCAGTTGGGAGAGGTCAGAATGGCCATGCCGCCGGCGGCTTCAACGACTTGGGCGATGCGTTCGTCATCCGTGGCCACAAAGGTGGGCAGCACTTCAGAAACCCGCTCCCAAACGTGCTGAATCATGGGTTTTCCCGCGATGTCAGCGAGGGGTTTGCCGGGCAAACGGGTGGACCCCATTCGGGCCGGAATGATGGCCCAAGCTTTATGCGGAGGCATACTGCGCGTCGTAATAGGCTTGGTAGGCGCCACTCGTGACAGACTTCAGCCAAGCATCATTGGCGAGGTACCAGTCGATGGTTTTGGCCAAGCCGGTTTCAAACGTTTCGGCGGGTTTCCACCCAAGTTCACGGTGAATTTTGGTCGCGTCAATGGCGTAGCGCAGATCGTGCCCAGGGCGGTCTTTCACAAAGGTGATCAGACCCTGACTGGTGCCGGCCGGTTTTTCGAGCCGAGCGTCCATCAGGTCGCAGAGCAAACGGACCAAATCTATATTCTGCCACTCGTTCCAACCGCCGATGCAGTAGGTTTCGCCGTTTTGGCCCTTTAAAAAGACGGTCTCAATCGCGGCGGCATGGTCCTCCA
>JAURGG010000146.1 GCA_030833905.1 Schleiferiaceae bacterium
AGCGCTGACCCAAGACATCAAGTCGTCCGTCCAAGACGATTGGAAAAAGCAAGGAGAAGACCTTCGCAACCTCTTTCAGAAGCCTGTTGAGCGCCCACTGGTACCCGAGAAAAAATACCAGTTTGAGTGGGAAGAGGAGCCCGATACAAATCGTTCGTTCAGCCAAAGAGTGCGTTCGTTCAGCGGGCTCTAAAGCTTCGTCAAGGAACTTGTGGCGGGTGAATTTTTCTTCTACATTTGAATCATGCGACGTACACTATTTGCATTGGCTTTCATGTTGTTGGGTTTTGCCGGACAGGCACAAACGAATCCCAACCCCAACAATGAATGCGGTGTTTTCGCCCCCAATGCCTTCACGCCCAACCGCGACAATACCAACGACGAGTTCCGTGTGTTGGTTACGGAAGCATGTGAGCCTTTGGAGTACCGTCTGCGCGTATTTGACCGCTACGGTCGCCTCGTATTTGAAAGCATCAATCCGACCGAATCCTGGGATGGCTCATACAATGGCCGTCAACTCAAGGAAGGGGTCTACCTCTGGCACCTTTTGGCGCTCTACACCGTACCTAGCGGCCAAGAAACCACTCGCCTTGAAGAAAAAGGCAGCGTGGTCTTGATGCGCTAAACGTTTAGACTTTA
>JAURGG010000147.1 GCA_030833905.1 Schleiferiaceae bacterium
TGACGATCGAGGTAGTAGACAAAGGCGCTCAGCTCCTCGGGGTTGTCCTTGTAGAGCTATTTGATGAGGGCCGTAAACATGTCTGGGATGAGGTCTTCGCGGCCAAAGGTGAAGGCAGCAGCGATTTCGTGCAGCTTGCCGCGCTTGATGATGGCGTGGGTGGCTTTGAGAAAGTCCAGGCAGTCTTCGTCCACTTCGGCGATGTTGAAGCGAAGGATTTCCTTGGGTTTGTATCCGCGTTGAAGCGTTTGAACGAACCGAATAATCGGCCGCGTCTCCGCGCCCACCTGACGCATGGCGTCGAGGTAGAGTTCGTAGTGGCTGGCGGGCTCGCCATTGAGGTCAACGTCGCTCTCTTCGGCGACCACGATTTCATTGATGAGCTTTCGGCTCGCGCGGTCCTCCGTAGGTACCCAGGCCGTATCCACCGACGTCAGCTCGCGCTGAAGCGTCTTGAGCAGGCTCATAAAGTCCCAAACGGCGTAGATGTGGTGCTCCATGAAAACGCGCACCTCCTTGAGCGACTGCATCTTCGGGTAGAGCGCGTGGTGGAGAATGGCGTCGCGCTGCGCCTCGATGCGGCGGTGCAGGCTGAGAATTCTGAAATCGGTCTTTTTCGTCGTGGTTTCCATCGTCGG
>JAURGG010000148.1 GCA_030833905.1 Schleiferiaceae bacterium
CCAAACGGCAGGCCACGAGGGTAGCAAAGCCAAAGCGCTCCAACACGCGGTAATGCGTCACCGCATGCTTTCCGTACTTGCCGTCCTCAAAGACCGTCATGACCTTGCGGTCCTTCAAGCTCCGTCCTATATGCCCGGTGATGGTCCCGGCATCCGCCTCCACATTCCCCAAGGCCACCGCATAGTATTCGCGCTCGGTCGAGTGGTCGGCGAACTGTTTGGCCAGGAAGGCCATCGCATACTCGTTGCGCGCAATAACCAACAAACCCGAGGTGTCCTTGTCAATGCGGTGCACCAAGCCGGGGCGCTCGCTTTTGTCGCCATCAGGGAGATGTTCAAAGAGATGCAGTAAGCCGTTGATCAGCGTTCCAGAATAGTGTCCATAGCTGGGATGCACGACCATGCCCGCCGGTTTGTTCACGACGACCACATCGCTATCGCAATGCACCACATTCAAATCCAAATCCTGGGCAAAGAGCTCAATCTGTTTGGGAGGTTGTGCCAATACCAGGGTCACCACATCGCCCGGTTTCACCCGGTAGTTGCTCTTCACCGGCTGCGCATTGACCCGAATGGCTCCCGCATCCGCCGCCTTTTGTATGCGGTTGCGCGAGGTATGCGTCATGAAGTTGAACA
>JAURGG010000014.1 GCA_030833905.1 Schleiferiaceae bacterium
CCCCAGCGGCTTCCGGCTTCAGCGGGTCGGGTTTCGTCGAACTGACCGCGGGTGGGCGTTGAAGATCGGCCCGAGGGGCGCTCGGAATGGCGTCCACCAAAGGTTCCGCCCGAATCGCGCGAAGACGCCACGCCAAAGTCGATGGTCTTGCGCACCACGTCGACCTCTTTGACCACGATGCGCAGCGGATCGCCAAGGCGAAATTCCTTGCCCCAGCGCTCGCCGACCAAGCAATGGCGCTCGGAATCGACGCTGTAGTAGTCGTCGCGGAACTCGCGCAGGCGCACCAGACCCTCGCAGGCGGTTTCGGGAACCTCCACAAACACGCCCCAGTCGGTGACGCCCGAGATGATTCCGTCGAACTGCTCGCCCACAAACTGCTCCATGTAGACGGCCTGCATGTACTTGATCGACGAGCGTTCGGCGTCGGCGGCGTTTTGCTCGCGCTGCGAACTGTGCTGGCAGAGTTCCTCGAGCGGGTCGGCCTTGGGCGACGGCTTGCCGTCGAGCGTATCCTGCAAGAGGCGGTGCACCATCATGTCGGGGTAGCGGCGAATCGGCGACGTAAAGTGGGTGTAGTCGTCGAATGCGAGGCCGTAGTGCCCCACGTTTTGCGTGCTGTACACGGCTTTGGCCATGGTACGCACAGTAAGCGTTTCAAGCATGTTGGCCTCGGGCGTCCCCTTGACTTGGCGCAGTAGGTCGTTGATCGAGCGGCGCACGTTGCCGGGGCTGTCAACCTGCATTTGGTATCCGAGCGGACGTACAAATTGACTCAGTGAAATCAGCTTATCGGGGTCGGGTTGGTCGTGGATGCGGTAGACCATAGTGCGCGGAGCCTGCTTGGTCCGGGCATTCGGCTTCTTGCCGCCGGCGAACGTAGCCACCTCGCGGTTGGCGAGCAGCATGAATTCTTCGATGAGCTTGTTCGAGTCCTTGGCTTCTTTGACGTAGGCTCCGATGGGCTGGTTGTTGGCGTCGAGGCGGAACTTCACCTCGGCCCGGTCAAACGCGATGGCGCCGTCGTCCATGCGTTGGGCGCGCAGGGCCTTGGCCATGCGGTCCATAAGGCGCAATTCAGTCGCAATCGGGTCGTCGTCGCCCTCGAGCACCGCCTGGGCCTCTTCGTAGGCGAATCGGCGGTCGGAATGGATCACCGTGCGCCCAAACCAGCGGTCGTGCACGGTTCCGGACTCGTCCATCGCAAAGATGGCCGAGAACGTGAACTTGTCTTCGCGCGGACGCAGCGAACAAACCTGGTTCGAAAGGATTTCGGGCAGCATCGGCACCACGCGGTCCACGAGGTAGACAGAGGTTGCACGCTCCACGGCTTCTTGCTCGAGCAGGCTTCCGGGCCGCACGTAGTAGGTCACGTCGGCGATGTGCACACCCACTTCCCATAGTCCGTTTTCGAGCGGACGGATGCTGAGTGCGTCGTCAAAGTCCTTGGCGTCGACCGGGTCGATCGTGAAGGTCAGCGTAGTGCGCATGTCGCGGCGCTTGGCGATTTCGAGCGGATCCAAAACCAGTGGAATCCGCGCGGCCTCGGCCTCTACCTCGGCGGGGAAGTTCCAAGGCAGCCCAAATTCCTCCATGATGGCGTGAATCTCGGTTTCGTGCTCGCCGCGCTCCCCGAGGATTTCGACCACCTTGCCCACCGGAGCGCGCTCGGCGTCGGTCCATTCAACAAATTCGAGCACCACCATTTGGCCGGCTTCGGCACCGCCCAGCTGGGATTTGGGCACAAAAAAGTCCCGGCCCACCTTGCGACCGTCGGTCAGAATAAAGGCGCCTTGGGCGTGGGGCTGCACCTCGCCCACATAGCGGCTGCGGGCGCGGCGCACCACGTCGACGACTTCGCCCTCAAATTTTTTGCCCGCCTTTTGCGGGTAGACCAGTACCTTAACCTGGTCGCCCCCGAAGGAACAGCCAGCGCTGCCCTGGCGCACGTACACGTCGTCGAGTCCGGGTCCGCGCACCACGTAGGCGGCACCGCTAGACGTGAATTCGATGGTTCCGGTCGCGTAGGCCAGCTCCATTTTGAGACGGAACCCGTCGCCATCTGCCTCAATTTGGTTGGTGCGACTCAAAATTTCGAGTGCGCTGGCGACGAGCGTCTTGCCGGTCCGTTCGTTCATACCCGTTTCAAACGCCAAGTCGGCGGCCGAGAGCTTGCGCCCGGGGCGCTTCTGAAAAAAACGAAGCAGGCGGTTGGCCAGCGAAACCGCGTCCATCGAGCGGTGGGCCTTGTTAATCTTGGGTCCTTTTTTGGGCATCTATGCGGAATTCTTTGCTATTTATCTCAGCGTCTGAGTAAAGGTCGCACAATTTTAAGAGGGCGGTGCAACCTTTGCGTTACGGTGAGCATCTTTTTTACGGATTCCGCCCCCAACTAGTGGAAGCATGGTACGCACACATTCAAGGTGCCCTACAAGGCCGCCTGGATGCGCAGCGCGCACTCTATGAGGCGCTTGCGCCACGTGTGCTCTATACGTGCCGACGCTACTTTAGCCACGAGGCGGACGCCGAGGACGCAATGATTCGCACGATGACCACAATGTTTCAGCAACTCCCCACGATTCGTGAGGCCAAGGCCCTACCGGCTTGGCTGCGCCGCACGGCCGTGAACGAGTGCCTCATGGAGCTTCGCCGCCGCAAGGTGGAGTGGGTGGGTGCCGATGCATTGCCCGACTCAGGGTCTTCGGCCACCGATTCGCTGCACGACCGCGAGGCGCTCATGGAGCTCTTGTGCCAGTTGCCCGACGGTTACCGTACGGTGTTCAATTTGTACGCCCTCGAGGGCTACAGCCACGCCGAGATTGCCGAGCAGCTCGGAATCTCTGAAGCCACCAGCAAGTCCCAATTGAGCCGCGCCCGCCAGTGGCTGCAGCGCCGGCTCGCCAATTTTGATCTGCAATGAGTACGCACAAGGTAGACGAGTTGTTTCGCAAAGCCCTTGGCGAGGGCCAAGCTACTCCGCGCCCCGAGGCCTGGGCGCGTGTCGCCGAGGGCTTGCCCAAGGCACCCATCCAGGCCAAGCGCCGCACCCTGTGGTGGCCCTACGCCGCCGCGGCATCGGTCGCCATCGCCGCGGTAGGAACGTGGTGGATTCAGGCTCCGCGTCAGCAATCTGCTGGTAACCAGTCACTAGTTTCCAGCAACCAGCAACCAGTAACGAGCAACCAGCAACCAGTAACGATCAACCGGTCACCAGTAGCCAGCAACCAGCAACCAGTCGCTAGTCGCCAGTTACTCGTAAATAGTAACCAGTCGCCAGAAGCTAACAGCCAGGTTCTAGTTGCCCGTTATTCAAAGGATTTCGCTCGTTTTGACGTGGCATTTCTGCCCCGAATGGAAGCTGACGTCCTCGATGAGTCGGTTCCGCTGCTCAAGCGCCGTGAGGTGGTCGCGGTTCAGACTCCGGCACCAGGGGTTCCGCGCCCCCGATACCTGCAGTTGGCGGCCAACGTTCAGAATGTGTGGACCGCCGTCCAAGAATACCGCGAGGCCGAGGTGCCTGCGGAAGTAACCGTTGAAGTACACTTGCCAGCGCCCGTGCTTCAGCGCATCAATCAAACCAAAATGCTGGCTTCTAATTTGAATCAATCATGGTCAACACTACAATCAAGGCGTTCACGCTAAGCGCCATTTTCGCCCTTTCGGGTGCGAAACTTTGGGCCCAAGATGCGCCGCCTGCGCCGCCGGTTCCGACCGAAGCCCCAACCGCCGACTCCAACGCGACCCGTGCCGCCCGCATGAGCACCGAGATCGCTGCGGCGATCAGCGAGTACAGCAAAGACATGGCTGCGCTGCAAAAGCAGATCGCAGACAAGGACATCTCAAAAGAGGACGCCGAACGCCGCCGCAAGGAGCTGTCAAAGCGCCTTGAGGACCGTCTAGAAGCTATTGAGGAGATGGCGGAGGCCTGGGCAGACAACCTCGAGGAGTCGATTGAGAACCTAGAGCTCAACTTGGGTGAAAACCTGAAACTGAACATTGAGCCCTCCGCGCCTCGGAAAAAGAAAATCAAGAAGAAAATCGATGGGTTAGTGGTTTTGATTGGAACGAACACATTGATGAACACAGCATCTGCGGATTACTCCTCAACAAACGGGTATGAAGGAAGCTGGAATCCCGAGGGAACTTTTTCTTCAACGTTTGGTGTTTATGATATTGATCAGCGTCGCATGGGTACGTCACCGTTTTGGATTCGGACAGGGTTTGGAGCGACCATCTACAGCTACAATTTTGGTCAATCGCTGTTGCAGTTTAGTCCACCAACAGGAGCACAGTTTGAATTGGTAAGTTCAAATGTTGAGCTACGCCGGTCAACCCTATCGATGACTTACGTTGAGATTCCGTTGGCGCTTGTAATTAACCCGTCCCGACGAGGTAAAGGCCTAACGGCTTCTGCTGGTGTCTTTACGGGAATTCGAGTAGGAGGGTCACGTCAAGTTGTGTACCGTTCTAGAGGTATGGGTAGGGTTTCTGAGACCACGACTGGAAACTTTTACGGTAGTTTATTCAGTTATGGTCTTCAGGCGGAGCTTGGGTACCGCAGGTATACGGTAGGTGTTCGCCAGAATTTCAACGAGCCGTTCAATTCGGCGGTCTTGCCGGCAAACATTTCTTCGGATTCACAGCCGAATTTCTACAACGCTTCCGTCTTTGCCACGGTGCGTCTTTTTTAGGTTCTAGGTTAAGGCAGGCCTAAACAAGCGCCCTACAGCTTTGGCTGTGGGGCGTTTTTGCTTTATAGGCGCATCATGGGCCCAAATAAAAACCCCGGGCGCGAGCCCGGGGTTTTTTCATTGCGGTGAAGCAAGGCTTACATCACGCCCTGGTCGAGCATGGCGTCGGCAACCTTGACGAATCCGGCGAGGTTGGCACCCTTGACGTAGTCAATCGTACCGTCTTCGCGGGCACCGTACTTCACGCATGAAGCGTGGATGCTCTTCATGATTCCGTGAAGGCGCTGGTCGACCTCTTCGCGGCTCCATGAGAGGCGCAGAGAGTTCTGACTCATTTCGAGTCCAGAGGTCGAAACACCACCGGCGTTCGAAGCCTTACCTGGGCTGAACAGGATGCGTGCGGCGGCAAACGCCTCAATCGCTTCAGGAGTAGAAGGCATGTTGGCGCCTTCGGCCACACACTTCACGCCGTGGGCGATCAGGGCCTTGGCGTCGTCTCCGTTCAGCTCGTTTTGGGTTGCACACGGCATTGCGATGTCGCAGGCTACGCCCCACGGAGTCTTGCCCGCAACGAACGTCGCCGACGGGTACTTCTTGAGGTAGTCGCTGATGCGTCCGCGCTCTACATTTTTGATGTGCATCACGTGGGCCAGCTTCTCGGCGTTGATTCCGTCGTTGTCGAGGATGTAGCCCGAAGAGTCTGAAAGTGTCAGCACAATAGCACCGAGCTCTGTCGCCTTCTCGGCGGCGTACTGGGCCACGTTACCTGAACCTGAAACGACCACTTTTTTGCCCTTGAAGTCGTCGCCCTTGGTGGCGAGCATCTCTTGAGCGAAGTACACGGTTCCGTACCCAGTCGCCTCAGGGCGAATAAGTGAACCGCCCCAGTTGAGGCCCTTGCCGGTCAAGACGCCGGTGAATTCGTTGCGAATGCGCTTATACTGGCCAAACATGTAGCCGATCTCGCGTCCGCCTACGCCGATGTCGCCCGCAGGAACGTCCGTGTCGGCACCAATGTGGCGCGAAAGCTCCGTCATAAAGGCCTGGCAAAAACGCATTACTTCGTTGTCGGACTTGCCCTTGGGGTCAAAGTCAGAACCGCCCTTGCCGCCGCCCATGGGCAACGTGGTGAGCGAGTTTTTGAATATTTGCTCAAATCCGAGAAACTTCAGTACCGATAGGTTTACCGTCGGGTGAAAGCGCAGGCCGCCCTTGTAGGGTCCGATGGCGCTGTTGAATTCTACGCGGTAGCCGCGGTTTACGTGCACGTTTCCGGCATCGTCAGTCCATGAAACACGGAACATGATGGTGCGCTCGGGCTCTGTAATGCGCTCGAGGATGCGGGCTTTTTTGTACTTGGGGTTCTCTTCGATGAACGGAATGACCGATTCAGCCACTTCGTGCACCGCTTGAATGAACTCAGGCTCAGCGCCGTTGCGGGCTTTTGCCCAATCCATGAACGCCGAAATTTCAGCTTGGTACTTAGGATTCATAAAGGGTGTATTTATCCGGCAAATGTATGCCGAAATTTGTCCCATGATTGAAGATCCGAATCCGCAGCGCACTCCCTTATCTGAATTGGGTGAATTTGGTTTAATTGAGCGACTTACCGCTGACCTCATCCCCGTTCAGGCGTCCACTGTGCTGGGCGTGGGCGACGACGCCGCAGTGCTTCGCCCTGAAGCTGAGCACGATCTTTTGGTCAGTACCGACCTTCTCGTAGAGGGCGTCCACTTTGATTTGGCCTACGTGCCGCTTCAGCACCTTGGATACAAGGCTGCGGTGGTCAACTTCAGCGACATCTATGCTATGGGCGGAACCCCAACGCAGTTGACCGTCGGCCTCGCGGTGAGCAGCCGCTACCCGGTCGAGGCCTTGGACGAACTCTACACCGGAATCCGCCGTGCCTGCATTCAGTACGGTGTGGATTTGGTCGGAGGTGACACGACGTCGAGCCCCAGCGGCCTCACGCTGGCCGTTACCGCACTCGGTACGGTGGTTCGCGGCGGAGCCATTCGGCGCAGCGGAGCCCAAGCGACCGACCTTATTGTGGTGTCGGGTGACTTGGGCGGAGCCTACATCGGCCTGCAAGTCCTCGAGCGCGAAAAGGCGACCTATTTGGCCAACCCCAACCTTCAGCCCGACCTCAGCGAGTACCAGTACCCCATTGAACGCCAGCTCAAGCCTGAGGCCCGCAAAGACATTGTCGAACTGCTCAAAGAACTCGACGTCACACCCACCAGCATGATGGATGTCAGCGACGGCCTGTCGAGCGAACTGCTGCACCTCACCAAAGCCAGTGGCCTCGGGTGTGTGGTGTTTGAGGACAAGCTTCCGATTGACCCCGCGGTGCTTCGCACCTGTGAAGAGTTCGGAATTCATCCCGTAACCGCCGTGATGAACGGCGGTGAGGACTACGAACTCGTGTTTACGGTCGCCCTTGAGGACTACGATAAGATCAAAGCAAACCCCAACATCACGCCAATTGGCCACATGACTGCCTCGGCTGGCGCCTACCTTGTCAACCAAGGCGGAACCCACGTTTCGCTCACCGCCCAGGGCTGGAAGGCTTTCAGCGCTTGATTTCGCGTAGAAATTAGTCTGCAAAAAGAAAGCCCGAGGCTCACGCCCCGGGCTTTTGCGTTGAATCGGTTCACTTACTTAATGAACGTCACCTCTTGCGTAAAGGTCTGCGAACCGAGGTCCGGGTCGTTGATGACCTGTACGTTGCGCAAGCGCAGGCTGGTTTCGAAGAAGCTCAGAATTTCGTAGCCCGTCTTTTCGCCGTTTTCGGTGATGTACAGCGAGTCTGCCGTAACTCCGCCGCCGTCGACGGCGTACCAAGTTCCGCTGATGGTGTCCTGAATGTCAGTTCCAAATGATCCAAGGCCTGGAGCCGTGATCAGCGCGCGCACATCCATGTTCCAGTAAACGGTTTGGGTTTCGTCTTCGTTAATGGCCAAATCCATAGTGTTATTCGGGCGAATTAGCGAATCGGTAATACTGATCGGAAGCGCGCCAAGGGGCGTGCTAATCGTGCCCGAAAGGCTGAGGTCACTGAGGTTCCAGGTTCCGGCCAAACGCTCGTCAAGGGTCGGATCTTTTTTGCACGATGCCAGCGCAGCTACGGCCGCTACGGCGAGAAAAATATTCTTAGTCATAAAGGATAGAGTTAGTTCTGCAGCAAGGGGCAAAGCCCATGCCATGTACCCGTTGCGTTAGGCAGTGATTGAAGCTTTGAGGTATTCGCGGTTCATGCGGGCAATGTTCTCAATCGAAATGCCTTTCGGGCACTCGACTTCGCATGCGCCGGTGTTAGTGCAGTTGCCGAAGCCCTCTAGGTCCATTTGCTGCACCATGTTGCGCACGCGGTCGGTGGCCTCCACTTGGCCTTGCGGAAGCAGGGCAAACTGGCTCACCTTGGCGCTCACAAAGAGCATTGCCGATGCGTTTTTGCAGGTAGCGACGCAGGCTCCGCAGCCAATGCACGTGGCGGCGTCAAATGCGGCGTCGGCGTCGTGCTTCTCGATCGGAGTCGCGTTGGCGTCGGGCAGGTTGCCCATCGTGTTGACCGAAATGTATCCGCCAGCTTGAATGACGCGGTCGAATGCGCTGCGGTCGACCATCAGGTCGCGAACCACCGGGAATGCCTTGGCGCGCCATGGCTCTACGGTAATTGTGTCTCCGTCCTTGAACTTGCGCATGTGCAGCTGGCAGGTGGTCACGCCGCGGTCGGGCCCGTGGGCTTCGCCGTTGATGAACATAGAACACATGCCGCAAATTCCCTCGCGGCAGTCGTGGTCAAACACGACAGATTCGGTGCCCTTTGAAATGAGTTGCTCGTTGAGCACGTCCATCATTTCAAGAAAGGACATGTCGGGCGAAATGTCAGAAACCTGGTAGGTTTCAAACTTGCCGGCATCTTGGGCGCTCTTTTGGCGCCATACTTTGAGCGTGAGGTTCATTACTTGTACGAGCGGGTTACGAGTTTAACGTTATCAAACACAAGGTCTTCTTTGTGCAGCGTGGCTTTGCCGGGGTCGTTGTCGGTGAACTCCCACGCTGAAACAAAAGCGAACTCCTCGTCTTGGCGAAGGGCTTCGCCTTCTTCAGACTGGTACTCTTCGCGAAAGTGGCCACCGCAGGATTCGTTGCGCGTTAGGGCATCAAGGGCCATGAGTTCAGCAAGTTCCATGAAGTCGGCGACGCGGTTGGCCTTGTCGAGCTCGGGGTTCATTTCAAACATTCCGCCGAGGACTTTGACGTCGCGGTAGAATTCCTCGCGCAGGGCGCGGATCTCTTCGATGGCCGTCTTGAGACCAGATTCACTGCGGGCCATACCAATTTTGTCCCACACGATCTTGCCGAGTCGGCGGTGGAACACCTCGACAGGAGTCGAACCGTTGGCATTGAGGAATCCCTCGAGTCGGGCTTTGGCGGCGGCTTCAGCCTCAGCAAATTCCGGCAAGTCGGTCGAAATGCTTCCGGTGCGAATGTCGTCGGCCAAGAAGGTTCCGACCGTGTACGGAAGCACGAAGTAGCCGTCGGCCAAGCCCTGCATGAGGGCTGAGGCACCGAGGCGGTTGGCGCCGTGGTCTGAGAAGTTGGCTTCTCCCGCGACAAAAAGTCCGGGAACCGTCGACATCAAGTTGTAGTCCACCCAAAGTCCGCCCATGGTGTAGTGGACGGCGGGGTAGATCTTCATCGGGGTCACGTACGGATTCTCGTCGGTGATCTTCTCGTACATCTGAAAGAGGTTGCCGTACTTCGATTCCACGACCTTGGTTCCCATGGCGCGGATTTCGGCCTCAGAAGCGTTGGTCATGTTCTTGAGGTTGGCCTGCTCTTGACCGTAGCGCATGATGGCGGCTGAAAAGTCGAGGTACACGGCCTCGCCGGTCTTGTTGACTCCGTAGCCGGCGTCGCAACGCTCCTTGGCGGCGCGTGAGGCGACGTCCCGCGGAACCAGGTTACCAAAGGCCGGGTAGCGGCGCTCGAGGTAGTAGTCGCGCTGCTCTTCGGTTAAGTCGGTGGCTTTTAGACGGCCTTCGCGGATCGCTTTGGCGTCCTCGAGGCTTGCCGGAACCCAGATGCGTCCGTCGTTGCGCAGGGACTCTGACATGAGCGTGAGCTTGGACTGCGATTCACCACTTACCGGAATGCAGGTGGGGTGAATTTGCGTGAAGCACGGGTTCGCAAAGAAGGCGCCTTTTTTGTGGGCCTTCCAGGCCGCGGTCACGTTGGAGCCCATGGCGTTGGTGCTCAAGTAGAACACGTTGCCGTAGCCACCCGAAGCGATAATCACGGCGTGGGCGCTGTGGCGCTCCAGCTCACCGGTGACCAGGTTGCGGGCAATGATTCCGCGTGCTTTGCCGTCGACCACGACGAGGTCCACCATCTCGTGGCGGGCGTACATTTTCACGCGGCCCTTGGCAACTTGGCGCTCGAGGGCCGAGTAGGCTCCGAGCAGCAGCTGCTGGCCCGTCTGACCCTTGGCATAGAAGGTGCGGCTCACCTGAACACCACCGAACGAGCGGTTGTCGAGCAGGCCGCCGTAGTCGCGGGCAAAAGGAACGCCTTGGGCCACGCACTGGTCGATGATGCTGGCCGACACTTCAGCGAGGCGGTGCACGTTCGCCTCGCGACTGCGGTAGTCGCCACCCTTCACGGTGTCGTAAAACAAACGGAACACCGAGTCGCCGTCGTTTTGGTAGTTTTTGGCGGCGTTGATTCCACCCTGAGCAGCGATGGAGTGTGCGCGGCGCGGCGAATCCTGGAAGCAAAACGCCTTGACGTTGTAGCCGAGCTCAGCGAGCGAGGCGGCGGCCGACGATCCGGCGAGGCCGGTTCCGACTACGATGATGTCAATGCGGCGCTTGTTTGCGGGGCTTACGAGCGGAATCGTGCCTTTGTGCTTGGTCCACTTTTCAGAAATGGGCCCCTCGGGAATGCGGGAATTCAATTTGCTAGACATGCTGTAACAAGCTTAAACGTTGGGCGAAATCAGTACGTACAAGGGAATCAGTGCGAAGGCTCCGCACACGACCACGGCAAAGGCGCGGCCTACGAACTGAACGATCGGCGTGTAGGTCGGGTGGGTCCAGCCCATGGTCTGAAAGGCCGACTGGAATCCGTGCCAGAGGTGAAAGCCAAGGGCGATCATTGCAATCACATAGAAAGCCGTGTACCAAACCTGATCAAATGCAGTTACGGTAAGGGTAAACAAATCCTTATTGCCGTTGGCGTCGAGGCCGAGTTCGCCAAAATGCATCTCGTACCAGAAGCTCTTCATGTGCACCAAGATGAACAGCAAGGTGAAGATTCCGAGCAGCGCCATGTTGCGCGAAGCCCAACCGGCGTTGGCTGCGCCGTTGTACGAACCGTAGTTGACAGGACGGGCCGCCATATTCTGCCGAGCCAGGACGATGCCGTCGACCGCGTGAAGCACAATTGACGCGTAGAGCAGGTAGCTCACAATTTTAATGGGCGGAAAGCTGGTCATGAACGCCGCGTAGGCATTGAAGTCTTCGCCGGTTCCGAAAATTATGCTCAGGTTGCCCAAAAGGTGGATCACCAGAAAAGTGATCAAAAAGAGGCCCGTGAGGGCCATCCAGTACTTGCGGGCCAGTGAGGTCCCAAACAATCCGCGTTGCGATGCCATATTCAAAGTGACTTTTGTTGCTCAAAGGTAGGGGCCAAACGGCCTCGTACGCATCCATAACAGCACAAGCCGTACCTTCGTTCGCATGCGCTACGAACCCCTTAAATCGGACCTCTACGCCCGCCACCGGGCGCAATTCACGGCTACGTTAAAGCCTCAATCTGTCGCTTTTTTTAACTCCAGCGACATTTACCCCACTTCGGCAGACGGAAGCTTCCCGTTCAAGCAGGCCACCGACATCCTATGGCTGAGCGGTGTGGACCAAGAAGAGTCCATCCTCGTGCTTTTTCCGGACGCCCCCAAGCCCGAGCAGCGCGAGATGCTGTTTTTGGTCGAAACCAACGACCTCATCGCCCGCTGGGAAGGCGCCAAGCTGTCTAAGGACGAGGCCCGCGCCTTGACCGGAATCCAAAGCATCCATTGGCTGAGCGATTTCGAGCGCATCCTGCGCGACGTCATGGCCCATGCCCACCACGTCTACTTGCTGGGCCACGAGCACATTCGCCGAAATAACCCAGTCGAAACCCGCGAAGACCGCTTTGGGGCCGACCTGCGCCGCCGGTTTCCGAACCACGAGTACGAGCGTTCCGCGCCGGCCATGAACGCGCTGCGGGCCGTCAAAGACCCCGAAGAGGTCGAAATCATGCAGGTGGCCGCCGACATCACGGCCGCTGGCTACGACCGCGTGATGCGCTTCCTCAAGCCCGGCGTGTGGGAGTTCGAGCTCGAGGCAGAATTCCTCCACGAGTTTGTGCGCCGCCGCTCGCACGGATTTGCCTACACGCCGATTATCGGTTCGGGCGCCAACGCCTGTGTGCTGCACTACATCACCAACGACGCCCAGGTTCACGACGGCGACGTGGTGCTGTTTGACGTCGGAGCCGTGTACGGCAACTACGCCTGCGACGTGACGCGCTGTTTTCCCGCCAACGGACGCTTCACGCCCCGCCAGCGCCAGGTATACGAAGCGGTGCTCCGCGTCGAAAAGGCCGCGATGAACCTGCTCAAGCCCGGCGTGCGCCTGCCCGACTACCACGTGCAGGTCGGCGAGCTGATGACCGAAGAGCTGATCGGGCTCGGACTCATCACGCGCGACGACGTGGCCAATCAGGACCCCGCCTGGCCCGCCTACAAAAAGTACTTTATGCACGGAACCTCGCACTACCTCGGCCTCGACGTGCACGACTACGGCCCCTGGGACGGTTCCGAAATCAAAGAGGGCATGGTGTTTACCGTCGAGCCCGGCATCTACATTCCTGAGGAGGGCCTCGGAATCCGCATCGAAGACGACATCGTCGTGACCAAGGGCGAACCGATCAACCTCACCAAGGCGATCCCCAAAGAGGTGGACGAGATTGAGAAAATTATGGTGAAGCGATGAAAAAGTCTACAACCCCTCAAGGTATGATTCTTGGCGGAGCCTTCGGCGTCCTTGCCGCGGTCATGTATGGTTCATTGTACTCGGAAGGGACCAACCACGGTACGGCTATTGGGATGGGATTGGCCCTCGGCACGGCCCTTGGGGCGGTTGTTGACTGGTTTCGACACCGTGCCCAGCGCTGATCTTCCATGAAAAAGTTATTGCGCTCGGCGTTCTACCGCCTTGGCCCCCGAACCCGTCGGGTGGTGCGACGTGTAGTCGTTCTGCCCCTCGACCTGTGGACGCTGCTGCGCCACGGCGGGCGTCCGTCCTACGCGGGGATTCCGCTGCCCTTGCCTGGCGAGGTCTTCACGGGTGGCGGCGATTTTTTGGCGAACGGATTGCTGTTCAAATCACACTTTACTGGGCTTGGTGGGCTTCGACCCGACGAGCGCGTCCTCGACATCGGAAGCGGTTTGGGCCGCATGGCCATTCCGCTGACCGACTACTTGACACGGCCGGACGCTTACGAGGGCTTTGACGTGGTCCGCGAGGCGGTCGAGCTGTGCACGCGCCGCATTACATCGCGCTACCCGGGCTTTCGCTTTACGTGGGTTCCGCTGCACAACGACCTGTACACGGCGGGCGGCGCACGTGCGGCCGAGTTCACCTTTCCGTACCCGGACGCCGACTTTGATTTTGCGTGGGCGACTTCGGTCTTCACCCACATGGACCGCGACGAGGTGGCGCGCTACCTGGCCGAGACGCGCCGAGTAATGCGCCCGGGCGGCCGCTTTTTGGCCACCTTCTTTTTGATGGATTCTGAGGCCGAGCACGCTTCTCAGGGCGGAACCTACGGTTTTCCCGTCCAGCGCGACGGCGTGTGGTACATGGACCCCGAAGTGGTCGGAGCCAACGTTGCCTTTCGTCCCGAAGACGTCGAGGCCATGGCCCGTGCGGCCGGCTGGTCGGGCGTCGAAATCCATTTTGGCCGCTGGAGCGGCCGGGGCGGAACCACGTTTGACTTTCAGGACGTGGTACTACTGCGCGCCTAGCTGGCAAGGTTGGCGAGGTTAGCGAGGTTGGCTTGTTGGTTTCTAGTTGCTTGCAACTGGTTTTTATAAACGGATAGTTTATCTAATTCGCTGAATTACTGAATTATATCCATTTCGAGAAATTTGAAAAAAAGTAAAATCCGGTTATAACCGAATGGGTGAGGGCGCTCCGCGATAGCGCCCCTTCAGGGCTAGTACCGCTCGGCGGCCACCAGAAACAAGAAACCAGCAACCCACAAGCTAACGAGCCAACCTCGCTAACTTTACCCAATGCAACAACCCCTAGCCGGGAAGCGCGCCGTGGTCGGCGGCGGATCCCAAGGAATCGGCCGCGCGGCGGCCCAAGCCCTCGCCGAACTGGGCGCTGAAGTCCTTCTTCTTGCCCGCAACCCCGAATCGCTCGCAGCCGCCGCCGCGCAACTCTCCGTGCCCTGCGGGCAAAAACACCGCTGGCTCAGCGTCGACAACGCGCAACCCGAGGCCCTTGCCGCGGCCGTATCCGCTGAAGTTGCCGCCTGGGGCGACGTCCACATTTTGGTCAACAACACGGGCGGTCCGGCCGCTGGCCCCGTTCTCGATGCGAGCCCTGAAGCGTTTTCAAGTGCCTTCACCAACCACCTCCTGGTCAACCAGCGGCTGGCGCAGGTGCTGGTTCCGAGTATGAAGACAGCGGGCTACGGCCGCATCGTCAATGTCATTTCGACGAGCGTTAAGGCTCCGCTGCACGGACTCGGCGTCAGCAACACGGTGCGTGCCGCGGTGGGCAATTGGGCCAAGACCCTGGCCACCGAACTCGCGCCGAGCGGAATCACCGTCAACAACGTACTCCCCGGCGCTACCGCCACCGAGCGCCTCACCGCCATCATTGACGGCCGTGCTACACGTACGGGGCGTCCGTACGCCGAAATCGAAGCCGAAATGATGGCCGAAGTGCCCATGGGCCGCTTTGCCGACCCTGCTGAAATCGCGGCGGCCGTGGCCTTCCTCGCGTCGCCCGCGGCGAGCTACATCACGGGCATCAACATTCCGGTCGACGGAGGCCGTACCCCCAACCTATGATCACGCTGCGCAACTACATCGACGGGGCCTTTTGTGCGCCCGCGAACGGACGCCACCTTGACAACATCGAGCCTGCAACAGGTGAGGTGTACAGTTTGATTCCAGACTCGGGCGCCGACGACGTGGCCGCGGCCGTTGCGGCCGCCAAAAAGGCATACCCAAGCTGGTCCGCGCTGACCGCCGCCGAGCGCAGCAAGCACCTGATGCGCGTGGCCAACCGCATCGAGGAACGCCTCGAGGAACTCGCCGCCGCCGAATCCCGCGACAACGGCAAGCCCCTCAAGCTGGCCCGCAGCGTCGACATTCCGCGAGCCCGCGACAACTTCGCGTTCTATGCCACCGCCATCCTGCACGACTGGAGCGAGACTCACGACATGGGCACCCACGGCTTCAACTACACCCTGCGCCGCCCCATCGGCGTAGCGGCCTGCATCAGTCCCTGGAACCTGCCGCTTTACCTCTTCAGCTGGAAGATCGCTCCCGCCCTTGCGGCCGGCAACACGGTCGTGGCCAAGCCCTCTGAGGTGACGCCCTACACGGCGTACCTGCTGAGTGAAATTTTGCATGAAGTAGGGTTTCCGGCGGGAGTGCTGAATATTGTGCACGGAACCGGCCCCGGCGTCGGCGAGCCACTGGTCACGCACCCCGACGTGCCGATGATTTCGTTCACGGGCGGAACCGCCACCGGCGCCCGCATCAATACGTTGGCGGCGCCCAGCTTCAAAAAGCTCAGTCTTGAGCTCGGCGGAAAGAATCCGAACGTCATCTTTGCCGACTGCGATTTTGAGGCGATGCTTCGCACCACGCTGCAGTCGTCGTTCGCCAACCAGGGCCAAATCTGCCTGTGCGGATCGCGCATCCTCGTGGAGCGTCCGATCTACGACCGGTTCGTGGCGGAATTCACCGCCCGCGTGGCTGCCCTGAAGGTGGGCCTACCCAGTGACCCCGAAACCCAGGTGGGGGCGGTGGTCTCGGCTCCGCACCGCGACAAGATTTTGAACTACATCGCATTGGCCCAGCAGGAAGGTGGACGCATCGAGTGCGGAGGCCACCCCGTGGACGTGGACGGAGCCCCCAACGGCTACTTCGTCGCACCGACGGTCATCACGGGACTACCCATGAGCTGCCGCACCAACCAAGAAGAGATTTTTGGACCAGTCGTCACCGTCATGCCCTTTGACACCGAAGAAGAGGCGCTGGCGCTGGCCAACGCCACCAAGTACGGCCTTGCGGCGACCCTTTGGACGAGCAACCTCCAGCGGGCGCACCGCGTGGCCCACGAGCTCGAGGCCGGAATCGTCTGGATCAACAGCTGGCTGGTGCGCGACCTGCGCACGCCCTTTGGCGGGGTCAAGCAGTCGGGCCTGGGCCGCGAAGGCGGCTTTGAAGCTCTGCGCTTCTTTACCGAACCCAAGAACGTGTTTGTCAAGCTTTAAGCGAGCAGCAAGCATCAAAAAAAGCCACCCAATTGGGTGGCTTTCAACGTTAAACGAACTAAATGCTAGAAGCGGTAGCTGGCGCGCGCAAAGAAGTAGCGACCGAGTGAACCCATTTGAACGGGGTCGTACAGGCCACCGCCTTCGGTTTCACTGTCCTGAAGTGTGGGCAATGCGTCAGTTAGGTTACTCACACCCAAGGTTGCCCGAAGGTCGTCGGTAAGTGAGTAGCTGAGCGAAAGGTCCAGCGTCACACGGGGATCATAGACGTCGTCGGCTCCAACCCAATCTTCAAGGGTGATGCCAGCAAAGTAGGTAGCTCGAAGTGATCCAGCGAACTTGCCGTTCACATAATCCACATTTGCAATACCCTTCATTGGTGGAGCTGAGGCCAGCAAAAAGAGCTGCTCTCGGCGGCCAAAGTAGCTGTCTTCTTTACCCGTCAAAAGAGCATTGGTGTAAATATCGGTAATCTCCATGCGGTTGACGTTGAGCGCGGCACCTGTGCTGATTCGCTGTGCTCCGCTAAGATTTTTACTGTAACTCAAGACAAGGTCAACACCTTGAGTTTTGGTATTGACAGCATTGGTAAAGAATTGGGCAAACGAAACATTCTCGGCCTGTAGGAATGGACCGGCAATATCGTCGGCGTCGTCAAAACCACCGGTGAGTACTACGCGGTCAGCAACTGAAACCTGGTAGCCGTCAAGCGTAATGCTCAGCCCCTTAGAGGGATTTGCGGTCAAGCCAAGGCTGAAGTTTTGGGCGGTTTCTTGCTTGAGAGCTGGAATGCCCAAAGCGGTGGTAAGTGCGTCGCTGTTGTTTGCGAGCTTGACGTCGACAGCCTGTCCCGATACAAAGTTGGTGAATGTGCTGTTGAAGTACATTTGGGCGAGCGAGGGAGCGCGGAATCCCGTGCTAAACGAACCGCGCACCGCGAGGTTTTCGCTCAACGCAAGGCGTGCAGCTAGTTTGCCGTTTGCGGTAGGACCGAAGTCACTGTAGTTTTCGAATCGAAAGGCACCGCTCACGAGTAGGCGTTGGTTGACATCCCATTCCAGGTCGGCAAAGGCGCCCAACGCAGTACGGCCCTCATTGACTTCGTTGCTTGGACGAAATCCTGGAAAGCCCTGACTGCCACTTGCTTTGGTTGGATCGTAGTTCTGCCATGACGATTCTTCACCGGCAAAAATGTAGTACCGCTCACTGCGGCCTTCAGCGCCCAATGCAACGTTGAGGCCTTTTCCTTTCGCTCCGTAGTACCGGTTTAGCGAGAGGCCTGCGAGGTTTTGGCTGAGTCCGAAGCCACCTGCTTGAAATTCAGTTGGGCTTGTGGCACCCATTGAAGTGTTCAGTGTATGGTGAACGAAGTAGTCAAATTTATTTGCGCCGGAACTCACGTACAGATCGCTGCTCCAGCCGCGCACGTCACCCTTGATACCCGCGGTAATCGAGCGGTCATCAATGGTTGCAGTAATCTGCGGGTTAAATCCGTTGGGGTAAATGGACGGAATGTTTCGGTCGTCGCTAGCGCTGCGCGTCCAAGCGAAGGCATCTCCTACGCGATGGTTAAGTCCACCAAAAATGTAGGACGTGAAGCTACCTAAGGCAAACTCACTGTTAAGCCATAATCCAGAATTGGTACTGCTCGCGTCGCCGTACATCTCACGGTAGTCGCCGGCGTCACGGTAGGTCTTCGCTCGGCTACTGTATTCACCGGTTACGTTTACAAATCCGCTGTTAAAGCGCTTACCGTAGTTGAGTCCCGTAATGCTGCTGCCGCCGTCGCCGCGAGAGGCAATACCAAACGACTGGTAAAGGTTCGTGCCTACACTGCGCTTGGTAATTACGTTAATTACCCCAGCAATGGCATCAGAACCGTACTGGGCTGAAGCTCCGTCCCTAAGAACCTGAACGCGGTCGATGGCGAACGCCGGGATGGCATTGAGGTCGGTTCCGGTGTTTCCACGTCCCCGTGTGCCAAAAATATTGACCAATGACGATTGGTGGCGGCGCTTACCGTTGACCAAAACCAACGTTTGGTCTGGTCCAAGTCCACGAAGTGTCGCGGGGTCTGTGTGGTCAGAGCCATCTGAACCGGATTGCTTGTTGGCATTAAACGACGGCACACTGAACTGGAGCACTTGATTGACGTCAATTTGCCCCATGGTTTGAATCAAGTTGGCCATCGGAAGCACGTCCACCGGAACAGCTGTCTTGGTTGCAGATCGGTTTACGTTGCGTGTACCAACGATTTGAACCTCATTGAGGTTGGTGGTTTTGGTGCTGTCTGCCGTTTGAGCGTGCAAACCAATCCCAGCAGATAGGGGGATGAGCAATGCGAGTTTAATGTTCTTCATTTGTGCGTTTAAGGTGTTTTTCGAGCACAATATAAAAAAAAAGCCCCAGCGCACGGCCGGGGCTCTGAAGGAGTGCTTAACTACCCAACGAACGCATGAACGTTGAACACAAAATCACCTAAACGCAAAGCACTCTGTAAAAGGATAATTCCAAAAGCGTGCCAAAGGGCAACACGATTAAAAAATTTTAGAGCTTGTAGCCGAGCGAAACCAGGTACTCTGACGGGCGGTTGCTGAGGGGGAGTCCGTTCCAGGTTCCGCCCTGGGCCGTGAACGCAGAGTTGAGCGCCACGTCAAAGGTGAAGCTGCCCAGGTCGAGGCCGACGCCCAATCGGTAGCCGAGTTGGTAGTTGCTAAAGGTCGACTGAAAGGTGTCGTTCAGTTCAAAGAGCGCGTTGATTCCGGCCTGGGCGCGCACGAGCTTGAACATGCGGAATCCGGGCGAAAGAGCGAGTTGCACGCTTTGGGACTGAAGGGTTTCGTCAAAGGGACGGCCTTCGATGTCGATGCCCTGAAAGGTGTAGGTGCGCGCAGAGTAGAGCGATTCAAAGGCGAGGTAGCTTCCGTCTTTGCGCTGTTCGCGCACCGTGAGTCCAGCATGCCAACCGTTGACGGGGCGTTCGAGGCGGGCAATGCTTCCGGCGCTGACGAGGCCGCTGTCAAGGCCGACGCCGCTGAGGTTGTAGTTGACGCCTCCGCGCAGGTAGGCTTTAATCTTAGAATCCGAAGATTGGCTCAGGGCAGGGAGCGAGAGGGCCACGCCGAGCAGGGCAAGGGCAAAACGTTTCATACTTCGCCCAACGCGATAATCGGGCCAAAATTGTGTGAAATCGCGCAACTGGCGCTTAGTGAACGACTTGGATGCGCTCGCGGAACTGGCGTCCGTCGGCGTGGCGCACGTCGATCAGGTAGGTTCCGGTGGGCCATTCGGCGGTCGGAATCTGCATTCCGTCAACCCCCGTAGCACGGTAGACTTCAGCGCCAGTGAGCGAGTAGGCGCGCACCACCATCAGACCTTGGGGGAGCTCGAGGGTGACAAAGTCACGTGCTGGGTTGGGCATAAGGCCAACGGCGAGCTGTGGCTCGTCGATGCTCAGCGTGCTGCGCGTTAGGCCGAGGGTTTGGGTGGTGACGGCGTCTCCTGAAGTGGCGTTGTTGCCGTTGGCAAACATACTGGCGACGTAAATGGTGGTTCCGTCGGGGGCGTTTCCGCTGTTCCAGGTAAAGGTCCAGGCGGCTTGGCCGTTGCTGACAGAATTGCCGCTCGAGGTGTGGGTCACAAAGTTGCTGTTGACGACTTTGCTGCCGGTTCCCGCCGTAAGGCTACCCTGATGGCCGGCGGATTCTACGGACGCCTGAAACCCGCTCTTGGGGTTGCTGGCTCCGCCCGTGGCGTTGGTCACGGTAATAAGGTAGTTCGTGTTCGGAACGAATCCGGTCGACGGAATGTCGGTGCTGATATTCACCGTTTGGGTTGAAATCGACGCCCCGCTGTGGCAGCTCGAGCAGGTTTGGCTTCCGCTCGCGGGAGAGCCAGATTTACCGCCCGAGGGGCCTGATGAATTCGTCAGTGCAGGCAGGGTCGCAAGGGCAAATGCGAGGATGGCGTAGCGTTTTTTCATATAGTACAAACGTTTTAAGCGGGTTGTAGTTCATGGATGGTGACTTCGGGCCACATTCCGACACGTCCAGGGAAGGCCAAGTAGCCAAATCCACGGTTGACGTACAGCGTTTTTTGCCCCACCGGGTAGGCGCCGTCCCAGCGCGGGTACTTCCACTTGACGGGGCTCCACTTGAACCAACCCGGAATCTCGATTCCGAACTGCATGCCGTGGGTGTGCCCGCTGAGTGTGAGCGCAATGTTGGCGGAATTCGGGAGCACCTCGGCATCAAAATGCGACGGGTCGTGGCTGAGCAAAATTTTGGGTGTCGCGGGGTCGGGGCACAAGGCAAGCGTCTCGTCGAGGCGTCCGTACTGTGGGAACGGTGGGAGACCCCAGTTTTCGATTCCAAGGAGCTCGAGCTCAGCGCCGTCTTTGGTCAGTACCGCGCGCTGGTTGCGCAGCAGGGTCCAGCCCATACCGGCGTGGTTGCGGGCGAGGCGGTCGAGGTTGGCTTCCTTGACTTCGGGGCTCGGCCAAGGCACGTAGTCTCCGTAGTCGTGGTTGCCTAAAATGCTGAATACCCCGTACGGAGCCGTGATTTGGCGGAATTTGTCCATCCAGGGCTCGATTTCGTCAGCCGTGTTGTTGACGAGATCACCCGTGAATACGACGGCGTCGCCGTGGGCCTCAAGCACCGCGTCAATGCCTTTTTGCACTTCGTCGGGGTCGGTGAAGCTGCCGCTGTGGATGTCGCTGATTTGTACAATTCGGAATCCGCGAAAGGCCTCGGGCAATCCCGGAATCCGCGCGATGTGCGTTTTAATTCGGTAGCGCGAACGGCCAAACTGCCATCCGTCCAAGATTCCGACGAACGGAATGGTTCCGAGGGCGACCGCGAGCCAGCCAAGGGCCTTGCGGCGTTCAGGCCAGCCTTCGCTGCCGAACAGGGCGTAGCCTCCGCGAACAAAGTCTTCAGCGAGCCAAATGGCGATCATGGGGAGCTTCGGAACGTACAGCAGGACGAACCAAATCATAAACGTTTGCATTCCGCGGCGAATCTCATCGGACGGGGCAGAAGGGTCGAACTTAAAGAAGGCATAGAGCACGTAGGCATAACCCAAGCCGTGCACGACCATGAAGGTTCGCTTGACCCAGGTGGCGGGGTCGAGGGTCCGCAGTCCGCGGTAGACGTAAAGGTCCATCGCAAAGTAGAGGACCAGGACAAAGAGAAAGGCTACAGGAGATCGCATAAACAAAGAGGTGCAAAGGTCGTACTACCTTCGCTACAAATGCTCAACCCATTTCGAAGTGTTTCAGTGTACCAGCTCCGCCAACGGTGGAAGGCAGGATTGCTGCTCTTTGCCGTGGTCATTGCGGCCGCGACGCTGTGGTACACTGAAACTCTGGCGTCCAACCTAAGGCGCCGCGAGGCCCGCGAGGTGGCTCGCTGGGCAATGGCAGTGGAGCACATTGTGCAGTCTTCGCCCGATGTGGACCTCACCTTGGCCACCCAAATTATTGAAGATAACGAGTCCATTCCCTTGCTGCTTGTCGACGACGTGGGCCGCGTGGTATCGTCGCGGAACGTGGCGTGGCGCGATTCTACCGCTGCCGACACCACGTACTGGATCGATTTAATGCAGGCCTACGCGCCGCCGATTGAGCTTGAACTGGCTCCGGGATTGAGCCAATTCATTTATCAGTACGAGTCAACGACCTTGGGGCAGCTGCGCGTGTACCCTCGGGTGCTGCTTGGCGTTATGGCGCTCTTCTTGTCGCTTTCGTACTACGGATTTCACCGTGCGCGCCGGGCTGAAGAAGACCAGGTATGGACCGGAATGGCCCGCGAAACCGCCCACCAGCTCGGCACCCCGCTGTCGGCGCTCTACGGCTGGCTGACGGTACTCGAGGACGAGGCCGCGTCCCAACCGAATTTGACCCCTTTGCTCGCTGAAGTGCGCAAGGACCTCGAGCGCCTGCAAACGGTTGCGGACCGATTCTCAAAAATCGGGTCGGACCAGCCCGGTGAGGTCGCCGAGCTCGCGCCGCTGGTTGAGCACAGTGTCGGCTACCTTCAAAAGCGCCTGCCTAAAGGGGTGGAACTGCGCTACGACGTGGCGCCCACGTTGCCGCAAGTGCGCTACCAGCCCGTGCTGCTGGGATGGGTCCTCGAGAACCTCATTCGCAATGCCGTCGATGCGCTTCCCGACCAAAAGGGGCGGATTGAGGTTCGCGCCCACCGCGTTGGCGACCAAGTGGTGGTGGACGTGACCGACAACGGCAAGGGTATGACGGCCAAAGTGCGCCGGTCGGTCTTTAGACCTGGATTCACCACCAAAAAGCGCGGCTGGGGCCTCGGGCTGAGTTTGGCCCGACGCATCGCCGTACAGGGACACGGTGGCCATTTAGAGGTGCTGCACAGTGCGCCCGGTCAGGGAACCACCTTTCGCCTCGCCCTACCCCTGCCGTGAGTGCCGCGCACCCCACGGGCGTCTACGTCCACGTTCCGTTTTGCAGGCACGCGTGCCGCTATTGCGACTTTCACTTCTCGACGCTGCTCAAGCAGATTCCCGAGGTGGTCGCCGCGATGCGGCGTGAGGCGGAACTTCGGATTCCGCACGAAACCCCTGCCCGCACCCTGTACTGGGGCGGCGGAACTCCGAGCGTGCTGCCGGACGCAGAATTCCGCACATTGAACGCCGCGCTGCGCCAACGCATTGTGCTTGAGTCAGATGCAGAATGCACGCTCGAGGTCAACCCCGAAGACGTTACGCCCGACCGCGTGGCGCTGTGGCGCTCCGAAGGTTTTAACCGCCTGAGCATTGGGGTTCAAAGTTTTCGCGACGACCGACTCGACTGGATGGGCCGCCCGCACCGGGGCAAAGACGCCGTCGACGCCGTGCGCCGCGCCCAAGACGCGGGTTTTGAGGATTTGAGCATTGACTTGATCTATGGATTGCCCGGCAGCAGCCTCGGTGAATGGCAAGACCAGGTGGGACGCGCTTTGGAGCTTGAAACTCCGCACCTTTCGGCGTATGCGCTCACCGTCGAACCGCGCACCGCGCTGGCTCACGACGTCGCCAAGGGCCGAAGCGAAGCGCCTCGGGATGAGCGGGCGGCTGCAGACTTTGTATGGTTTCGCAGCGAAATTCAACGACAGGGCTGGGACGCCTATGAGGTGAGCAACTACGCCAAGCCGGGCTGGCGTGCCGTACACAACAGTTCCTACTGGCAGGGCGATCCCTACGTGGGCTTGGGGCCCGGAGCGCACTCGTTTGACGGCCACCGCCAGCGCAGGGCCAACGTGCGCAGCAATCCGGTCTACCAGCGGGCCCTCACGTCGGAGAGTGGTGAATCCTGGTTTGAACTCGAGGTGCTGAATGACCAAGAGTGGTTCCATGAGCAGGTGCTGACCCAGCTGCGTCGGGTTGAGGGGCTTCCACGAGCTGCGGCCGAGGGGCGAGAACTCGATAGGGCCTGGCAGAAGTGGCTCAGTCAAGGGCTGATGGTGGCCGACGAGGCAGGTTGGCGCCTCTGCGGCGAGGGCTGGCTTTGGGCGGACGCCATTGCATCAGATGCATTTGGCCTTGAGCCCTGATTCCGTTAGCTTCGCCGTATGTACGACCTAAGCATCCTCGTTGAATTTGGCCGCCCCCGGGCGTGGTACATCGACGGTCCGCGCCGTGAACCCGTGCGGCTGGGCGATTGGGTCGGCGACGTGGCCGCGGGGGGCAGCGTCAATTTTTTTGACGTCCACTTCAACCCCCATGCCCACGGAACCCATACCGAGTCCCTTGGCCATGTGGTGCGCGAAACGCGTCATGCGGTGGACCTGGGAATTTCGCCCTGGCTTGCTGCCCGCGTGGTGCGCATCGCGGCGCCGAAGCTTCTCACGCTCGAGTCACTGAAGGCCTCGTCCGCGGCGCTTTTTGACTACCAAGCCCTTGTGCTGGCGACCCAAGAGGGTGATTTAAGCCAGCGTGACTGGCGGCAGACGAACCCTCCTGCTATTGAACCAGCTGCACTGGCGTGGTTAGCCGAGCACGGGGTGCGCCACCTTCTTGTCGATCTGCCGAGCGTCGACCCCGAAGAAGACGGCGGCGCCTTGGCCGCCCACCGGGCGTTTTGGGGGCTGCCGCCGGGGTCGCAGTCCGCGACTGAAGCCCTCCACCCCGAGGCGAGTATTACAGAATTAATACAAGTTCCGAGCGACTGCGCCGACGGGCGCTACATGCTCAATTTAAGCTTGGCTCCGATGCAGGGGGATGCGGTTCCGAGCCGTCCGATTCTCTTCCCGGCCGAGCAATCCTAAGCCCTACCTTTGCTAACTATGTGGGAAAACCTCGGTCGCTTTTTGCGTCGAAACCGCCGGGCGGTACTGATTTTTTGGGTGCTTTATGTGCTCGTTATGGGCTTCATGGGCCGCAACGTAGAGGTGAGCTACCACTTCGCCAAAATGCTGCCTGAGACTGACAGCGTCTACACTGAGTTCATGGCGCTCAATGAGCAGTTTGAGCAGGGAAGCGGGGGCGTCGTCTTTTTGGCGGCCCACGACCGCGCGATGTTTACGCCCTACATCCTGAATTCGTGGATCGAGATGGCCAAGAACATTGAGGCCACTCCTGAGGTCGTCAATGTACTGTCTTGGCACAACGCGGTGACGCTCACCTTGGGGCCCGACTCGACCGACCGTTTTGTGGCCGACCCAATTTGCGACGGGCGAATTAATTCTCGCGATGAAGCAAAGCAGCTTAAAGCGACATTAAACGAACTACCTGTCTATCACGGCTTGATGAATAGCCATGACGGAAACACCCAACTCATGGCGGTTCAAATCACCGACACGGCGAACTACAGTAAGCTGTTTTTTCCCATGATCGACCGCATTACCAACGAGGCCAAGAAGTTTGAGCGCCGCACGGGGATTGACGTGCAGATTTCAGGGGTTCCGTACCTGCGAATGATCAACGCGCGCAGCATCAAATCTGAAATCAACCTCTTTTTGGGATTGACCGGAATCGTCACCTTGCTCATCATGTTCGCGATGATGCGCAGCACGCGAGCGGCCCTAATTGCACTGGCGGTTGTGGGAGTAGGGGTAGTGGGCTCGTTCGGTGTTTTGGGTGGCTTGGGCTACAAACTCACGCTGTTCTCGGCATTGATTCCGCCGCTACTGATTGTAATCGCGGTTCCGAACTGCATCTTCTTCATCAACAAATACCACCAAGAATTTGCCCGACACAAGGATGTAGATCAGGCGGTGGCACATACGGTGAAAAAAATTGGCGGCGTCGCGCTCCTCACTAACCTAACTACGGCCCTCGGATTCTCGACGTTTATTCTGACCTCCAGCGATGCGCTGGTGCACTTTGGAATCGCTGCAACCATTAATATCATCATGGTATTCGTACTTTCGATTACCATTTTGCCGGTGCTTTACAGCTGGCTTCCGGCTCCGCGGCCCCAGCACTACCAGCATTTGGACCAAAAATGGCTTTCGAACGGGGTGCTGTGGCTTGAGAATGTGGCCAAGAACCACCGCCGCTGGGTGTACCTCGGTTCCGCGCTGTTGGCCGTACTCGGGGGACTTGGCATGATGCGCATGCAGACCACGGGCAACATCACGACCGACATCGATCCGAACGACCCCTTGGTGACGCAAATGAAGTTTTTTGAGCAGGAGCTCGGCGGGGTGATTCCGCTCGAAGTTATTGTGGACACCCGCGAACCCGGAGGTGTGAATTCCTCAAGCGTACTGCGTCAAGTTGAAGAGTTTCAGCGGTCGCTGGACACCTTGCCCAACATGTCACGCAGCATAAGTGTGGTGGACTTTTTGAAGTTCAGCCGCCAGGCATTTTATGGAGGCATGCCTGACTTCTATGAGCTTCCTTCAGCGGCCGAACGCCGCCAGATTGCGGCGCTGCTTCCGAGCGGAGCTGCCACCGCCAACCAAGCACTTACCACGGGCCTGATCGACAAAGACAACCAGCGCCTTCGCGTCACCGTACAGGTTCAGGACCTTCCGCGCCCCGAAATGATCGAGGTGGTGAAGGCCATCCAACACAACGCCGACGCGGTGTTCGACCGCGAGCAGGTAGATGTGCGCTTTTCGGGGGCGGGCCTGATTTTCTTGCGTTCGACCGAGTTTTTGATCGACAACCTGATGATGAGCTTGATCTTGGCGGTTGTCGTGATTTCGATCCTCATGGCGAGCCTCTTTCGTTCGTGGCGCATGATGGTCGTGGCAATTGTGCCCAACTTGCTTCCACTGCTGATGACGGCGGGAATTATGGGTTGGTTCGGAATTCCGGTTAAGCCGTCCACCGTGCTTATCTTCTCAATCGCCTTCGGAATTTCGGTGGACGATACGTTGCACCTGCTGTCGCGCTACCGTCAAGAACTTCACCTCAACGGGGGGCGCATCGCAGATGCAGCAATTAAGGCCATCCACGAGACCGGAGTGAGCATGTTCTACACGTCTGTGGTTCTTTTTGCGGGATTTATGATTTTTTTAGCCTCAAATTTTGGCGGAACCCAGGCCCTCGGCCTCTTGGTGTCGATTACTTTAGGCTTCGCCATGTTCTCAAACCTTTTGCTGCTGCCTTCGCTGCTGATGTCGCTCGACAAAGTAATGAATGCCAAAGAGCAAGAGGTTTCGCTGGCCGAACTCTCAGATGACGAATAAGCTATGAAAGGTATCATTTTGGCCGGCGGCTCCGGCACCCGACTCCATCCGCTCACGCACAGCATCAGCAAGCAGCTCATGCCGGTGTACGACAAGCCGATGATTTACTATCCGTTGAGCACATTTATGCAGGCCGGTATTCGCGAGATTCTGATCATTACCACGCCCCACGACGTGCCGTTGTTCCAAAAGCTGTTGGGTGATGGAAGCCGTCTGGGCTGCGAATTCACCTATACCATCCAGGAAAATCCGGAAGGGTTGGCTCAAGCCTTCATCTT
>JAURGG010000149.1 GCA_030833905.1 Schleiferiaceae bacterium
GAGCGAAAGACGGGATTCGAACCCGCGACCCCGACCTTGGCAAGGTCGTGCTCTACCAACTGAGCTACTTTCGCAGTAGGGCGACAAAAATAGAAAGAAAAGTTCTGCGAACAAGCAATAATCCCTGGAAAATTTAGCCTTTTCCGAAGCGTTCTTTCCAACGCTGCAAAAGCAATAAAGCTTCCATCGGAGTCAATGCGTCGGGATCGACCTCCGCTAATTCCGATTTCCAGGCGAGCGTTTCGGGTTCTTCCCACTGAATGAAGGAGAGTTGCATAGACCCACTTCCTTGAGAGGCCTCCTGGGAAGATCCTTCGGTACTTTCTCCGTGCAGTGCTTCCAATTCCGTGAGCACCTCCTGGGCGCGAAGGACCACGGGCTTGGGCATACCTGCCATACGCGCCACATGAATGCCAAATGAGTGGTTCGATCCCCCGGGAGCCAATGTCCGCAAAAAGACCATCTGACCGGCCTCCTCCAAGATGGATACATGGCGATTGGCGATACGCGGCCAATGGGCTTCAAGGGCATTCAGCTCGTGGTAATGTGTGGCAAAAAGGGTCAGAGGACGGAAGGGATGCTGGTGCAAGTACTCGGCAATGGATTGGGCGATGCTGAGGCCGTCGTAGGTGG
>JAURGG010000150.1 GCA_030833905.1 Schleiferiaceae bacterium
CGTGGGCATCGTTACCGCACCCTTCGCATTTGAGGGCGGTTTGCGTCAACGCCAAGCGGAGGCTGGCGTAGAAAAACTCAAAGAGAATGTTGATTCGCTCATCGTGATCAACAACAACAAGCTTCGCGAAGTCTATGGAAACCTGGGCTTCAAAGCGGGCTTCAACAAAGCCGATGAAGTGCTGGCCACCGCAGCCAAGGGCATAGCGGAAGTTATCACGCATCACTACAGTGTAAACATCGATTTGCGCGATGCCCGCACGGTGCTCCACAACTCAGGAACGGCCATCATGGGTTCGGCCAAGGCCAGTGGTCCAGATCGCGCCATGACCGCCGTTCAAGACGCCCTGGACTCTCCACTGCTCAACGACAACCACATCCATGGTGCGAGACACGTACTCTTACTCATCGTTTCTGGGAGCGGACAACATGAAATCACCTTCGACGAAATCGGAGAAATCAACGATTACATCCAAGATCAAGCGGGACGTCAAGTCGATATCATCATGGGTATCGGTGAAGATGAACATTTGGGAGACGCCGTTCAAGTGACCGTCATTGCGACGGGCTTTAGTGCCAGCAATCCCGTCGGCACGATTTCCCCCGCGGTTCCTGAGACGATTGTCTACGAT
>JAURGG010000151.1 GCA_030833905.1 Schleiferiaceae bacterium
CGCGTAGAGCTCTCCTATCTTGGGCATGCGGGCCGAGGCATCGGCTTCCTGCAAGTCGGCCCGGCTTTGGTAGGCCTTTGGGGTAATCAGGTTGTTCTTGTAGGACGATATGCGTCCCGCTACGCCTTTGACCTTATAGATGTCCTTGTCTAGGTCGCGCTCTTTAATCAATCCGGCGATGACTTTTTGGGCATCCTCGCTGTCGTAGATCGTAAAGTTGGACGGGTAGCCGAGGCGATGGCCTTCAATTCGAAGGATGCGCGCAAAAATGGAGTGGAAGGTGCCCATCCACAGATATTTCGCCTCCGTTCCGCCTAACAGCTTCTCAATTCGCCCTTTCATTTCACGGGCTGCTTTGTTCGTAAACGTGAGCGAGAGGATGTTAAATGGATCCACCCCGCGCTCCATGAGGTAAGCGATGCGGTAGGTGAGAACACGTGTCTTTCCAGAACCCGCGCCAGCAATAACCATGACAGGGCCCTCCGTCTGTTGGACAGCTTGTTGTTGGACCGAATTGAGGGCGGATAAATAACTCGACATGGAAGGGTTCCAAAGGTAGCGTTAAGCGTTGCGATGAAAAAGTTTGAAAACTGCAAGAAAATCAGAATGATTAGAAGCGAAAAATG
>JAURGG010000152.1 GCA_030833905.1 Schleiferiaceae bacterium
CGATTCTAGCATCACCATCGCCTAACCCCTCAACGCATGTCCACGGATTGGTTTCACAGACAAGAAGCCGGGATTACCACCCCGACCCACGATAAAAAAGAGACCCCAGATGGCTTGTGGCACGGGTGCCCCAAGTGCAAGGTGATTGTTTCAGCTGAGGACCACGCCCACAATGTTTGGGTCTGCGGCAACTGCGGATTCCACAACGGCATTGACGCCCAGGAGTATTTTTCCTTTCTTTTTGACGGAGGTGTATACACCGAACTTGATGCGGGGATGATTTCCAAGGATCCCTTGCAATTTGAGGATACCAAGAAATACACCGACCGACTTAAAGCCACCCGTGCCAAAACCGGCTTGGACGATGCATTAACGTCCGGAACGGGCACCATGAACGGAATTCCTGTGGCGATCGCAGCCATGAACTTCAAGTTCATCGGCGGATCCATGGGTTCCGTAGTTGGGGAAAAGATCGCCCGCACCATTGACTACAGCTTAAAGCACCGGATTCCCTTCATTATGATTTCCAAGTCTGGGGGCGCCCGAATGATGGAAGCGGCCTTTTCATTGATGCAAATGGCCAAAACGTCTGCCAAGCTGGCCCTTCTAGATGAAGCGGGT
>JAURGG010000153.1 GCA_030833905.1 Schleiferiaceae bacterium
AGGACAACCCTAACCTGCCACTGTAGCTCCACTTTGTTTTTCCCTAGGAACAAAGAAACCTCGAACACTTGACTGCGTAGTGATCCGAGAAGGATTCGAACCTTCGACCTACGCATTAGAAGTGCGTTGCTCTATCCAGCTGAGCTATGGGTGTGTATTGTCAACCAATAAGTCAAAGAACGAATGTGGGTTTCCGTGTACCGATGGCCGGGCTCGAACCGGCACGAACATCGCTGTTCGAGGGATTTTAAGTCCCTTGTGTCTACCTATTTCACCACATCGGCATTTTTGTTATACAAATATACGAAACAAAAGTGATGTGGCCAAATCAATATTGAGCTATTTGATTTTTTATTTTAGCAATCAATTCTTCGTTGTCAACGTGAGTAACAACATCTTCCAATAATTCCTTTATAAATTTTTTGGATTTCTCTTTTGAGATTTGTTGATTGGTATGTTCCACTTGATATAAGTGATACGCCAGTTCATCGGTGTTTTTTAATTTATCGTAATACTTCTGAATACGAGCATCTAATTTCCGTGACCTATCAATATTCGTGATGGTTGGAAATGCTTTGTGTAGTTCATCCAATCGACCTTTCAGGTATTGGATTTCCATT
>JAURGG010000154.1 GCA_030833905.1 Schleiferiaceae bacterium
TCTCCATGTTCCGTGTATACGCGAGTAAGGATGGTAAATCATCCGAGTACAGTGCAGAAAATGTCCCTCACCAGCCCAAGCATCACTTGCCCATTAGCCTCCAAGGCGTGAAAGATGGGGATTTTGCCATGGTTTGGGGCTATCCTGGCAGCACGGACCGCTACCTCTCTAGCTGGGGCGTTCAGCAAGCCGTGGACCTCTACAACCCCACCGTCGTAGAAATCCGGGATGCCAAACTGGCCATCATGCGCGGCTACATGCAAGCGGACCCCGCATTAAACATTTTGTTGGCATCGAGCTATGCGCAAACCGCCAACTACTGGAAGTACTACATCGGTCAGACCGAGCAGTTGGTGAATAACCACGTGTATGACAAGAAGGCCAATCTCGAAGCCCAATTCGCGGCCTGGGTAGCGGCGGACCCCAAGCGTCAAGCCAAGTACGGCGAGACGTTGTCCCTCATGCAAAAGTTTTATACGGCCACTGACCCCACGGTGAAGAATCAGGTCTATTTAATGGAGGCGGTCATTCGCGGTCCTTCGGCGGTCTTGTTTGCCTACCGCACAGCCCGGGCATTGGAGCGTGGAGTTTCAAACCCCGAAATGATGGGCAA
>JAURGG010000155.1 GCA_030833905.1 Schleiferiaceae bacterium
CGTGGGGTCGTTGGATCCTGCCGTTCCATCGGGATAAATCCACTGGGCGGTTTTGACGTTTTTGTTTCGGAAATCGACCGACAAGCCCAAACCAAGTGTTCCGGGGCCGAGGTCTAGCTGGTATGCGTAACCCAGGGCAGCAGAAATATCTTGGAAGAAGCCGATTTGGTCGTTCACAATGTTGACTAGGAGACCTCCGTGTAAGATGCTCAAGGGGATGTCGGCATTGATGTTCTGGGTGGTCGGGGCATTGTCAAAGCCCACCCACTGAGAGCGGTGACCAACATTCAAGCAAATGGCGTCATTGCTCCCGGCCACACCAGGGTTGAAGCCAATCGTATTGTGGTAGTACTGCGTGAACTGAACGTCCTGCTGTGCCAAGGCCACACCGGAAAATCCAGCAAGAAGGGCGGTTGAAAGGAATATGCGTACAGTCATGCAGGGCAGTTTGAGGCCTAAAAATAGAAATAATCCGCCACCCTTCGGCGAAAGAAGAAAAAAACTGGTCAGTAATTTAAACCGTGTTACAGGGCTTTATGGACGGCCTTCCACCAGCGATCGGGGATTTCCCCTTGCTGTGCCAATTCATAATCCTTTAAGGAGCAAGG
>JAURGG010000156.1 GCA_030833905.1 Schleiferiaceae bacterium
TTGCAGTCCTTGTCCAGTTCCACGACGCCGTACCGTTCGGGGTCGTGGACAGGGTAGGCAAATACAGTGGCGCCTTCCGATTGTGCTTGGGCCGACCGGAGCCGGGCGGGGAGATCGTGTCCGTAGAACACGTTATCGCCCAGTATGAGCGCGACCGGATCACTGCCAATGAATTCGGCACCTAACGTGAAGGCCTGCGGTAGCCCGTCTGGCGACGGCTGGGCCTTGTAGGAAATATGGATGCCCCATTGACTGCCGTCCTTCAGTAGCGCTTCAAATCGGGGTGTGTCATTGGGTGTTGAGATCAGAAGGATGTCCCGGATACCCGCCAGCATGAGTGTTGTCAGCGGATAGTAAATCATCGGCTTGTCGTACACCGGAAGCAGTTGCTTGGATACGACGTGAGTGACCGGATACAGCCGCGAACCGGCACCGCCAGCGAGAATGATGCCTTTTCTCATGAATAGTCTATTCCTGTTTCATGGTTTCCAGCCCGTTCCAGTCGAATGTCTGCAGGAAGGGATCTATGCGCGCATCCCTCGACGGCATGCGCAGCCCGAAGGTTCTCTCGATTTTACGATTATCCGTGACGGTATAC
>JAURGG010000157.1 GCA_030833905.1 Schleiferiaceae bacterium
CGTCAACGAAATTAGGGGTTCCACGATGCCCGTAGCCATGGCGGGAAAGGCAAGAGGATGAATTCTTTTTAAGGTGGCGGTATCAAGGCGCATATAGCGTGCTTCAGGTTGTTGGATCAGCCGTAAAAATCGTCCTTATTCCTTAAAAAATAGCGAGAATAACCAAAAAAAGTATTTTCTTTGTACCCGCTTTGGGGGATTAGCTCAGCTGGCTAGAGCGCTTGCATGGCATGCAAGAGGTCATCGGTTCGACTCCGATATTCTCCACTAAACGAGACTCAAAGGCATTTTGTCTTTGAGTTTTGTTTTTATTAGCCTCCCAAGATTCTATAAAGCAACCCGTTATGTCGAATAGCAGGTGCATCTCTGAGGTTAGATATTCTTGCTTTTTCATGGAGTACTTCAAACCTTCTGGAAAGACTAACTTTTGAAAAGCCCTTTTTTGTTTCCCATTTAAGGAATCGTAGAATTGACGAGGGTTTTTGAGGACCTCCATGAGTTTGGCATCCATGATTTCTTGGTTCGATTTTTTTGAAGGCATGGACTCAAGTTTTTCCTCCAATCCTGCTATTTCACCTATGATTGCCTGCGTATGCT
>JAURGG010000158.1 GCA_030833905.1 Schleiferiaceae bacterium
GGTTGGGAGGTCCGCGCCTTTGCCACCTTGAGAACGGCCACCCGCTTGGATGGGGGCACCGTGTACCACGTTCCCTCGTCCGAAATCGGCGGCCAAGCCTTTTTCAATTTAAAGGATAAGATTCGCTTTGAATCCACCATCATCTACCGCGGAAGCCGCATGGCACAAGGGCAAACAGGGGATGAAACACTGCCCGCTTTTCTCGATGGTCGCCTGAGTGCGGTCTACACGTACAACAAGCAATTGAACGCCACGTTCAAGGTGGACAATCTCTTCCACAGCCGCACGACGTGGTGGACGGGTTATCCGGTTCAGGGAATTCGAGCAAATTTGGGCCTGGTTTACAAGTTTTAAGCCGAAATATCCCATCTATCACCTGGGCGCGAGAAATGCGCTCATGTTGAAAAAAATGTTGATAAACGGGCCGGTTTTTCTTCTCGGTACACCCCTAGGAAAAGTGCTGAAGTTATCTTTGTGGGATAGACATTTTTACCCCCACACAACATGAGTGAAGCCAAGAATTACGGCGCCGATAGTATTCAGGTTCTCGAAGGCCTCGAAGCCGTCCGCAAACGTCCTGCGATGTACATCGGGGAC
>JAURGG010000015.1 GCA_030833905.1 Schleiferiaceae bacterium
TGTCGCCAATATAGATGCGGTTGAACCGCTCGCGCAGGTCGTCGAGGTCGCGGCTCATGCACAAAATCGCCATGACCTCTGAGGCCGCGGTGATGTTGAATCCGCTTTCGCGCGGAACCCCGCCCGCCTTGCCGCCCAGTCCAATCACGAGGTTTCGCAGGGCGCGGTCGTTCATGTCCATCACGCGCTTCCACACAATGGTGCGCGGGTCGAGCCCGACGCGGTTTTTGCGCTGCAGGTCGTTGTCGATCAGCGCCGCCAAGAGGTTGTTGGCCTTCTCAACCGCCGCAAAGTCGCCGGTGAAGTGCAAGTTGATGTCTTCCATCGGAATCACCTGCGACCGGCCGCCCCCAGCGGCTCCGCCCTTGATGCCAAACACGGGACCCAAAGAAGGCTCGCGAAGTGCCGCAGCCGCCCGAGCGCCAATGCGGTTCAGTCCGTCGGTCAGGCCCACGGTCACCGTTGTTTTGCCTTCGCCGGCCGGCGTGGGGCTGATGGCCGTCACCAGCACCAGCTGGCCCTTGGGGTCGCGCAAGGCGTCGAGCGGAATCTTTGCCTTGGTCTTACCGTAGGGCTCGAGCAGCTCGGGATTGATTCCGAGTCGCGAAGCAATTTCGCCAATGGGCTGGGGCGCGACGGAACGGGCAATATCTAAGTCAGTCATAACACGTTGCTAGTTGCTAGTTACTGGTTTTGTGGGCAAGTACGTGCACAAAGGCCGACATACCGCGGTGGTACGGGCCTTCTTCGAGCTCGCGTTCGACCAATTCGGCGACGACGTAGGTCCATCCGGGGCCGAGTTCAGCCTTCAGTCCATCAACGGTGTAGAGCATACTTGGTTCTTGCGGGCCTCCGGTGCCGTACTCAAGTTGTTTGGGGTGGTAGCCCACGAGTTGCAGCCATCCGCCGGGCTTCAGCGCAGCGTGAAGCTGGGCATTCACTCGAGCGCGCAAGGCCGCGGGTAGGTGGCCAAAAATTGAAACGATTCCGTCCCAGGCCTCGGGTTCAAACGAGTAGGTACTGAGGTCGGCCTTTAGGGTTTGGATCGATACCCCGTGGCGCGCCGCCAATTCTTGCGCGCGCTCAAGGCCTACTTCGCTGTAGTCCAGTGCGGTGACGTCGTATCCGAGGCTGGCGATGTGCACTGCATTTCGCCCTTGGCCCTCGGCAAGGCAGAGAACGCGGCCCGTACCGGGTGTGCAAAACCGCTCAGCCAAGCTGACATGGGGAGCTTCGCCGTAGGCAAACTCGGCTTCGGCAAATCGTTGGTTCCAGTGTTCCTTCATGGCCTAAACCTACGACGCACGACGCGGTCCCTTTGTGCCTTCAGTCTCAATTTTTGGACTGATCTTTGCACAGCTCGAAGTGCCCATGTACCGATTTGCTGCAAAATACCGATGGATATCTGCGTTCCAGCTCTTGCTGGTCGCTTGTTCCATTATTTGGAGCAGTCCCATGGTGGCCGCCGCTCCGCTGCAATCACTTCATTACGAACAACTAGAGACGGTACTTCACTCGGACGATCGAGAGGATGCTTCGCATGTAGTTGCATTGGGTGAATTTGTTGCTGAGGTTGAAGTCGAGTCTGAATTGGACGAAGACACCCAGCGCGATCTGATCCAGGGCATAGAATTGGGCTCGAATCCCATATTCGGCTGTACGGTTCCTCGCCACGTGGTGTGGACCTCAACGCACCAAACTCGTTCTGCCCACAAGCTGGGGACTGCCGGAGTAAAAATTTACATCCTGCACCGAGTACTTCGAATCTGAGCACGCGAGAATCCTAGGCAACAATGCCTTGAATTTTAACGTGAACAACTCATTTTCAAGTATTTATGAACTCAACTCCACAAGATGGCCTCAACGGCCTCAAAGCCCATTTCCAAAGCGACCTGACGTCGGGCTTCCTCGTATTTCTTATCGCCCTTCCGCTGTGCTTGGGCATTTCAATGGCGAGCGGATTCCCTCCGTTCGCGGGCATCATTACCGCCATGGTGGGCGGACTTTTAGTGAGTCCCATCATGGGCTCGCGCCTGTCGATCAAGGGCCCTGCTGCTGGCCTCATTTCAATCGCCGTCGCAGCCGTGGCCGAACTGGGCAACGGAGACATGGCTGCGGGCTACCGCTACGCGCTGGCAGTGGTGGTACTGACGGGCGTGTTTCAGGTTGCCTTTGCTCTGCTCAAATTGGGGCGCTACGTCGACTTCTTTCCGACGTCTGCCGTTCACGGCATGCTGGCCGCCATCGGAATCATCATTATTGCCAAGCAGGTTCCGGTCCTGCTGGGAGCCGCACCTGAGGCCAAAAACTCCATCGGTTTGCTGCTAGAAATTCCGCAGCTCATTCAGCGCGCCGACACCCACGACGCCATCGTCGGCTTGGTGAGCTTGGCCCTGCTATTTGGCTACGCCTGGCTGCCGTTCAAGAAGTTCAAGGCGACCGTTCCCCCCCAGCTCATCGTGCTGGTGCTCGGGATCGGGCTGGGCGCCTACTTCGTACTGGACCCCAAATTCTTGGTAAACCTTCCGGACTCGTTTGCGGCCGGATTCGTGTTCCCGGACTTCTCAATGATTGGCGCGGGCGCCACCTGGAAGTACGTGGTCATGTTTGCCCTTGTGGGGAGCCTTGAATCCCTGCTCACCGTCAAGGCGGTGGACGGCCTCGATCCCTACCGCCGCAAGTCGGACCCCAACCGCGACCTTTTGGCCGTGGGAGTCGGAAACAGCGTTGCTGGTTTGCTCGGCGGACTTCCCATGATTGCCGAAGTCGTGCGTTCAAGTGCCAATGTCGCCAACGGAGCCAAAACCCGCTGGGCCAACTTTTACCACGGTCTCGCCCTGCTGCTGTTTGTGGCGCTCCTTCCGGGACTGCTGCGCATGATTCCGCTCAGCGCCCTGGCCGCGATGCTCATTTTTACGGGCTACCGACTTTCCAATCCCAAACTGTTTCGCAGTACTCTTAAAATTGGCTGGGATCAGATGACCGTCTTCATGGTAACGATTGTGCTGACCTTGGCTGAGGATTTGCTGGTCGGAATTTTTGCCGGAATCCTCGTGGAATTCGCACTGCAGCTTTTGACCATGAAGGGCGGATTTGGTTCGCTGCGCAAAGCAAAAATCCGCACAGAATCCAACGAAAGTGAGGAGCGCGTGGTTCTTGAAGGGGCGTTTTCGTTTGCCAACATTATTCGTTTGGGCCAAGCGCTCGAACCCGTGAAGCGAGCTCAAAACGTGGTACTTGATGCCCGCGGTGCGCTCATGCTCGACCACAGTACCATGGAACTTCTGCACTCTGTTCAGCACGAGGTGGAGCGGGGCAGTGGTCACGTGGAGTTGCTGCTTCCGGATGAGTCGCGCTCTTTGGGTCGCCACGACTTAGCCACACGAGTTCGCGCTAAAAAATGAGCGCGTTATGGACAAAGGTGGCCCTTGCGGTTACCTTGGCTTCGCCAGTGGTGCTGGCGGGCCAAAACCTTCGTGCGAAATTGAACGAAAGTGGGTCGGAGTACCTACAGTTCACGTGGTTGAATCAAGTCTGGCTTCGGGCCAACCAGAGTAATCCGGGCACCACGGTGAATTCAGTGGCAGCGCCTGCGACCTACGACCTTGGTTTGCGTCGAACCCGGATGCAGATTTTTGGCCAGGTGGCTCCGAACACGTTGGTGTACATGCAGTTGGGTACGAACAACGTCAACGCGCTGTCTGCAGGCAATGGGGGCAACCGCAAAAACCAATTTTTTGTGCACGACGCGCTGCTTGAGCGCAAATTGAGTTCCGAAAACCAGCTCAAAGTGGGGGCCGGGCTCACCATTTTAAATGGATTAAGCCGTTTTTCACAGCCCAGCATTGGAACCATCACGACCCTGGACGTGCCCGTATTTGCCCAAGCCACGGTCGACCAAACCGACCAGTTTTCGCGCAAGTTCAGTCTGTACGCCCGAGGTCAAGTAGGCAAGCTCGATTACCGGGCGGCAGTGACGACGCCTTTTGCGTTGGCCACCAACGGTTCCGCACCCGTGCTCAAGCCGCAGTCGAACTTCAGCCCCCAGGTGAATACCAAGCAGTACCAAGCGCTGGCGATCTGGAACTTCGCCGATCGCGAGGGGCACACCACGCCGTACATGCAGGGCAGCTACCTTGGGACCAAGCGCATTCTCAATCTTGAGGCTGGCATGATCTATCAGGCCAAGGCCATGTGGTATGCAGACGGAAGCGACACGGTGCACGACCCCTTGAAGCTCTGGTCTCTGGCCCTGTTTACGGAGCAGCCCTACGGCGCGAAGCACGCGGCGGTGTCGGGCTACTTGGGGTACTTCCGGACGAACTACGGCCCTGGCTATCTTCGAACCAACGGCATCATGAATCCCGCCAACGGGTTAAGCGGATCAAACGCTTCAATCGCGGGCTACGGAAATGCCTACCCCATGTTTGCGACTGGTTCGTCGTGGTACGGACAGCTAGCGTGGATCAGTCCCGACCGTGTACCAGAGCATCCCGTGCGCGTTCAGCCTTACGCGGCGGTGCGCAGTTTGAATTCCGACCGACTCAACCAGACGATGATCGTGACCAATCTCGGGATGAACCTGCTTGAGTCCGGCCACAAATCCAAGTGGAGCTTGGATTGGGCTACGCGTCCGACCTATACGAGCACGGCCGCCGACGGCACCTGGACTCAAGGAGCACGCAAGCATGAAATCGTACTACAGTACCAAGTATACCTGAACTAATGGACCCGCATTTTGACAAGCACCACGTGCTTCACGAGCTGAAGCACTACCTCCCGGCACAGGCTCCGCTCAAGGATTTTGTGCACCACAACACGCTGCACGCCTTTCAGCAGGATGAATTTTTCATGGGACTCAAAAAGGCGAATACGCTGTTTGGGTATAAGACGACGCTTCCGCTGTGGGACTACCGTGCCCGCTTTGGTCGGGGCGAAATTTCTCAAGGGGCCGTAGATTTTGTGTTGCGTGAACTGCCCGAAGGCCAAAAGGTCGCGTGGTGGCAAAAAATGCAGTTCGCCACCTACCACGAAGAAAGCATCGAACGAATTGGCCACCTACGTGGAACCTGGAAGCGCGCCCGTGGCGTGGATTTGGATGCCTTGGTGCACCCCATTTTGTTTCGCCTGATCAATAGTTACCTGGATCAGGGAATTGCGACGTGGACCTTTCCAGAATCGCGCGCCAAATCGTTTCGCGAGGCGGTGGCCGAACTGGAGCGGTCTTCTGCGGCGAGCCTCTTTTACGGTTCCGAGGCGCGTACGGCGCTGTGCGACCCCCAGTTTCAGCTTGAAGACGCCCTGAGTAAGGTGGTTGGAGACCCCTCGCTTTACGGACACTATCTTTTTGACCAGCAGTTCGCGCACCAAGGATGGTCGGGTATGGTTTCGGCCATCGAAGACCAGCCCAATAGCCTATTGGACCAGCGCCCGGTGCGCCTCGAGGACTTTATCTTGGTCGAGCTGCTTCTGGAGTGGGATGCCCTGCTCCGCCACGAGGGCCCCACTATCAAACCCCTAGCAGCCTACGTAGACGCTCGTCCAGAGGACCTGTTTGCCCCAGTCGAGTTCAGCGAAAAAGATCAGGTCCTGAAGTACTGGCAAGAGGCCATGGAGTGGAGCTTGTACGACACCGTGCTGCTCGGAATGCGCGAAGGCGCGAAGCTTGCCGTGGCTAAGACGACCCCTAGCGTCCAAGCTTTTTTCTGCATTGACGACCGCGAATGCTCGTTTCGCCGCCACCTCGAAGCGGTCAACCCGGGTATTCAGACCTTCGGAACCCCCGGCTTTTTCGGTATCGACACCTACTACTTGCCCGAAGGCGCCAAGTTTCCGGTCAAAGTATGCCCAGCCCCGGTCACGCCCAAGCACGGAATCAAGTCAACCCAAACCGTGGCGCGCCCCAAGGAGCGCAACCTCGAAAAAGGTTCGCACTCCGTGCTTGGGGGGTGGTTGTTTACCCAAACATTTGGGTTTTTGGCGCTCTTCAAGTTGGCGTACCATTTAATTCGGCCCAGCAAGCAAGCCGGAACCTCGCTCGCATTTGACCACGTCGACCCCAAGTCGTCACTGAGCGTGGTGCATGAAGGGAAGCACGAGCACGGACTTCAAATCGGCTACACCCTGCACGAAATGGCGGACCGTGTCGCGAGCGTGCTGACCACTACGGGCTTGACCTCAGAATTTGCGCCCTTGGTCTACCTCGTGGGCCACGGCGCTAGCTCAACCAACAACCCGCACTTCGCGGCCTACGACTGCGGAGCCTGCAGCGGGCGCGCCGGTTCCGTGAACGCGAGGGCCTACTGCAGTATGGCCAACAACCCCGAAGTGCGTAAGGTGCTGGCCGAGCGCGGAATCCAGATTCCGCACAAAACCCACTTTGTGCCCGCCCTGCGGGACACCACGCGGGACGAGATCGCGTTCTACGACATCGACGCCATCCCCAGCGCGCTCCGAGCCCAGCACGAGGCTTTTGCCGCGGACTGCGAACAGGCAAGCGCCGTCAACGCCCAAGAACGAGCTCGACGGTTTGAGGCGGTTCCGCTGGGAACCTCACCCGCCGCGGCACGGACCCACGTTCAGCGCCGTTCAGCCTCACTATTTGAGCCCCGACCCGAGCTCAACCACGCGACCAACGCTTTGGCTATAGTGGCGCCGCGGACCGTCACCGACCACGTCTTTTTGGACCGAAGGGCCTTTTTGAACAGCTACGACCCCGCCAAGGACCCCGAAGGCCTAGGTCTGCAGACCATCTTGGGGGCGGCGGCTCCCGTGTGCGGCGGAATCAACCTCGAGTACTACTTCTCACGGGTCGACAACCAGCGCTTAGGGGCCGGAACCAAACTTCCGCACAACGTCATGGGCCTCATCGGCGTGGCCAACGGCATTGACGGCGACCTGCGCCCCGGCTTGCCCAGCCAAATGATTGAGGTGCACGATCCGCTTCGCCTGCTGCTCGTTGTCGTACAGTCACGAGCCATCATTCAAAAGGTGCTCGACCGTGCCCCGGCGACCCGCGCCTGGTTTGATGCGGCGTGGATTCACTTTGTGGCCATCGACCCCGAATCCATGACCCCCTATCGATATGTGCCTGGTGGGGGTTTTGAAGCCTACGAGCCATTCACCCGCGAACTGCCCATAACGTCCAACCCTTCGCTGCTTACGGCGACGACGCGCGAAAACATCCCCGTTCACGTGATTAAACAATCTGCTTAATATGAATAATCTGTTACTATTCATCACGTTAGCTCCAATTTTGGCCTATTTGGTGGTGCTGCTGCTCCCGGCGCGGGCAGAACGCCTGATTTCGCGCTGGTCCATCGGATCGGCACTCGCACACTTTGCCGCTGTGCTCGGTGCGGCGGCGGTGTGGCTTGGGCGCGGCCGAGTACCCTGGACGGACCTCAACCTCAGCCTGTACACGACGTCGGACTACCAGTTCGTGGCGGCCATCCACCTCGACTACATCGCGGCGGTCTTTTTGCTCTTGGGTTCGGCCCTATTTACCCTTGTGGTTACGTACAGCTCAGTCTACATGCACCGCGAAAAGGGCTACGCGCGCTTTTTTGCCAACGTGTGGTTTTTTTACATGGGCTACACGCTAACGGTCGTCGCGGGCAACTTCGAAACCCTCTTTGCGGGTTGGGAAGTACTCGGTGTATCGTCGTTCCTCCTCATCGCGTTCTACCGCGACCGCTACCTGCCGGTCAAGAATGCGCTCAAGGTCTTTTCGGTCTACCGAATCGCCGACGTCGGACTGCTGCTCGCCATGTGGATGAGCCACCACTTCTGGCACGCAAATGTTCCGTTCACTGTCCTTGAAATGCACGACCTCGTGCGCGAACACGTGGTGGACCACGCCGGAATGGCCTGGGTAATCGGCCTCATGCTCCTGCTGACCGCGATGGCTAAGTCCGCCCAGCTTCCGTTTACGACGTGGCTACCGCGGGCGATGGAGGGCCCAACCCCTTCGAGTGCCATTTTCTACGGATCCCTGTCAGTACACATGGGGGCCTTCATTTTGATTCGCACCCATGCGTTTTGGATGGAACTACATGGTTTTGCATGGATTGTGGGCGGAATCGGACTCGCTACCGCCCTCGTGGCCACCGGAATTGCGCGCGTTCAGTCCTCGGTAAAAGCCCAGATTGCCTACGCCTCAGCGGCTCAAATCGGGGTCATCTTTATTGAAATTGCGCTCGGATGGAACGCCCTTGCCCTAATCCACATTTCAGGAAACGCCCTTTTGCGCACCTACCAGCTGCTGATTTCTCCGTCGGTCGTGACATACCAAATTCGCGAACAGCTCTTTGGGTTTGATCCCAGCCACTCCAGCATTGAGCGCCGCCTTCCGCGCCGCCTTCGCGATACCCTATATGTTCTTGCATTGAAGGAATTCAACCTGGACACCCTCATGTACCGCAGCTTGTGGAACCCATTGAAAAAGGCGGGCAAAATGCTTGACTTTTTAACCGTGACCAGCGCCATGGCCCTGTTTGGCCCGGTGATTTTGGTGATGGTGGCGTTCTTGCTTCGACCTGAATACATGCCGAGCTGGCTTGTTCCCACGATGCCCTACATCGCGGCTTCAATAGCGGTGGTGTCGGTACTTAAGGCCTTCTCTGAACGCCGGCATGCCCGACTTGCTTGGTTCCTCATCGTCATGAACCACACCTTTATCGCGTTAGCCATTGCCTTTAACTCAGACTTTGATGTGGCCTCGACCTTGTTGTACTTGGGCGGAATCTATGTGGCCGCACTCGCCGGAATCTTCGCTTTTGAGCACATGCGGCTTCGCGAGGGAGGTATTGACCTCACGCGCTTTCATGGCCACTACTACGAGTATCCCCGTACGTCGTTTGTGGTGCTGTTGGCGAGCCTCGGAATCTCTGGATTCCCCATCACCACGGCCTTTCTTGGAGAGGACCTTTTGTTTGCTCACATTGGCGACCACCAACTGGGCTTGGCCGTGCTGTTTGCCTTGAGCTTTGTCGTCGACGGACTCGCGGCAGTTCGGATTTTTGCACGCCTCTTTATGGGTCCGCATTCCAAGTCCTACCACGAAGTAGCCTACCGCTCGTCGTGAGTGCGGAGCGTCCTTAGCGCTGAATCAGTACGCGTTCGGCAAGCGTGCCGCTGCGAATGATGTACCAACCGTTGGGCACCTCGTTTGGAATTACCCAGGCTTCGCCTGCGGGCCAGCTTGAGCGCGCCGAGACGATGCGACCGTGAGCGTTGATAACCTCTGCCCGTCCAAGCTCGTGGCTGCGCTGAACAATGCTTCCCCGGCTCGGATTCGGGCTAATCACGAGCGACTGGGTTGGGCGTTCATCAAGTCCGATTCCCGAAATCACCACGTTGACTGAGGCGGAATCCATGCTTCCACAGTCTCGGTAGGCATAGACCCATGCGGTGTAGGTTCCGTTGCCGGCGTACGTGTGGTTTAGGGTGTCGGTCGGCAGGCTTGAGGTGGTGCTGCCGTCGCCTAAGGTCCAGTAGAGCGAATCGGCTCCGCTGCCCGTAAACCAAAGCCAAGCCGAATCGAGGGACGACCCCCAGTCGGCTCCGGCGAGTACCGCAGGACAGGGGGTGCGGTTGATGCGGTGGGCAAAGGCCAAACTTCCGTTGCCGCGGTCTTCGGACCACACAGCGGTTACGTTAAAGCCCGAGGTTCCGCTCAAGTGCACCCGACCTTTTGACGCGGCGTAGGTGCCCATTTGAACTGTGTCGGTGAGTGCCCCCGCTGTATCGAGAAATGCGGCGAGCAGGCGCACTGGGGTTCCGCCGTTGTTGAACCCGTCGCTGTAGAGCACGACAGGCTTGTTGTCGATAAAGCTCATTTCGCCCCGTGGGCTTTGGTCGCGCGAACTGATGCTGAACACGGTGCGTCCAGAGGCGCTCCAGGGCATCGAACCATCGCGTAAGTGCAGCTTTTGCACCATGGTACCCATTTGGCCCTGGCTGGTGGGTGTCACCTCTGCGGCAGCATACAGGTAGTGGTCGTCGGGGGCAATGGATATGCTTAGGTTGCGTTCGTACATGTTGGCAAGTGTCGAAAAATCTTTGCCGTTCGCGCCCCAGGGTAGACCGCCCAACGGATTAATTCGCTGCACTTTAGCTTGAAGGTCAAGGCCTGAGGCGGCGGCCATTCCGAAGTAGGCCGTGTCGCCGCGCTGCGTCAGCGGATAGCGGCGAAAGCTGTACACGTACCACCCGTTGGTCAGTGCCTTGGGCTGAGGCCAAACGCCCACTCCGGCCGCGGTATAGCGCTGGGCATAGGGCAGGGCAGAGGGCCCAAATCCGGCGCGCACGTAGTAAATCACGAGCACGTCTCCGTTGCTGTACTCCAGCATTTCGCCGATGTTGACTTGACCCGTGCCCGTAGGCGACGGAATCGTAACGGCTGCCGGCCACGCAAAACTTCCGCTCGCCCCAATCTTTCGGAGCTTGGCGCCCCCGCCGTTGGCGTCGATCCAACCGGTCATCACATCGCCGTTGGCCATCGGGAGCAATTTGACGTCGTAACCCTGCCCGAGTGCCACCCCAGAAGGACTCCACACGTGGTTGCCCGTACTGTCCAGTCGGTGCACGACGGCGTCGGTGTTTCCAGTGCCGGTAAATCCAATGTACACGTGCTCTTGCGCGTCCAATCGCATGTCCCACGTCACCGTTGAGGTGCCCATCGATGTGGTCGTATTGAACTGCATCCCGTTGGTTCCGAGGCGCGGAACCCCTTGATCGTTCAGTACCTGCAGCCGGGGACTGTATCCACTTGTCGTGGGCTGAAACATTGCCACGTACGTTCGGCCGCTCGGGCCGGTGATGGCTTGTAGGTCGTCAGTCGTTCCCGTAGCCACCGGGGTATTGATGGCGGTGTTGGGGTTCCATTGGGCGACTAATGTTCCGCCCGAAAAGGAGAGCAGGCCTGCTATTATAATGGATCGCATGGGTAGGGCTATTCGGGTTAAACATTAAAGGTAGGCCGCAATTGTACCTTAACGGCATGAACAAACCCGTACTTTGCCTGCTTCTGACCCTGCTCGCTGCGCCACTTCATGCCCAAACGTTTGACGTGCTCGTGTGGGCCGACGAATTCTCAGTAGACGGCTCCCTTGATACGGCCAAGTGGTGGCAGCAGCACCAGCTTCCGAACGGAAACAGCTGGTACAACGGCGAAATCCAGCACTACACCAACCGCGACACCAACGCCTTCGTACAGGGCGGATCCCTGCACCTCGCCGCCTACAAAGAGACCTTTACCGATCAGGGCCAGACCAAAGAGTATACCTCTGCACGCCTCAACTCGAAGTTTGCATTTACCTACGGCCGCGTCGAAATCCGCGCTCAGTTGCCTACCGGCGTCGGAACCTGGCCCGCACTTTGGATGCTCGGCCAAAACATCACCGAGCCGGGCGCCTACTGGCAAACCCAGGGCTTCGGAACCCAGCCTTGGCCCCAATGCGGCGAAATCGACATCATGGAGCACTGGGGCCACAACCAGAACTACGTGTCGAGTGCCATCCACACCCCCTCGAGTTTTGGCGGAACCCAAAATGTCGGCGGCCAATACGTTTCGGGCGCCAGCACCGGCTACCACACCTACAACATGGAGTGGACTCCCACGTCCATCACCTTTGCCGTGGACAGCGTTGTTCACTACATCTATGCTCCAAGTGTCCAAAATTCAAGTACTTGGCCATTTGACCTTCCGCAGTTCATCCTCATGAACATTGCGATTCAGCCTTCCATTGATCCGAACATCACTGAAGCTAAAATGCTGGTCGACTACGTGCGGATCTACCAAAGCAGTTTGAGCACCACTGAACCGGAACATGCTACGCTCAAGGTCGTTCCCAATCCCGTTACAGATGAGCTAAGCATAATGTACCCTTCGGGTGCTGCATCGGCTCGAATCCTAAATATGCACGGGCAAGTCGTCCGCGAACTTTCGGTGGGTGACCGAGTTCACCGCATACCAGACCTGCCAGCGGGACCCTACATCATTGAAGTTCAGGTACAGGGTCGCCCCGTTCAGACGTTGCTCCAAAAGATATAAATGCAAAGACCGGCCCCTCTCGGGGCCGGTCTTCCAATCTTGGCAAGCGTACTTAGTTCTTTTTAATGGCCTTCCAAACCTCAGCCTCGTCGAGCTTCTTGGTACAGAAGAACCAATCGTGGCAGGTCATCTCGCCTTCGTCGCCGTCCATGCGGGCCTTGGCTACGCCGCACGAGCCTGCGGTCGGAACAATCACGTCGCTACCTGGACGCCAGTCGGCAGGAGTCGCGATCGAAAACGCATCGGCGGTCTGAAGTGCCACCACTGTACGGTAGATCTCGTCAAAATTCCGGCCTACGCTGAGCGGGTAGTACAAAATGGTGCGAATCATGCCCTTGGGGTCGATGAAAAACACGGCCCGAACGGCCTTCGTTGAGCTTTCGCCTGGCTGAATCATGCCGTACTTCGAGGCCACTTCCATGGTGATGTCTTCAATCAGCGGAAACTTCACTTCAACGTTGCTCATTCCGTTGAAGGTCACCTTCTCTTTAATGGTGCGCAACCACGCGATGTGGGAATAAAGCCCGTCAATCGAAAGGCCCACAAGCTTGGTGTTGACCTCGGCGAGCTTTTCTTCTATGGACGCAAACGTCATGAATTCGCTGGTACAAACCGGAGTAAAATCTGCCGGATGCGAGAACAAAATCACCCAGCTTCCTTGGTAGTCCTGAGGAAAATTGATCGTTCCTTGCGTGCTAATCGCGGTAAATTCGGGTGCAGCATCCCCGATGCGGGGCATAGAGTAGGTGGGGGTTGTTGTAGGTTCCATGGTAGGGGAGTTTTGAATGATTGAACACCTCAAAATTCCCCCCAACCATGGGGCCTAAAGGGGACCCAAGTCACCAAAAACCCGTTTAAATAGCCCCAAGCTATGGGCGAAAGCCAAAGGCTATCGAGGCGGGTCGTTCAACCCGCCCCAATGCTTGGATTATGCCTCGAGTTTCAGCTGAACCTCGCCCTCGAGCTTGATTTCGTCGCTGACCAACAGGTCGCCTGCCTCGTTCAGCACGTGAAATGCCAGCCCAAAGTCCTTTCGGTTGATGGTGCCTGAAAAACTCAAACCAGCCTTTGTGTTGCCCCAGGGGTCTTTGGCGATTCCGCCCACTTCAACGTTGAGCGAAACAGGCTTTTCTACACCACGAATGGTCATGATCCCGTCTACGCTCAGGTCTTGACCATTGCGCTGCACCGACTTTGATGCAAACACCAACTTCGGGTGGTTTTCGGCGTCAAAGAAGTCTGCCGACTTTAGGTGGTTGTCGCGGTCGGCGTTCTTTGTGCTGATGCTCGCAACGATCGCTTCAAACGAAATATTCAGGTCGTTGAGGGCCTCGTCGCTCGAGGTCACGCTGCCTGAGTACTCGCCAAAGTGGCCGCGCACTTTTGTAATTACCAGGTGGCGTGCTACAAATCCAATTTCAGAGTGGCTGGGGTCAATAGTCCAAGTTGCCATATTTGTATGTTTAAACATTAATATGTCAAATGTAGCACAGAAAGCCACATTTGTGTTTAAACATTAAATTAAGATCTGAAATTACTTCACCACCCGGTACGCCATAGCCGCCCCGATGAGGGCTACGGTGAATGTGCCTTCAGCAAATGTTCGCACTACCAGGGCAAAGACGACAAGCCCCGCGACCCAGGCCCAGCGAAATCCGACGATCCGCACGTAGGCAATGCCCAGTGCGATTTTAAGTCCGGCATACAGGTTCCGAACCCAGGGTATGCCCAAAGGGTCAAAGCCCAGCGCGTGCTTTTCTTCGCCTACAATGATGCTCACAAACATGGACAGCATTAAAAAGCCGACGCTCCAGAGCCAGAACCGCCGCGATTCCGCTATTTGGCCCCCATCCATTGGTCAATTCGCGGTTTAAGAATCCAAAGCAGCACGATGGAACCATAGATGAACACCCCAAAAACGTACTTGATAAAGAAGAAGTAGGTGTCGCCGCCGTGGTCGCGCAGTGCAATGAGCGAGCCGATGCGGACCACATTAAAGAGCTGAACGACAAACAATCCCACAAAAGCTTGTACGAGTGAGCGCCAGGTCCAGCCTCCGATTCCGATGACGTATGCGGCGTACACAATGGCCAAGCGAAGCCCGTTGCAGCCCTCGAGGATGTTCACCATGCGGCCCTCACGACCCACGTAGCACCCGTCCAAAAAGCAGGACCACTCACAGTCCGCAACCCCCATAAATAAGGCGGTTTCATGGCTCAAGCGGCTGATCCAGTAGGTGACCATGTCGAGGTCTCCGTTGCGCTTGACCACCACGAGGTACAAGCTGTAGAGAAAGCTCAGCACAAAAAAGGTCACCAAAAACCGGACGATAAAGCCCAAAAAGGCCCTATTGCTTCGAATCCAAATACTTAAAGCTTCCATACCACCACGTAGATGATCCGAAGGTACGCCCAAAGCAAATGACGAATGCGCCAAAGTTGGCCGAGCAACCTCATCCCTTGAAGCGTTTGCGGGCCAGTACGGCACCGCCAGCCAGCAGAAGGATCGCTCCGCCGTCAAGCGGTACGGGTGGATTGGGTTCCATCACACCTTGGGGAAGGACCACAGGCGCTGGGGCCTCAAACATGCCCTCAAAACTGGCCTTAAAAAGTGATTCGGAACCGTCAACTTGGGCCCATGCGGCCACAGGAGCCGCAGCCAGAGCCGCGGCAATCATCATTGATTTCATAGCAGTTAGGATTTAAGATTGATTTTATGGGATTCCCAGCCTCGCGCGGTGCGAACCCGCAGTACGTACACGCCTTCAGCAAGGCCATGGGGAATGGGATCGTGGGCGGCGCCAGAGGGGGTTAGTACTACTTGGCCGAGCACATTGAGTACTTCGAGTTGGACTGCGTCCGGAACCCAGAGCCATCCGGCCCCCGTGCGCCACGCCATTGGTTGAGCCTCTGCGCCACTAAGTGCTTCGGCAAAGAGCGTCCAGGATTGGCTTCCGTCCAGTTGGACTGCAGCGGGGCCTTGGTCGAGGCGGACGCGCTGTCCGTCAGCCCCGAGCAGCCAAAGTGTCCCGGAGTGCCCCGCTGCGGAAACTATCGCAGAACGCGCAGTGTCGCTCCACGAAATCATGGTGAGTGGAGTCTGTGGATTCCAGGACTTTGCCGCGGCGTCCACGGTTTCGGTGGCTGCAACCCACTGAATTCCGGTCGGGCTTTGGCGTGCCACTGCATCTCGGTCAGCATCAAACCCCGTTCTGGCGTCCTCGCGCGGGTCCAAAAACACCACCTCGGTCCAGTTTCGATCCGGAACCTCTAACGTGATGACTACCCGGGGGCTGGGCGGAGGCGAATTCAAAACTCCGCGCTGCCGTGCCATCAGTTGGGCACCAGGACCCTGCGCTCGAACCCAAAAGCCCTGCATCGGCGGCACCACCGACCCCAGACTTCCCCCGCTGGGGCTGTAGTATGCATATCCCCCGAGCCCAGCGTTGAGCGTGGGATCCCAAACCGAATACGCCGCATCGACCCCAATCCGCTCAACCTGAGCAAAATTTAGCCCGCAGGCAAAGGGATTGCCCAAAAGATTCCACCCGTCCGTTACCGAGGTCGAGTGGACGGTGCTCACTGTGTTGGGAACGTCCGCATACCCGAGATCCCACTGGGTCCAAGGAATCCGCGGTAGCCCACCTCGTACGGAAACCAATCCCGAGCCCTGCGCGTAAAATCCCTGTCCTCGGGCGCTGATCCCTTTACCCGGGGCGCGGTATTCACCGCTGTCAGCGTTCCACGAATACAGCCCGAGGCTGTCGGCACCCCAAAGCCCCCGTACACCCTCAGCAAGCGGGCTCGACAGCTGCTGCCAGCCCCCAGAGGGCCAAAATCGTTCGGTGTGAAGACCGCCACCCCCGGCGGCACCTACACGCATCTGGGCTTGGCCCGAGGGGCCTGCACGAAGCACAACTTCACCGTCAACCAAAGCACGGCCGCGCACGTCGAGGGTTCCGCCCGCAATCACTTCGAGCGCAACTCCTTTAGCGACACGTAGGACATCGCACGTAAAGCCGGGCCCTGAATAGGTAGCTGCCACCATAGCGTTGACGCCGGGCATAGGGGCTCCGAGCGACCAAGACAAACCATTCCAAATGGTGGGTGGGGACTCCAACCCGTTGAGGCGAAGGTTGTCCCAGCGCCAGGTCCCGGCGGTACTGTAGTTCTGACTGCTCGTCGTCGGCTGCTCGCGCATGCCCTGGTAGGCCTCGTGGGGCCCAAAGCTGCCGCCAAAATGACTAAACGCCACGGGCGAAAACACCGACACCAACCGCAGCCATACCGACGAATGCCCTGCCGCCCCGGCCAAGGGAGCCACGAACGGCACAAACACGTCAAAGGGGCCCCAACCCGAATCGGGCTGCCAGGCCACAAACCAAGTGGTGCCAGAATCCACAGACCCCTGGATCTGCCACCAACGCGACGAAGTGGACGACCCCCGCAGTGCACCTGACAGCCACACGCTATCCATTCCAAGGGTATTGGCTTCCATCCACAAACCACGCGCTCCAGATTCCGTACCCTGGGGTGCAAACCCCTTCACCGATAGCGCTTTGCCGGCTCCGAGGCCCTGAACCCAGGACTCTGAAACCCCCAAAGGGTCCACCACGGCGTAGCCGCTGTCGCACTCTAAGGTTGATGCGTCAAATGCCCAGTGGGCAATAGCTTGGCCTGAGGCCGAACGGGCGAATAGCACTCCGAGTGCCACTGCCCAAAAAGAAAAAGTTTTCATGCTTGCTCCGATTTAGAGGGGCAAGCTGCGACGCACTACTTCGTGCAGTCGTCGGGTAAACGTAAGTAAACGGCTAGGACTTCGCCAGCACCACCCGAACCTGGGCGACCACTACGTTGCCCTGTTCGGCCTTAAGCCAGTACATGCCCGCAGGCAGGTGCGTCACCTCCCAAGCGAATTGGCGCTGGCTTGAATTCAGGTTTTTGGCGTCCACCTGACGGCCAAGCATATCGTACAAGCTCAGCGAAACGGGCGCGGTTCCGCTCAACTCCAACTGGCCACGAAGCGTGCCCTGAACGGGATTCGGATACACCACAAGGGGTGAACCGCCCACCATAAATGCCCAGCTCGCCGCGGCAAGCAGCAGCACTAAAGCAAAAGAGGTCACGCGTTTCATACCCAACAAACCTACAAAAAATTAAAAGGCGGCGGGGTCCTCTGCCTGCGGGTACTCCTGAAAGACAAAGCGAACATTGCCTTCGCTGTGGATTTCGTACACCCATCCGGGCTCAAGGCCCGCGGCCACTGAAGCTTCACCAAGGGCATCGTAGGCGCGCATAATCCCGACAATCATGCCCAGCGTATTTGAGTAGGGGAAGTCAATCCACAGCGCACGGCCGGCGGGAATATGCTCGGTGCGCATCTTGCCAAAATCTAAGGTTCCGAGGTCGTCGTCGCTGTTACCCACTACGATTCCGACAAAAGAAAGCAGCGAATCGGGCGCAACCTCCTCGGGATTTGAATAGTACACGCCTACCAGCGAGTCCGTTGACAGGCCTAGTGAATCCCCAGAAGATACGACACGCTCGTACATCGGGCCGATCTTCTCAAACGGTCCCATGTAGTCAAGGCCCACCACGACGTACCCTCCTTGAGGTGAGTCATTGACCGTCAATGACTTAAAGGCGCCAAGCCAAGCTAAAAGCGCCACAACGACCAGCGCGATGCTGGTAACGATCCAAATGAGTTTGCGAACCATACTGCAAAAGTACGCTGACGCAGACACATACGATGCTGGCGCACGCAGCGTTAGCGTTTGCAGCGAACCAATGCAACCATTCACCGCGTTGGCGCATCTTAAGAGCACAAAACCTATTCGCAACCATGGTTACCGCACTTCGATTTGGCCTCATATTCTCATTAATGCAGTTCGTTTGGATTATTGTGGAATACCTCGTGGGCCTGCATACCACGTACATCAATCTACATTCGCTGTATACGAACCTCATCCTTGTTCCGTCGGTCGCTATAATGATTTGGGGCCTTTTTGCGCGCAAGGCGGAACTAGGAGGCGAGCTCACCTACCTTCAGGCGCTGGGCCAGGGCCTCGGGGTGGGGGTCACGGTCGGAATTTTGTCCGTCGGCGTTCAGTACCTCTTTTTCACCTACATCAACCCGAACTTTTTTACCGACTTCATTCGCTACGCCGTCGACAACCAGCTTGCGACCTTGGACGCGGCCGAATCCTACTTCAACTTTGCCAACTATGCCACTCAGGCGGCGGTGTTTGCCCCTTTTGCGGGCCTCGCGACCAATGCAGTAGCTGGTCTTTTTCTCAAAACAAGCTGGCGTTAAAAGGGCATTTCCTGCGGAACCGGGATTACCTTTAACGCATGTTTTCACTCTTTCGCAAAAAGTCCGAATTGGACCGCCTCAACGAGCAGTACACTCAGCTCCTCGAGGAATCATTTAAGCTTTCCACGACCGACCGCCGCGCCTCTGACCTGAAGCGCGCCGAGGCCGAAGCCCTTGTTTCGCGGATCGAGGAACTCAGAGCCCAAGCCAAATGAGCACTCGCAACCTCAGTGGCGCTCGCGTCACCGTGTACTGCGCGGGTTCTGCCCGCGTTGCCCAAGACTACGTCGACGGTGCAACAGAACTTGCCCAATCCCTCGTAGACGCGGGAGCCGTTCTCGTCTTTGGAGGAGGTAAAACCGGCCTCATGGGCCATATTGCAACTGAAGTCATTCAGCGCGGCGGCAAGGCCTCGGGCGTGATGCCCCAGTTCCTCAAAGACATCGAGATGGACCACCCCCTGGTCGACGACTTCACCTTCGTTCAGACTATGGCTGAGCGCAAGGCGGGCCTCCTCGCGCACACCGAGGGCTTGATTGCCCTGCCGGGCGGCTGCGGAACCCTTGAAGAACTCGCCGAAGCTATCACCCTTAAGCGCCTCGGACAGTACCTCAAACCCGTGGTCATCGTCAACCAGAACGGATTCTACACCGACCTTCTGCGCCAACTCAAGCGCATGGTAGACGAAGAATTTATGAACCCCGAGCACCTCGACCTGTGGACCGTCGTGGACCATCCCCGAGATGCTGTTGCGGCCATTGCATCGACCCCTGATTTGAGTCCCGATGTGCTTCACCGCGCCGCGGTAAAAGCGTAAAAAGTACATATTCTCTAAATTAATGCTCTGATAATTTTGGCTTTGGCGCGAAGTCCCTACTTTTGCTCCTCTAAGACATTTTTTCAACTGTTTAACCAACCTCGCAAAAACCCATGAAAAAGGTTCTCGCTCTGTGCTTCGCCGCAGGGATTCTGTTCACTCAACCCGTTCTGGCTCAGGACGCTACCGAAGCTGCTGCCACTGAGCAAGTAGCTGCTACTGATTCGAACGCGGCCGCTGCCGACAGCACAGCTACTGCTGCTGTTGAAGAGACGGCCCCCGTAGTTGAAGAAGAAAAAAGCTTCACTCAAGTTCTCAAAGAGAAGTTTATTGAAGGTGATCCCATTTTCATGGCTCCGGTTCTTTTGACCCTCATCTTGGGTCTTGCCATCGCCATTGAGCGCATTTTGTACTTGGCCTTCTCAAACAGCAACAACGACAAGCTTCTTGCCGACATCGAGTCTGCATTGAAGAGCGGAGGCAAGTCTGCCGCACTTGAGGTATGCCGCAACACCCGCGGTCCAGTAGCTGCCATCTTCTACCAAGGCATCGACAAGATGGACGAGGGTATCGAAATGGTCGACAAAGCGATCGTGAGCCTTGGTTCTGTAGAGAACGGCAAGCTCGAGCGTGGCGTGTCATGGATTTCGCTCTTTATCGCTCTGGCTCCGATGCTCGGATTCATGGGTACAGTTATCGGTATGATCTCGGCGTTTGACGCCATTGAGGCGGCTGGCGACATCAGCCCATCACTTGTAGCTGGTGGTATTAAGATTGCACTTTTGACCACGGTATTTGGTCTGATCGCGGCGATGATTCTTCAGATCTTCTACAACCTGATCATTGCCATGATCGACAACTTGGTAAACAAGATGGAAGATGCTTCGATCACCTTCCTCGACCTCGTAGCAGAACACACGAAGAAGTAATTCACGATGAAGAATATTCGAACGATCAGCATGGGCGCAGCCATCCTCGCGGGGGCGGTTGGCCTAATCCCCACCTTGCTCATTTTCTTCGGAGGTGAGTCTATGGTTGATGGGGCAGCGGGATCGGCCATTCTCATCACGGAGATTTTATTTATCGTGACCATTGGTCTGGCCCTATTCAGTGCCGGACTCGGAATGGCGATCAACCCTGCAGGCATCAAAGGCACCGCGATCGGTGTTGGAGCTTTGCTCGCAGTGGTACTCGTGAGCTACCTGATTTCATCGGGTGCCGACTTTGAGACCTACAAGAACACGACCGAGTCTACCTCGCGTTGGGTTTCTACGGGCCTAAATGCCTTCTACATCATGTTTGTGCTTGCGGTAGTCGCAGTGCTTTACTCATCGGTGGCGCGTTTGCGCAAGTAAGACGGTCTTATGGCAAGTAAGAAACGTGCAGTTCCTGAAATCAACGCAGGCTCGATGGCAGACATCGCCTTCTTGCTGTTGATCTTCTTCTTGGTGACGACTACAATGGACGTCGACAAGGGCTTGCTGGTAAAGCTTCCGCCCTGGACCGAGGAGAAGAGCGAGGAACAAGACATTAAAGAAAAGAACATCTTCGTGGTGCTCGTCAACGCTCAGGACCAGCTCCTGATCGAGTCTGAGTACGCCACGCTTGAGGATGTGCGCCGCTTGACTAAGGAATTCATCGACAACAACGGCGACGGTACGTGCGAGGACTGCCGTGGCCTTCGTGATCCGGCGTCTTCTGACAATCCAGGCAAGGCGGTTATCTCACTTCAGAACGACCGCGGAACCAGCTACAACACGTTTGTAAAGGTCCGTAACGAGCTGTTAGGCGCATACACTGAGCTTCGCAACGAGCTTGCTACCCGCAAGTACGGACGCGACTACGAGTCGCTCAGCGAGGGCGATAAAGAAGAGGTGAATGCGGTCTACCCGCAGTTCATTTCTGAGGCTGAACCTGTTCAAGTAGGTGGATAATGGCACTGATTAAAAAGAAGAAAAAGGCGGAAACTCCGCCGTTGTCGACCGCATCACTGCCCGACATCGTATTCATGCTGTTGTTCTTCTTCATGGTAACCACAACGATGCGCGAAGTAACGTTGCTGGTCAAACTGAAGAAGCCCCAGGCGACTGAGATCCAAAAGCTCGAGCGCAAGGACCTGACTACGTACATTTATGTAGGAGCCCCCAAGAATGCCGAGCTCGGCTCTGAGCCACGCATTCAGCTCGCCGACCAACTCGCTTCGGTGGGTGACGTGCAGCAGTGGGTAATCCTACAGCGCGAATCCATCAACGAAGCTGAGCGCACGAAGTTCACCGTGTCGATCAAGGCCGACGTAGACGCGAAGATGGGTTTGATTAGCGACATCAAGCAGGAGCTGCGCAAGGCGCAGTCTCTCAAGCTGTCGTACTCAGCAAACCCTGCGGCTTCGGCCGAGGAACTGTACAAGGCCTACTAAAGGTCTGGTGTTTTGGTTTGAGCCCGGTTCTGAGAGGAGCCGGGTTTTTTTATGGCCTGAGGCCTGCTGCCTTCGGCCTTGGGCCTTGGGCCTTCGGCCCGCTGCTGGTTACTAGTTACTGGTTACTAGTTACTGGTTACTAGTTACTGGTTAGTGGCTTTTCATTACTTGAAGACGGTTCTGCTGGCCTGTACTCCACGGCATGGGACTAGAGGCTAAAAGCCAGAAACGAGCAACGTGAAGCAAGAAGCGAGTAGCCAGAAGCTAATGGCCAATAGCCACTTGCCGCGTACTTTTGGCCGCAATGAACTCTTTAAAATCTGATTCGCTCTTTTTGGCGTTTGCTGTAGTGCTTTCGATGCTTTTTGTGTCGGGCTTGGGTGGGGCATCGGTGATGCAGCTCCTTGGGTACGGCGGAATGAATTTGAGTGAGGTGATTCTGCGCGAGGAACTGAATGCGGCGCGGGCTCTTTTGGCGCAGCAAGGATTGGGGTCGCTGGCGATCTTTTTGGTTCCGGCATTGGCGCTGCAGCAGCGTTGGGCTCGGGCCGATGAGCCGGCGACGCCGGCGTTGCCGCGGCACGCGGCGTGGAGTTGGCGCGAGACCGTGCTGGCGTGGACGCTGCTTCCGGCGTTGCTGCCCGCATTGGAGTGGGTTTCTGGGGTGTGGTTTCAGATGCTGCAGGGGCAGGAGTGGGCGTTGTCTGCGCTGGCACAGGCAGAGGCTCAGTCGGGTTGGGTCGAGCGCATGCTCTTTTTGCCGCACTGGGGCGACAAACTGCTCGGAGTGATGGTGTTTGTCGTGATTGCAGCTGTGGGCGAGGAGTTGTTTTTTCGCGGAGCCCTGCAGCGAATGCTGCGCGTTCGCCTGGCTCCGTGGCTATCGGTGGTGGCCTCGGCGGCTCTTTTTGCAGGATTTCACTTTGATTTGATTCACGCGCCCTTTTTGGTCGTGGCGGGACTGTCTTTGGCGTGGCTGTACGAGCGAAGCGGTCGGCTGTGGGTTCCGCTGGGGGCGCACGTGCTGCACAACGGAATCACCTACGTACAGACGCAACTAGAGGGCCCAGGATCGTATGCGGCCGGCGCAGTGGCTGAATGGAGTTGGTTGGTGCCGGTTGGCCTCGTGGCCGCAGCGGCTGTGGTCGTGGCACTCGCGCGCAAATAAGTACCTTTGCACCGTGGTAAAAATCGCGGACATCGAACTTCCGGACTTCCCGTTGCTCCTCGCTCCGATGGAGGACGTGAGCGATCCGCCCTTTAGACTGCTGTGCAAAGAGAACGGGGCCGACCTGATGTACACCGAATTTATTTCGAGTGAAGGCCTGATCCGCGATGCCGTGAAGTCGCGCGCCAAACTGGACATTTTTGAGTACGAGCGTCCGATTGGGATCCAAATCTTTGGATCCGAACTCGAAAGCATGATTGAAGCGGCGGTCATTTGCGCAGAGGCGAATCCAGACCTCATCGACATCAACTACGGATGCCCGGTCAAGAAGGTGGTGTGCAAGGGCGCGGGGGCGAGCATGCTTCAGGATATTCCGAAGATGGTACGCCTCACTAAAGCCATTGTCGATGCGGTGGATAAGCCGGTGACGGTCAAGACCCGACTGGGTTGGGACGACAGCACCAAAAATGTGGTCGAGGTGGCCGAACGGCTCCAAGACATTGGCATTAAGGCCATTAGCATACACGGACGCACCCGGAGCCAGATGTACAAAGGCGAGGCCGACTGGACGCTGATTGGCGAGATTAAGAACAACCCGCGCATGAACATTCCGGTGTTTGGCAACGGCGATATTGACAGCCCAGAAAAAGCCCTTGTGATGCGCGACCGCTATGGAGTCGACGGAGTCATGATTGGCCGCGCGACCATTGGTTACCCGTGGATTTTTAAAGAAATCAAGCATTTCATGGCGACGGGTGAGCACTTGGACCCTCCGACCCTGAGCGAGCGCGCCCACGCGGCCCAGCGCCACCTCGAACTGTCGGTTGAATGGAAGGGCGAGAAGCTGGCCATCGCCGAAATGCGCCGCCACTACGGCAACTACTTCAGAAACTTCCCCAACTTCAAGGAATTGCGCCAGACCCTGGTGACGTCAGACTCGCTTGAAATGCTTCTTGAAACGTTTGACGAGATTCGCGGAGACTACGCGCTGCGCAACAGTTTCGTATCAGAACCGGCCTGACGTCCGGCGAGCCACGAGAGGAGGGCGCCGATCAGAACGACGAGCCCGAGCACCGCAAGTGATTGACCAACCGACCACTGCACGGGGTAGGCCTCAACCACATAGCCTTCACCCAGCTTGAGCAGTCCCCATTGGGTCTGGGCGGCTACAACGGCAGCTCCTAGGGTGAATCCAAGAATGGCTCCGATGAGGGTTAGCCAAATTCCGCTCCAGGTGAATGCTGCGCGAATGCGTTCGGCGGGCATTCCGAGGGCGGCGAGCATGGCGCGCTGGCCTTGTTTTTCGAGAATGATGAGGCTGGCTGCGGCATAAAGTCCTAGCGAAGCCAACAGTACGATGAAGCCCAAAATGGCCGTGGTAGCCAGTCCTTCACTGCGAAGGACTTGGAACATGGCCTCTTCGCGCTCTTCAGGGCGCTCTGCGGTCCATCTAGGGGCGGCTGCAGCCAGTGTGGCGCGCAGGTCGCTTGGCGCGCCCTGGGCGGGCCATACGAGTACGTGCGAGTAGTGGCCAGAGTCGGCCAACGGCCTAAGGGCCCGAAGCTCGGTCATCGGCATGATGCCGAATGCGTAGTCGATTTGGGGGTGAACACTGAAGGTTCCGCGCACTAGAGCAATGCTGCGCTGAAAGTCCTCAAGGCCGGCCTGGGGCCAGAGCAGCTCCACAGGGTCGGGGCCAAGGCTGAAGTCGACCAAAAGTTGGCTAGACGCGCCGGTTCCGAGGTAAAGGCCGTCGAGCACTGACACGGTGTCGCCGTCTCCGCGAATCATCTGGGCTGCCCATGGACTGAACGTCGTAAAGGCTGAGTCCACTCCCCAGAGCTCCACGAGCACCTCGCGTTCCTCGCTGCGCACAAGGGCCTTTTGGCTGACTACCGCGCTCAACCCCGCAACTTCGGGAAGGGCGCGCAGGGCCTCAAGGTCCACCTCTGAGTGAATGCCCTCGGTCGGCGAAAGGGTGTAGGGGGCGTGCATACCCTCGTAGGCGGCGCGCACCATGGATTCAAGCCCGTTGAACCCGGCGAGGACGACGAGCATTGCGGCGGTTCCGACGGCCACGCCGAGCGCAGCGAGGCGGGCCACCCATTGGGTGAGCTTGCGGCCGCGAAGCAGGCGCCAGCCCAACTGCGGTCCGCTTGCGCGCACTACTTAATCGGATTTTCTCCGCCCTCGCGCAGAAGGCGGTCGATGTTGGCCTCGTACTCCATCGAATCGTCGGCGAAGTACTGCAGGTTCGGAATCACGCGCAGCTGGTGGCGCACCCGGCCGGCGAGCTCGTTTTTGATCCGCGGAGCGTGCTCCTCAATGAATTCCATCGCCTTTTGGGTGCGGTCAATCGGGAAGAAGCTGAGGTACACCCGCGCCAAACCGAGGTCTGGAGTTACCCGAATTTTGCTCACGGTGATGAGGGTTCCGGGAAATTCCGCTGCAGCCAGGGCGCGAAACACTTCGGCCATGTCGTGCTGAAGCAGCGAATTAATACGTTTTTGGCGGATGGATTCCATACCTGCAAAAGTACCGCTAAATTTAGGGTGATGCTTCCTTCACCCTATTGGCTCGGAATCGAGCACCTCGGAATCGCCGTGCGCGACCTCGACGCCGCCGAAAAACTCTATACTGGTCTGCTCGGAGTTGGACCCTACAAGCGCGAAGAGGTGGCCTCTGAAGGCGTAATGACCTCTTTTTTTGCGGTCGGAGGCAACAAAATCGAACTCCTTGCAGCAACCCGTCCGGATTCGCCCATCGCCACATTCATTGAGAAGCGGGGCGAGGGCTTGCACCACGTCGCCTACGCGGTGGCCAACCTTCAGGCCGAGCTCGACCGACTCGACGCGGCCGGCAACGCGCTGATTCACCGCCACCCCAAGCCGGGTGCCGACGGCAAGATCATCGCCTTTTTGCACCCCAAAGCCACGGGCGGGAGCCTGATTGAGCTTTGCCAGGACGTGCAGGGGTGATTTAAATCCATCTATTCGTTTATCACTTTTACATACCCAGGTCCACGACTAGGTTTATAAAAAATCCCCAAGCCACGGTTCCGTGACTTGGGGCCTTGACCCTAGCGCATAGCATTTGCCATAGGCTCTAGGGAATAATGAAACGAAGGTATGGAATTTTTAAATACGGATATTGGGAGCGAGAAGAGAGCTTGGGTACAGAATATGGCAGTACTCCATCGCGTGGAAACTCAGAAACTAGTGCTTGTTGAGTGGCAGGAAAGCGCCCGTTTATGGAATTCAATCCGAGCCTTTGAGCTCACATTAAGAAATGCTATTGATTTCCATTACCGTGAGCGACTCGGGCAAAATTGGTTAATTGCGTCCATTGAGCAGGACGGAGTATTTAATACGGTTCAATGCCGCTCAACTTTAGAGTTGATTAAGACGGCATCCTCACGTATTAAAAACCCTAGCCATTCGGACTTAG
>JAURGG010000159.1 GCA_030833905.1 Schleiferiaceae bacterium
GTGGGGGTAGAAACCGCGGTGCGCCTGGTCGAGGCGGTGGAAGAGCGCGTGGCCAAAGACAAGTACGTATCTGAGGACGACCTCAAGGCGCTGATTCGCGAAGAGCTGGCCGACCAGTTTACCGCCTGGGCTGAGGTTGAGCCCATTGAAGTTCCCGCGGGACGTCCTCGGGTCATTCTCATTGTGGGCGTTAACGGCGTCGGAAAAACCACTTCGGTGGGCAAGTTGGCTAAAAAGTTCCGCAACCAAGGCCAGCAGGTGGTGCTGGGTGCGGCGGACACCTTTCGGGCTGCCGCGGTGGACCAACTCCGCATTTGGGCGGACCGCTCGGGAGCGACCTTTATTGAGAAAGGAATGAATACGGATCCCGCCGCGGTCGCGTACGCGGCAGCCGAAGCGGGAGCACGCAACGGCGGCGGTGTGGTGCTTGTAGATACCGCGGGGCGCCTGCACAACAAGGTCAACCTAATGAACGAACTCGGCAAGATTCGCCGGGTTATGGACAAGATTGTTCCGGAGGCCCCCCACGAAACCTGGCTAGTTCTTGACGCGTCTACGGGCCAAAACGCCGTAAACCAAGCCGTGGAATTT
>JAURGG010000160.1 GCA_030833905.1 Schleiferiaceae bacterium
ACGTCTTTTACTTGAGCACCAACGCTATGGGCTCGAACGTAACGGCCGCTTGGAAGGCTCACCGCAAAGGGGCTTTCATGGCCAATCCATGCTTCACGCAAATTCACCCCACCTGCATTCCTGTTAGCGGGCATTTTCAGTCCAAGTTGACCCTGATGTCCGAGTCCCTGCGCAACGATGGCCGCATCTGGGTTCCCAAGAAAAAAGAAGACGCCGAAGCGATTCGCGCCGGCAAATTGCAGCCTGTTCAACTTGCTGAGGAGGACCGCGATTACTACTTGGAGCGGCGGTATCCGGCTTTTGGCAACTTGGTCCCTCGCGATGTCGCTTCCCGCGCAGCTAAGGAGCGCTGCGATGCTGGGCATGGGGTGAATAAAACGGGCGAGGCGGTCTACCTTGATTTTGCTTCAGCCATTGAACGTTATGGAAAAGAAGCTGCCCACGTTCAAGGATTGCACCAACCCAGCCCGGAAAAAATCCGTGAGCTTGGAGAGGCGATTGTTGAAAGTAAGTACGGCAACCTCTTCCAGATGTACGAGAAGATCACGGCCCAAAATCCGTATAAAACACCCATGATGATCTACCCC
>JAURGG010000161.1 GCA_030833905.1 Schleiferiaceae bacterium
TAAGTCGGGATGACTGGACTTGAACCAGCAACACCACGCTCCCAAAGCGTGTACTCTGCCAATTGAGCTACATCCCGTATATATTATAATCTAATCACTTTCTTCTTCATTGTCAAGTATGAATATCTTATTTCCGGTAAACTTTTTATTCCATCCAATGGTCCAATGGTATTCTGGTTTCCAATAACCATTTATATACCCTTCCAATTCCACTCGGAGGAGCAATAAAGATAATCGTGCTTCTTCTATTTCTTGTTCTGATGTTTTCTTCATACGCGCCTGAAAGGATTCGAACCTATAACCTCTTGATCCGTAGTCAAGTGCTCTATCCAGTTGAGCTACAAGCGCCTAACAACAATACACTCAGCTAAATCATCATCAATGGCATATCTACATCCATGTACATCTAAAAGCATATTTCCATTGCCGTGCATCAAAGGACATACTTCACACCCTTCATAAATTCCCATGGCGCGTAACTTATCTTCAATTTCATTATTTTCAATGTTCAATACTTTTAATTTTTCTTTATCTTTAGCTTCAGAAAGTTTCATGTATCCTCCAGAGCTGCCAACCAGGATT
>JAURGG010000162.1 GCA_030833905.1 Schleiferiaceae bacterium
CGCTCTCGCGAACGGAGCCTACGTCTTCATCGCCAAAGGTGCTGACCGCGACGTGAAGTTTAACGTGGTAGTGAGCCACTAAGGCAATCTAACCGTTGAAGATCCCCTCGGGGAAGAGACCCGGCGCCGTGAGGTGCCGGGTTTTTTTTGGCTACTTGGCTCGTTGGCGTTGGTTTGTTGCGCTTCGCGCTAGGGCCCCTTCGGGGCTAGGGCTGCTTCGCAGCTAGGGCTAGGGATCATGCTAGGGCTGCTTCGCAGCTAGTGCTCCTTCTGGGCAAGGGGCAGCTCGGGGTGGGCAGCTCGGCTAATTACTAACGAGCTAACGAGCCAACCTTGCTACCCTTGCTGAGGAGCTAACGAGCTAACGAGCCAACCTTGCTACCCTTGCCAATTAAGCTTCTCGATCAGGGTTTTGTGCCAAAAACTTAGCCCAAGACGAGGTGCGGGCCGAGGACTTCTTTTTGGCAGGTAGGGCTCCGGCGGCAGATAGGGTTGCGGTGCGCTGTACGGTGAGCGCATGGCATGTGGCCACGGCAAGGGCGTCGGTGGCGTCCAAAGCCCGCTTGGGATCGACG
>JAURGG010000163.1 GCA_030833905.1 Schleiferiaceae bacterium
GCTCGAGCGTCGGGATGAAGTTTGAAGTGCGCCACCTCGCTCGGGTTGAGCGAAGCGACCAACGCCGCATTCCGCTTTTTCGCGGCGCGATCTTGCTTGGTCCGGAGCCAAAGGTCTTTGAGTTGCTGTATCATGGCGTCAATGAATTACCCGAAAACTTGGAAGCGTCGGCGAATCCAGTTTCCTCCCACGAACGTCGTGAGGTAGTAGGCAAAAATAGCCGGGGACCAATCGGATTGTTTAAAGTAGGTACGGGCTTGCTTAAAATCTCCGACCGCGTACCAGTAGCGCCCGTAGCTGCCGTGCCACCGCGCCTCAGCCTGGCGGACCAGCTCGGGATAGGTTGTACGGTAGTTGTCCAACGTTTTCAGAGCAAACGCAAAGTCCCGAGCCCGGTAAGTGGGGTTGAGCGAAAGGTTGCTTCCGACCACGTGCCGAATAAAGAGCGGCTGGCAGACTTCTCTCGTAGTGCAGCCCTCGGTCAAGCGCAGCAACCAATCGTAGTCCAGTTGACCAAATTCCTCTTCGAACTGCACGGACGCGCTGTCTGTACGGAGCAGCAAGCCCCCG
>JAURGG010000164.1 GCA_030833905.1 Schleiferiaceae bacterium
CGGTCCGCACCATATCCAAAGCAGACTACAGCACCCAATACATCGGGCCCTACGGCCTTGCCTTTGACGATTACAGCCACTTTACCTCCCCCATCCGTCGCTACCCCGACATGATGGTGCACCGCCTCTTGCAGGGATTCTTAGACAAGGAGAAGAACCCGTCCGCGGCGGTCTACGAAGAGCTCTGCGAGCATTCCTCCTCGCGCGAACAAAACGCCTCCGAGGCGGAACGCTCCTCTATCAAGTACATGCAAGCCAAGTACATGGAGAAGTACCTCGGGGAAGCCTTTGATGGCATTATTTCGGGCGTCACGGACTGGGGCGTTTTTGTCGAAATCCCCACCATGGGCTGCGAAGGACTTGTGCGGTTGCGCGAATTTGCGGATGACTATTACTACGTCGAAGCAGAGAAATTCCAAATTGTGGGTGAGCGCAGCGGTCGAACCTACCGACTCGGCGATCCCCTACGTATCGTGGTCAAAGAGGTGGATATCTTGAAGAAGACGATTGACTTTGGCGTCGCAGGAAGCCCTGGAGGCCTCGCTTCCCCCGAACGAGGTGGCC
>JAURGG010000165.1 GCA_030833905.1 Schleiferiaceae bacterium
TTCGTCTAGTAGATCAATGGCCTTGTCGGGCAAGAATCGGTCGCTGATGTAACGCTGGCTCATTTCAACCGAAGCGATGATGGCCTCATCCTTGATGCGCACTTTGTGGTGCACTTCATAGCGCTCTTTCAATCCTCGCAAAATGGAAATGGCTTCTTGGGTGTCGGGCTCTTCGACCATGACCTTTTGGAAGCGACGTTCCAATGCCTTGTCTGATTCAATGTATTTCTGATATTCAGCTAGGGTAGTGGCTCCAATGGAGCGCAATTCTCCCCGAGCCAGGGCTGGCTTGAGAATATTGGCAGCATCCATGGCTCCTTCGCCTTTGCCTGCGCCAACCAAAGTGTGGATTTCGTCAATGAACAAGACGATTTCGCCCCCTGATCCAATGACCTCTTTGACTACAGCTTTGAGTCGTTCCTCGAATTCGCCTTTGTACTTGGCGCCCGCTACCAAGGCACCCATGTCCAAGTTGAATACCACCTTAGTTTTGAGGTTTTCGGGCACGTCTCCTCTCACGATGCGTTGAGCCAAACCTTCGGCAATGGCGGTTTTGCCC
>JAURGG010000166.1 GCA_030833905.1 Schleiferiaceae bacterium
CTTCCGAGACCATGAGCCGGTCGTAAAACTGAGAAAGTTCGGGGTCCTGGATGTTTTGGGAGAGCACCTTAAAGCGTTCACAGCTCCGGGCCTCAATCAAGGCGCAGACCAAGAGGCGATGGACGAGGCGAAGCATGCGATCTCCCGTTTTGGGGAAAAAGCTCATGACGGCGTGCACATAGGGGTCCTTGCGTTCGCGGCCCAGGACGAATCCCCGCTCGACAATGCGCTTGTGGACCATTTCAAAATGGCTCATTTCCTCCCGCGCCAACGAGGCCATATCCGTAACCAAATCACTGAGTTCCGGATAGGTCACCATCAGAGAGATGGCCGTCGAGGCGGCTTTTTGCTCGCAGTAGGCGTGATCGGTGAGGATTTCTTCGATCTGTTCTTCCGCGGCATGGGCCCAGCGCGGATCCGTGGGGAGTTGGAGTCCAAGCATCATGGCATCAAAGATACCCGCATTTTACCGACCTTGGCCGCATGCTTTGGCGGTGGAAATGGTCTTATCCCTTCGTGTTGGCGGCCCTCTTCGTGGGCTCGCCCTCCGAGCCCTTAG
>JAURGG010000167.1 GCA_030833905.1 Schleiferiaceae bacterium
TTTAGGGCGAGGTGCTCCAAGATTTCAGCCAATAGCAAACTCCCCGTTTCTTCGACCCGGAGGGAACGAACTTCGGCTTGAAGCGCCAAGGCTTTCTCATTGGTGGACAAGAAATGCCGATCAATGCGGACCCGAAGTTGATCGCTTTTTCCCAGGTAGATGACTTCGCCTTCTTCGTTAAAGAGGTAGTAGACCCCCGTGGTTTTTACCAAAGGTTCAATTTGCTTCGAGAACGGGTGGCGGCCGGTGGCAGCGGGTTGTTTGAGGTAGACCCCTTCGATGTATTTCTCGCGGTCCTTCTCGAGCAGGATTTCGAGGAGTTTTACCGTCGCACGGGCATCTCCATCCGCTCGATGGCGCTTCGCATTGGTGATACCCAGCTCTTCGCACAAGGTGGCCAGGCCGTAGGCGGGCAAGTCGGGAATGAACTTTTGGGCCAAGGGAATCGTGTCCAACACGGGCCGGTCATAGCTGTAGCCCAGTCGGGCGAATTCCTCGCGAAGGACGCGGTAGTCAAACGGGGCATTGTGGGCCACGAAGATGGCGCCTTCGGTCATT
>JAURGG010000168.1 GCA_030833905.1 Schleiferiaceae bacterium
ACCAAAATAATTAATGATGAGAAATAGTTTCAAAGAAAGCTATTACCATCTTTTTCAAAAATAATTTAATTTTTCCCATTTTAATAAGTATCAGAGGTGGGAATCGAACCCACACACCGGAGTACACGAGTTTGAGTCGTGCGCGTCTACCTATTCCGCCACTCTGACATTTTGGAAAGAAATACACAATCTATCTTTCTAACCTGAGGTACCATATCATGTTTGATTGTACGAGTCTAAGATACCTCATTTGTTGGAAGGGACGGATTCGAACCGCCGTACCCGTAAGGGAGCAGAGTTACAGTCTGCCGGTTTTAACCACTCACCCACCTTCCATTCCTGTTGAGCCGGGGTCGCTGGTAAAAGCAACTCAACAATCCTACGTTCGGTAGTCGGGAAGACAGGATTCGAACCTGCGACCCTCTGGTCCCAAACCAGATGCGCTACCACCTGCGCTACTTCCCGAGCGGGTTGTTAGAGGACAACCCTAACCTGCCACTGTAGCTCCACTTTGTTTTTCCCTAGGAACAAAGAAACCTCGAACACTTGACTGCG
>JAURGG010000016.1 GCA_030833905.1 Schleiferiaceae bacterium
AAAACGTGACCGGAAAGCAGGCCGAAAACGCGCTGGTTGCGGCCCACATTACTGCCAACAAGAACATGGTTCCGTTTGACGACAAGTCGCCGTTTATCACGAGCGGAATCCGTTTTGGAACCCCCGCGCTCACCACACGCGGCCTCAAGGAATCTGACATGGAAGCCGTGGTGGACCTCATCGACGAAGTGCTTCGCAACCCCGAGGATACGGGTGTTCAGCACCGCGTAGGCGAGAAGGTCAAGGCCATGATGGCCCACCGTCCCCTGTTTGTGTGGGGATAGGCACAGGCTTTGCATGCGATCCGATATGCGTATCCTAACCCTTTCTGCTGCCATCCTGGCCCTGTCGTGCCAGGCCCAAGTTAAACTGCCTTTAAATGTGCCTAAGGCCGCAACGGCCTTGCTGCCTAAAGCGACGACGGCCCTCACAGAAACTGAAGTAGCTAATGGCCTGAAAGAGGCATTAGTGTCAGGAGTGCAAAAGGGGGCGTCCTTACTCGGAGCAGCCGGGGGATTTGCCCAGTCTGACGTGTACCGACTGGCACTGCCTCCTGAGGTTGCCGACCTCGAAGCCAAGATTAACGCGAACCCGGTGCTTCGCGCGGCCCTCAAACCCCAGCTGGAACAGCTCAAGACCAAGCTCAACGAAGGCGCAGAGCGTGCAGCTGCCAAGTCCTTTCCCATTTTTCGCGATGCGGTGGTAGGAATGTCGGTGCGCGACGCGATGGGCATCCTCAACGGAGGACAAGGTTCCGCCACCCGCTACCTACGCACAGAGACGGAACAGCCCCTTCAAGGCGCCTTTCGCCCCGCCGTGCAGAGTGCCTTGGATGAGGTAGAGATTGCAAAGTACTGGGAACCCGTGGCCAAGGCGATTAACCAGAACAAGCGTTTGCTCGGTCGAACTGAAGACATTCAAACCGACCTTGTGGCCTACGTCAACCAAAAGGCTACAGACGCCCTGTTTCGAGAAATTGCGCTCCAAGAAGACCGCATTCGCCAAGACCCCGTGCAGCGCACGACGGAACTGCTTCGCAAAGTATTCGGCAGCCTTTAAAGGGGCCGTCTGTACTTCGCTTCAAATGCTTTTGCGCGGCGCTGGGCCTGCCAGGCCGAAGTTCCTGGAATTTTGTTGAGCACAATATCTGTACCCCCAACTAGCCAAGAATAAGACGTTTTCAACCACTCTCTGAGATTTTGGGGCCAGATTCGGTAGGTGATTGAAAAGCTTCCGGTGACGTAGGTAATGTGGTGCCAGTAGCCCTTGGGAATGTAAAGCGTGTCGCCCGGCTCGAGTACCACTTCATAGCCCTCAAGTTGCTCAACTTTAGGAAATTCCTCGCGCAACTCCTCAAGACGGCTAAAATCCACGGCCGAATGCACGGTTCCTGGGATTTGATAGAGGCGGTCGTTTTGACACTGATCAAAGAGCCACACCCGCTTTTGGCCTTTGAAGTGGCTGAGCAGCAAATCAATCCAATCAAAGTCGTAGTGGATTCGGGTGTCGCTTCCGGGTGCACCAAAAAAGTACGCGGGCACATTGGCTACCCGAATGCCCAAGGTGTGAAACCTCTTGGTGTTGGAGTGGTTCAATCCCGGTGCATTCGCCCTTAGGTTAAACGCGAAAAGTCGTTCATCCGACGTTTCGTTGCGCTCGAGTTGCCTGAAGTACTCGGCTATAGACTTTTGAGCGATGGGCTTCGGAAAAAACGTCGTAGACTGACCGTGAGCAAATGCATTGCCACGAATGCCTGTAGTACGTGATCCGACCGCCCTACACAAGTCGTTCCACGTCCAGTGGTTCGCCGGCCAGTCTTTGGCGAACTGGCGCATGACTAACGGGGTTCCGAGCTGTTTGGACCGTTGAAATTCTGCAAGGATCTTTGATCCAAGGGCTTCGGGCATAGGTTGAAGGTTCATGCCGCTAAAATTCACGGTTCGCGCTTAGGTGGTTTTGGCAGTTTGTGCAAAACATCGTTTTAGGTCGCGCAGAATCCGCGAATGCTCGTTAGCGACTATTGAAGTCCTTTGCACAAATCAACACATTTGATCATGCGTAACCCTATCCAATCTGTACTTCTTTGTGCTGCGCTCGCATTGAGCGGAACCGCCCACGCCCAATCTGAGCCTAAAAAAACACTCGCGGTACTGGACTTCGACGTCCGAAACTACCCCGTAGACGCCCAGCAACTCATCGATAAAGCGACGATTGAATTGATTCGAATCAATAAGTTCGAAATCGTCGACAAATACGACATCGAGTACATCTCAAAGCGCGACCAGGTTGACCTTAAGGGCTGCTACTCCAAGATTTGCCTCGAAGACATCGGCAAGCGCCTAAAGTGCGACTTCCTGCTTACCGGTTCGTACGATGTTCTCGGTGACCGTGTAGCCGTCACAGTGCGTTTGTACGACGTCACCAAAAGGAGTTTTACCGAATCCGCGAGCCGTGTGTACTTAAATATTCCGCAGCAAAACCTCACGATGATGGAGGTGGCGATTAAGGACCTACTTGCCGTGGCAAACGACGAAAACCTTATCAAGAAGTTGACCATCAGCGAAGAATACGAAAGCGCACTGAACAACCCAGAGACAGCAGTTATCAACAACAACGGCCCTCGCTTAGGCATAACTGCAGTTGCAGGTAGCAGTACCCAAATCCTGATGGCTGACCCAAGAACGGGAGGGTTTGGGTACAGCTTGCCCGCACTCACCTCATTTGGTTACCAATTCGAGCAAGTTTTTGTCAACAGCGGCGACTTTCAGGCCCTGTTTGAATTCATTCCGTTAATTGCCGGACTGGAGTACGGCCGCGTGATCCCCAGCGCAAACGTTCTGATGGGCATGCGCAACAGCCGTACCGGTTGGGAATTTGCGGTTGGACCAAACTTTACTACGACCGTGACTGCAGAGGGCTATATGCAAGGCGAGAACTTTATTATTCGCGGCACACAGGGGTACGACCCCACGGGCAAAGAAGTAATTACCCGCCTTGACTCACGCGGAGACCTTGCAGTATCCACCGGCTTGGTACTTGGGTTCGGAAAGACGTTTAAGTCTGGCAAAATGAACTTCCCGGTCAATTTGTTTGTCGTGACGCCTGGTCGCGGAGACTCTTGGCGCATCGGAACCTCTGTCGGATTCAACATCGTGCGCAAGAAGACACCGAGCTTTACGCCGATGACCACCCAGACTAAGCCGTTGACACCTGCCGCTTCAGGTGCCTCAGTGCAGCGAATCACCATCCAATAAATCTAGTTGTTCGTTAAGGTAGCGCCGGGCCGAAGGGTCCGGCGCTTTCTTTTGCTGGCATACAGAAGTACTTTCGCAGGGCCATGGAATCCGGAATACGCCTCAATAAGTACATCAGCAGCCACGGGCTTTGCAGCCGACGTGAGGCGGACCGTGCCATTGAAGCTGGAGCGGTGCGAATTAACGGCCGAGTCGCGGTGCTTGGAGATACCGTTCGGGACGGCGACCAAGTGGAGGTGTACGGGCAAAAGGTGGTGGCGAGCTCAAAGCCTCGGGCCGTCTACCTTTTGCTCAACAAGCCCGAGGGCGTGACCTCGACGACCGACCAAAGCATTCGCGGCAACGTCGTTGACTATGTGCGCTATCCCGAGCGGATATTTACAGTGGGCCGCCTTGACAAGGACTCGCGGGGTTTGCTGTTGCTTACAAACGATGGGGATTCCGTCAATAAAATTTTAAGGGCGGGCAACGCGCACGCCAAGGAATATTGGGTTCAGGTGCGCCGTCCGATTACTGATGCGGAGCTGGACGTGATGGCGCGCGGAGTTCCGATGCTCGGAACCCGGACGCTACCGTGCACCATCGAGCGGCTTAGTCCGCGCGCATACAAAATCACGCTAATTCAGGGCTTGAACCGCCAAATTCGCCGAATGGCGGAGTACGTCGGGCACGAAGTGGCAATTTTGGAGCGCAAGCGCATTATGCACCTCACCGACAAAGGACTACCCACAGGGGCGTGGCGTGAACTGACGGATGCAGAAGTGGCGCAGCTGCTCGATGCAGTCAAAGACAGCGACGGAGACCCAACTGCTCGGGTAGAGGGTCCTCGACCCAAGGATTTTCAACAGCCCGGACCGGGCTACCGGGGTGAGCGCCCCAACCGTCGCCGATGAGGTTGGCGCTCCTCACTCTGGGCGCGGTGCTGCTGTGGTTCGTGGCTCCGTACTGGCTTCAAGAAGGGATGTTTATGGACGGACAGATCTATGCTGCCGTCGCACAGAATCTAGCGGATGGATTGGGCAGCTTTTGGGCTCCGGTCTACCAGCCGTCGTCCCCGGTTCCGTATTCAGAGCAGTTGCCGATGTTCACAGGCTTGGAATCGCTGTTTTTTCGACTTTTGGGCGGAAGTCTATGGACCGAACGCGTGTTTATGGCGCTGGCCTGGATCGCGACTGCGGTGGGTCTTTGTGCGCTTCAGGTAAAGTGGTGGCCCGAACGCGGCCGAGAATTGGCGATTTGGATGGTGACGGTATGGAGCTCGGCTCCCCTGGTGGGCTGGGGCATGGGCAACCACGTGCAAGAAATGTGGATGGCTCCGTTCGCGGTATGGGCCGTGGTCGCTATGTCGCATTCGCGCTGGGTGTGGCTGGGCGGATTGCTGACGGTTGCTGCAGCATTGTTTAAGGGGCCGCAGGGACTGTTTCCGTTGGTGTGGCTTCCGTTGGTTGGCGGGTTGGGATTGCTTCCCCGTGGAGCGGCGACCCGTAGGTTTGGGGTCGTGCTGCTGGCGCTCGGATTGGCGGCCGTCGCACTTTGGGTGTGGGACGATGCCCGCGAGGCGATTGAGCGCAATGCGGGGAACCGCTTAGTCCGGACCTTTACCCAAGCGCGCGCGGTGACTACTGCGGATCGGTTGTGGTTGCTGGGGCCAATGCTCGGTCAGTGGGCTGTGCTGGTTGGTGCTTCGCTGGCGGTGGCATGGATTCGCTTTGGTTCATTTCGAGCTGCGTTCGACCGCAGGGTTCTGGCGATGCTTGCGTTGGGGCTGTGCGCGTCGCTTCCGTTGATGGTGACGCACGAGCAGCGTGATTTTTATGTGATTACTTCGTTACCCTTTGTGGCCCTCGGCCTGGGTAATGTTTTGGTCGGAACCGAGGTGGTGCGCAGTTCAAGGTCCGTTTGGGTGCTCGCAGTGATCGCGCTGGTGGGCTTGAGTTCATTGCCGTGGCGGCGCGTGGAGCGGGATTCGGAGCTCAGGGCCTCACTTCAAACGTTCGAGAATGAGTTTGGGCCGAGGTCGGCGTTCAATGTGGTTCCGGAATTGCGGCTGAACCACGAGCTGGCCGCGTACGCGATGCGCCGGTACCGTTGGGAGGTGGATTTAGCGAATGAGCGGCCGCACGCGAATGTGGTGCGGATCGATTCGGTTCAACCTGGGAGCGTGGTTCTTTTGGTTAAATCCGATTCGTTGCGATAGTTTGCTTTGTTGCGGTTGGTAGTGCGCACGATTGGTTGGGGCGGAACTATCTTTCGGCCACGAGACAATCCACATTTGCATGTCTGACGAAGACCGACCCGACGCCGCCTTTCATGAGAAAAAGGCCAAAAACAAGAAGACCACCAACTACGGGGGAGGTCAGAAGCTGAAGATGAAAAAGGCTCTGAAGCACATGAAGCCTTTAAAGCCGGGTTCAAAGAAGCGGTAGGCTAGTGGTTTCGATTAACCATCGTGATTTTTAGGAGGAATTAGTGGGCCGCGGAGCGGCCCATGTTTCCTTGAGGGGGGTGCCGTACACAAACAACCAACCCGAGGCAGCTTCGCTGCCCTCGGTTTTTTCATTTTTTGCTGACGCTCAAGCGAGCTTGGATCGGCCTAAATGAAAAAACCCAGGCCGAAGGCCTGGGTTGGTGTTCCGTGTAGCGAGAGGGGGAATTGAACCCCCGACCTCAGGGTTATGAATCCTGCGCTCTAACCATCTGAGCTACCTCGCCGGAATGGGCGGCAAAAGTAGGGCAGAAGTGGGGATTCCGCAAAAGGAACTACAAATAGTATGCGAAGGTGAAGGCGGGCAAGGTGAAGCGCTTCCAGGCCTGTGTGAGGTTTTCGTAGTCGTAGACGTAATTGCCTCCTAAACTTGGATCTTGGGTATCCACGATTCCGTCAAAATTGGTATCGTAGCCCAAAAATGTGGGTTCATCCTCAGGATAGCGAGCATTCAGAAAGCCCACGTTGAAGTAGGACTTGCTGCGGCGACTGAAGATTCGAATGGCCGGAAGTACCGCGGTAATGTTCTCAGAGGTAAAGTGCCAAACTTCAGCGGTGAAGCCAAATCGCGAGCCAAATGCGCGGTAGCCGCTGGCGTTGTAGGCAATTCCGGAATTGATGTCGAGGAGGTCTTCGCCACCGAAGCTGAGGTATCCGACGCCGGCCGAAAGGTTGGATGTGGGCGTGCCGTAGGTACCGACTGCAAACGGAAGCGCAAAATGGCCGTTGCCCACCACTGGAACACCAGCTAGAGCACCAATTTTAGCGTGAACCTGAGGCGCAATCTCGATGCCGTAGGAAGCAGTACCGTAGACCCCGAGAAAGAGGGGAGTGCCGATTCCAGCTGAAAAATGGTCGGTGATTCCGATTTGAAAGTCGACCAGTGGGCCAACTACATTGAGGTAGGCACTGTCTTTGGGAATACTAAATCCGCTGGGTGCAAATGCGTAGCGGCTCGCGTGGGCGTCGCGGGCATCTTGGGCATAAGCTGAGGTCGCCAACAGCGACAGAGTAATAAGGATTGACGTGGTTTTCATATGCTAAAGATCGGCAATTAGCGCCGGGCAAACATTGATTTAAATCAGTTTCAAATGCGGCACAAAATTTTCTTGCTCAATTGGCCCGAGAGGTTATATTGCAGCTCCAACCCAAGAATTCTGACATGTCTGATCGCGTTCCGCTAATTATCGAGTTTCCAGTGCGCTGCTCTGCTGCAATGCTGTATTCTTTTTTAAGCACCCCGAGTGGATTGTCAGAGTGGTTCTGCGACGACGTGAATTCGCGTGGCGACACCTACCGCTTCTTTTGGGGCGATACCGAAGAGGTTGCGACAGTGGTTCGCAAAAAGACCAATTTCTTCATCCAGTACAAATGGGAACACGACGATAGCGACAATCGCTTTTCGTTTGAGTTTCGAATTGATATTGACGATTTGACCGGGGACGGGCTGCTCACTGTGACCGACTATGTCGAGCCCGATGAGGAATCTGAAATGAAGTCGTTATGGCAGAGCCAAATTCACACCCTGCTTCGGACCATCGGGTCCTAAGCACGCGCGCTGCGCTTGCCCTTTTTACAGCGGCATCGGGTGCACTTGCAGCGTGGACGTGGACGCTGGGTAGCCACGATTTCCAGAGGTCTCTTGACCAATTCCCTTGGTTTGAGCTTATGCACGGGGTAACAGCCCTCGGAGACGGCGGATTTGCCCTCGTCATCGTACTATGGCTTGCCTTGCGCGGAAGCACTCGCACGGAGTGGTCCGTGTTTGTGGTGGGTTTCGCGGCGGCGGCCCTGGTCCCCCAAATAGGCAAAAACCTCATCTGGCCTGACGCAATGCGTCCTTATGCGGCCGTTCAGGGTGTGCGGTTGTCCCAGCTGCTCGATCCGGCGCTGTACAAATCGTTTCCGTCGGGACACAGCTCGGTGGGTGCCTTTTTTGCGCTCTTTTTGGCCTACCGAAAGCCCTCGTGGCGCTGGTTGTACCTCGGTCTTGGAATCGCCGTCGGCTTTAGCCGTTTGGCCTTGCACTTTCACTGGACCGAGGATGTGGTTGCAGGTTGGGCCGTGGGGCTTTGTGCGGCGTGGCTTGCCGAACGTACCTTGGGCCCCAAACTAGACACACATGGGACTACTTGACGGTAAAGTCGCCCTCATCACGGGCGCATCCAAAGGAATTGGCAAGGCCATCGCCGAGCGCTTTGCGCAAGAGGGCGCAAAAGTTGCCTTTACGTACTTGAGCAGCGTAGAGCGCGGCCAAGCGCTTGAAGCCGAACTCGGCCAGTACGGCGAGGCCGCCGGATTTCGCAGCGACGCCTCGAGCGGCGAGCAGGCTGAAAAGCTCATCGAAGACGTGGTGGCGCGCTTTGGCCACATTGACGTGGTGGTCAACAATGCTGGAATCACCCGCGACACCCTCCTTTTGCGCATGAGCGAAGAGGATTTTGACCAGGTCATATCAACCAACCTAAAGTCGGTATTTAACACGACCAAGCACGTGCAGCGCTACTTCCTCAAGCAACGCTCGGGCAGCATCGTCAACATTTCGAGCATTGTCGGAATCAAGGGCAATGCCGGCCAGTCGAACTACGCCGCTTCGAAGGCGGGCATTATCGGCTTCACTAAGTCAGTGGCCCTCGAGCTCGGATCGCGCGGGGTTCGCTGCAATGCCATCGCCCCAGGCTTCATCGAAACTGAGATGACTGGCGTGCTTGACGAGAAGGTGGTTCAGTCGTGGCGCGACGCGATTCCGTTGAAGCGCGGTGGTCAGCCCGAAGATGTCGCTAATGCCTGCGTCTTTTTGGCCAGTGACCTTTCGTCGTACATCAGCGGTCAGGTGCTTCAAGTAGACGGCGGTCTCTTGACCTGATTTTCGTGAATAACTTCATGCGGAACCTGCCCATGCGGCAGGTTTTTTATTTTTTGGCCTACGTATCTTCGGGATTATGAAGAAAATGCTCTTGACGGCCGTTTGGACGGCTGCCCTCGGAACCACCTCGGTGTGGGCGCAGGGAATGTGGTTTCCGCACCAAGTGACGGGACGCAAGGACGACATGAAGGCCGTGGGGATGAAGATGAAGCCTTCGGCAATCTACAGTCCAGAGGGCGGTGGCCTCAACGAATCGGTGGTGCACTTTGGCGGATTCTGCACCGGAGAAGTGATTTCGTCAAAGGGATTGGTACTCACCAACCACCACTGTGGGTACGACGCCATTCAGTCTCACTCAAGCATTGAAGACAATCTGCTCGAGCACGGCTTTTGGGCATCATCCTACGCCGAAGAGAAGCCCAACCCCGGGCTCTTTGTGGACTTTGTGATCCGTACCGAAGACGTCACGCTCGCCGTTCAGTCGCTCATCGCCAAGGGTCAAGAGCCCGGCGAGGCCATGAAGGCTGTGGCGTCCGCACAGCCCAAACCCGATGCGTCGTGGATTCATAGCGTAAAGCCCATTTTTGCCGGAAACCGCTACGTGCTCTCCAGCGCCCGTCGCTACCCCGACGTACGCCTAGTGGGTGCGCCACCGAGTGCAGTGGGTAAGTACGGATCCGACACCGACAACTGGGTGTGGCCGCGCCATACGGGGGATTTTTCGCTGTTCCGAGTCTATACGGCGCCCGACGGAAGTCCGGCGGAATACAGCTCGAGCAATGTTCCGATGAATGTCGCCAAGCCGTTGGCCATCAGCCTTCGCGGGGTCGAGGAGGGCGACTTCACGTTGATCTACGGTTTCCCGGGACGCACCGACAGCTACATGCCCGTCTCTGAGGTGCAGCAGCAGCTGAAGTTTATGCTTCCGACCCGTGTCGCGATGCGCCACGAGGTGCTTCGCACTTGGGATTCCGCCATGCGCGTCGATCCGGTGGTCAAAATCCAGTATGCGTCGAAGTACGCAAGCGTAGCCAACGGATGGAAGAAGTGGATTGGCCAAATCGAGGGGATGGCCGAGGTTTCAGGCGTTGATACGCTTGCCGCCCGCGAGGCGCGTGTTGCGGCCTTTTCGCCTGAAGGAAGGGCCGTGGTCCAGCGCTTTGGTGAACAAAACGAGGCGCTGATGCAGTCTCGATGGACGGCGCTGTACTACCAAGAGTTGATTCCGCGCTGGGAACTCGCAACGTGGAGCCGACTGGCATCAGGCTACGTGAAGGCCCTTGAGCAAGGTGGCAACCTTGACAAACCTCGGGCAGCCTTGCGCGAGCTCTACAAAGATTGGAACCCCGAGCTCGACCGACGTGCCGCCCAGCGGTTGATCGCCGCATGGAATGCCAATTCCGAAGTGGGGCATGCGGAATCTGACTTGTTGTCGTTTACGGATCCCAATGTTTCTGGCTCGGTTCCGGTCTTACCCGCCGAAGGCGCATCGTGGGAAGCCTTTGATGCCGAAGCCAAGTCGCACCCTGCTTTGGGTCTAAGTGCAAGCCTTCGCGAGGAGTACGCAGCCATGATGGGTGAACTCTCAGCCGCAGAGACCGAGTACCAATCGGGCATGAAGGACTGGATGGCCGTGCAACTTGCCTACGCCGCGTCCACTAAAAAGCAGATTGCTGCAGATGCCAATTCTACGCTCCGCGTGGCCTACGGTCGCGCTGGAGGTTTTTCGCCTGCCGACGGCATGCGCTACACGACCCACACGACCGCCGACGGAGTGCTGGCCAAGTACCGCCCCGGCGACTACGAATTTGACCTGCCAGAAGCCTACCGCGCGAAGCTCGAGGCCAAGGACTACGGCCCGTATACGCTGGCCAACGGAGAGCTACCTGTGTGCTTTTTGGCCGCGAACCACACCTCGGGTGGAAACTCGGGAAGCCCTGCATTCAATGCCCGTGGCGAGCTGATCGGTCTCAATTTTGACCGCGTATGGGAGGGGACCATGAGCGACTTCTACTTCACGCCCCAGCGCTGCCGCAACATCATGGTGGACATTCGCTACGTGCTTTGGGTTGTCGACCGCTATGCGGGTGCAGACCGACTCATCCAAGAGATGAATATCGTCCGCTAAACCCGGCTTCGCGTCGTACTTTTGCCGCGCAATTAACCGCTAATCCTTGAATCCGTCATGAGCGTTCTGGTCAACAAGTCATCGAAAATTATCGTCCAAGGTTTCACTGGTAAAGAGGGAAGCTTCCACGCCGAGCAAATGATCGCCTACGGCACGAATGTAGTGGGCGGAATTACGCCCGGTAAAGGTGGCCAGCTGCACCTCGATCGCCCGGTGTTCAACACGGTAAGCGATGCGGTAAAGGCCACTGGTGCAGACGTTTCAATCATTTTTGTTCCGCCTGCATTTGCAGCTGACGGCATTATGGAAGCTGCGGACGCCGGAATCCAAGTTATCGTGTGCATTACCGAAGGCATTCCCGTCGCGGACATGATGAAAGCCAAGGCCTACGTCAAAGAGCGCGGAGTTCGCCTGATTGGCCCTAATTGCCCCGGCGTGATTACCGCCGACGAGGCCAAAGTGGGTATCATGCCAGGGTTTGTGTTCAAAAAGGGTAAGATTGGTATTGTTTCTAAATCCGGAACCCTGACCTATGAAGCCGCCGACCAACTAGTTAAGGCAGGTCTTGGCGTAACCACAGCCATTGGCATCGGTGGTGACCCCATCATCGGCACCACAACCCGTGAGGCCGTTGAGCTGTTGATGAACGACCCCGAAACCGAAGGCATCGTCATGATCGGCGAAATCGGTGGTCAACTTGAGGCTGAAGCCGCGCGCTGGATTAAAGCCGACGGCAATCGCAAGCCGGTAGTTGGCTTTATCGCAGGCGAAACAGCCCCCAAGGGCCGTACCATGGGCCACGCCGGCGCTATCGTAGGTGGAGACGACGACACTGCCCAAGCTAAAAAAGCGATTCTTCGCGAGTGCGGCGTTGAAGTGGTGGATTCACCTGCCCACATCGGACCACGTATGGCAGAGCTCTTCGGAGTAAAAGCCTAACGATGAATAGGGCGCAAGCCTACGGCGACGGCCTTTTTGAAACGATGCGCGTTTCAAAGGGCCGCGTCCTGAACCCCGAAGAGCACTACTTCAGGTTGTTGGCCGGGATGCGCATTCTGCGCATGCCCATCCCTTCTCACTGGAATCCAGATGGTTGGCTAGCAGACCTAAAAACCGCAGAGCTTGACACTACCCTCGACTACCGTTTGCGCCTCAGCGTGTGGCGCAGTGGGGCATTAGGTTATGCTCCCGAAGCACGTGCGTCGGTCGAGTGGAAGGTGATCGTGGCCCCAATCGAAGGAGCTTTGTATCCCGTTCCCGTTCTTCGGCCTGAATTAGGTCTCTTTCAGGATCACAGAAAGAGTGCGGGAATCCTCTCAAACGTGAAGACAAGCAGCGCGGTGCTCTACGTACTTGCAGCTGGTTTTGCTCGCGAACAGCGCGTAGACGAGGTACTTATTCTCAACCACGAAAATCAAGTTCTTGAAGCGTCCAAATCAAATGTGATGCTCGTCCAAGGTGACGACCTCATTACTCCGCCTTTGAGTGCCGGCGCTTTGCGGGGCGTGATGCGTGAAGTAGTACTAGGACTCGCGCCTCAACTTGGTCTCCAAGTTCGAGAAGAAGTATTTAGCCCATTTGCGCTTCAATCAGCAGAAGAGGTCTGGTTAACTAACGCAGTTCAAGGTGTTGCGGCTGTTCAAAAGTTCCGCAAAACCGAATACGGCTCGCAGCGTGCCGAAGCAATGCAAAAATTAGTTAATGAACGATCGCAGATCGCTCAATTCCAGTGAGGAATATATGGTGAATTAAACCAAAGCTTTAATTCATCCGGCCAACGTTGGGCCAAGGTGCGATAGGCATCTTCAGCCTGCCACCATTCAGACTGCAGCACGTTGTTCGCAAGAACCCAGCTACCTTCTTCAAGTTCAGACGCCAACTGGCCTTCTGCCCAACCTGAATATCCAGCCATAAATTGTACGTCCTCGGGCTGAATCCATTCTGAGTCGATGGCCTCTCGTAGCGCATCAAAGTCGCCGCCAAAGTAGATTCCAGGGAGCACAAGTTCTGAATTGGGTATGATGTCAGGCCTGCAGTGGAGGTAGTACAGCGAATCCGTACTGACTGGACCCCCCAAGTACAGCGGCCAATTGGGCCAATCGCCACGAAGGGCCTGGTCTAAGGTGTACTCACTTAATTTGTTGACAATCAGACCTACGCACGATTCTGGCCCCACGTGGGTCATCAGCACCAGTGAGCGACTAAAGTTCCCATCCTCGAGAAGAGGGTGGGCCATTAAAAAAGATCCGGTTTCGGCCTGCATGCGAACTAATTTAGCACAATAATGGGACTACACGACGACCGCAAAGAATACGTCAAGGGAAGCCTTGACGATCGATGGATGCACGCTGATCCGTTCGTTCAATTTCAAGCGTGGATGGATGAGTTTCGGGCAACAGGTGCTGAGGACGCCACCGCATTTGCGCTGAGTACAGTAGCTGCCAACGGAGATCCGGATGCACGAACGGTACTTCTTAAGGAGTTTCGCGAGGGCGACCTCATTTTTTACACGAACTACACGTCAAAAAAGGGCAAAGACCTCGATGCCAACCCTCGTGCACACGCGCTGTTTTTTTGGCCCAGTCTTGAGCGCCAGATTCGCGTGCTCGGTTCCGTGCACAAAATTTCGGCCGAAGAGAGCTCAGCATACTTTATAAGCCGCCCGCTCGGAAGCCAGTGGGGCGCAGCTGCATCGCAGCAGTCGCAGCCCATTGCGTCGCGCGAAGCCATGGAAGCCCAATGGAAGGTCATCCAAGACCAGCATCCCGATTCCATTCCGCGCCCCGAACACTGGGGTGGGTACGCCATTCGCGCCGAACGCATCGAATTCTGGCAGGGTAGAGCGAGCCGCCTTCACGACCGCATTCAATTTACGCGTCAGCCCGACCAAGGCTGGACCGCACAACGCCTTCAACCATGAGTTTATCCAAATTTGCCGTGGTCGGCTGCGGCCGCATTGGCCAGCGCCACATCGAAATGATCCGCAACCTCGACCGTGCGGAACTTGTTGCCACGTGCGACGTCCGCAATGCAGAGGAACTGGGATTGCCCACGGGGATTCCGCACTACCACTCGCTTGAAGCGCTATTAGCAGACCATCACGTGGATGTATTAGCCGTTGCAAGTCCCAACGGGATGCACGCAGCGCATGCGCTTCAGGCCATTGAGGCAGGAGCACACGTTATAGTCGAAAAACCCATGGCACTGCACAAGTCCGACGCCGAACGTGTACTGCACGCCGCCCTTCAGCGCGGACGCTATGTGTTTGGTGTCATGCAAAACCGCTATTCGCCTCCTTCGGAGTGGCTGAAGTCAGTGGTGGACCAAGGCCTGCTTGGTGACATTTTTCAGGTTCACGTCGACTGCTTCTGGAACCGCGACGACCGCTACTACCACCCCGGCGGCTGGCACGGCACCAAAGATTTGGATGGCGGAACCTTGTTCACTCAGTTCAGTCACTTCATCGACATCCTGTACTGGGTTTTTGGTGACGTCAAGCCTTTGTCGGCGCTCCTTCGCAACTACAACCACGGCCACAGCATTGAATTTGAAGACACGGGGCTTGTTCACTTTGCACTTCCGCAGCACGGAGCCGCACTCGGGTCGCTGAACTACAGCACGAGCGTGTGGGACGCCAACCTCGAAAGCTCGATGACCATCATCGGATCAAAGGGAAGCATTAAAGTCGCCGGCCAGTACATGAACGAAGTTGTGCACTGCCACATTGAGGGCTACCGCATGCCCGAACTGGCTCCGAGCAATCCGCCCAATGACTACGGTCCCTACAAGGGTTCGGCCGCCAACCACATGTATGTGTACGAAAACGTGCGCGACGTGCTGGGCGGAACCAAACCCATCACCACCAATGCCCTCGAAGGACTAAAGGTGGTAGAGATCATTGAGTCCATCTACGCCCTAGCGCGCTAAGCCAAACTTCTATGCATAAAAAAAGCCGCCCGATGGGCGGCTTTCGCGTTTAGGTGATTTGGGCATTTAGAGTTTGCCAGCCAGCTCAGCGCCAGCCTTGAACTTAGCAACCTTCTTAGCGGCGATTTTGATGGTCGCGCCAGTCTGTGGGTTGCGGCCCTCACGAGCACCGCGCTCTGATACGCTGAAGGTACCGAAACCTACGAGTGATACTTTGCCACCTTTGGCAAGTGCACCACCAATGTTGTTGGTTACGGAATCTAGGGCAACTTTAGCTTGTGCCTTAGAGATACCTGCTTCAGCTGCGATGGCGTCGATGAGTTCTGCCTTGTTCATGCTTGATGTTTTTAAGAGTGATTAAACGTTTGGTTTTCCCAAATATAGGCGGAATCCCAATACGCACAAGGATTTAGTCAATTTTTTGACCACTTAGTGTAAATCGGCCCCTTATTCGACTTCCGCGCACGAAATCTACTGCACTCATTCGCCGTTTACCCGGCCACTGAACTTCGTGAACCACAGTATAGGTCGCTGTAGAAAATAATTTAATTCCCTGATTATCAATAGAGTAGTGAGTAATTGGGGCATGTGATCGGGCACCAGACACGGGCCATTCGCTTCCAAAGAGCTTCCATCGCTCGCCGGGGGATTCAGGGGTCGGTAAACTGGCTCCAGGGATGGGATCGCATGCTCTAATGCGGTTGTGCACGTCCCAAAGGCTTACTAAATGCTCTAAATGAGCGAATTCCGGCGTCAATTTAGGCGCTCCGCGCTGCGCAAGACCCTCCTCTTGGGGCATAGGGCGAAGGTCGTGGTGCACCCGTTGCACAAGAATGTCTGCCGCAAGCTGGGCGCCTTCTGAAGCCATTCGGGCGTAGAGTTCGCCAAAGGTTTCGTTGGTTCCGACCGGAATTCGAACCTGACGAAGAATAGGTCCCTCGTCAATCGCGTGGTTGAGCGAGAACGCGGTGACTCCAGTTTCGGAATCACCCAGGGCCAAGCTCCACTGAATCGGAGCAGCTCCGCGAAGGTCCGGAAGGAGGGAGCCGTGGATATTGAGCGAGCCGAACGGAGGCATGTTCCACACGGCTTCGGGAAGCATTCGAAAGGCAACCACCGTAAAAATATCGGCGTTGAAGGCTGCGAGCTCCGTCAGAAATTCAGCATCGCGCAGTTTATCTGGCTGCAGCAGGGGAATCGAATGTTCACGTGCAAGCAGCGCTACGGGGCTTGACCTGAGCTGCTGTCCGCGGCCACTCGGTCGGTCAGGGGCCGATACAACCGCCACTACATTGATCTCGGGAGCATGTATCAGCGCCTGAAGACTCGTTGCGGCAAAATCGGGGGTACCAAAAAATACGGTTCGTAGCATGGTGCAAAGGTCGGAACTAAAGGGTGACCCAACCGGACTCGTCAAGCGTCCACCAGCCAAGGTCGGATCCGCGGCCTAAAAAGCGCGCTGCCTCAGAGCGGGGAAGCCCCGTGCGCTCAGCCGCATCCCGAATGCTCAGCCTCTGCGATTCGGAACCGTGCAGCGCAGTGAGCAAGGCATAGGCCAGCTCTGAAGGCTCGCGCTTGGCCCGGCACACATCGCAGCGCCCGCAGTCCTCGGCAGCAACCTCTCCGAAGTAGGCGAGCAGTTGGGTAAAGCGGCATTCAACCGCATTGGGGTCGAGCATCGCTGCCACGGCGCGGGACCGCCCCAAGATTCGGTTGCGGTCTACGTCCCAATCGGCCTTAGAAATGGGGCTCGAACCTTGCGGAAACCGAGGGTGGGCCCAGCGGTAGGTGGTTCCGTTGCCGCCACCCTCAAGGCTGATTAGTTCGAGTTCCGCGGCACGGTTGAGCAGAAGGCGAACTTGGGCCAACGTCCAACCGCCAATTCCCGCGAGCGCGCTGAGCTCAATGCGTTCTGAGTGGTGCACAATACCAGGGTAGCGTCGGGCGAGGGTGTAGAGCAGGTCGGAATAGGTCGGGTTTGCCTCCGCGATGTCGACGAGCTCACTGCCTCCGTAGCGAAGCTGTACGCGAAACTGGGCTTCGGACTCTTCAATCACTTCGACCAGGCCTTTGCGCGCCATGATGCGTAGCACGAGCTCGTGCGCGGGACTTTGGGGGCGAATGCGGACTCCCGGACCGTCACCTACCGCAATTTGTGCTTTGCTGGCTAGTTCGTGGTAGTGCTGAATCCACGTGGCGAATGGAGGCATGGAGCGTTCCATCTTGCGGGTGAACGCAGCGAGCGCCTTGGGTTCGAGCAGCACAAGTGCCTCGGCGTCATGGCCATCTCGTCCGCCACGACCAATCTCTTGATACAGTGCTTCGGGACTCTCAGGGAGTTCGGTGTGCAGCACTTGACGCACGTCGGGCTGGTCAATTCCCATTCCGAATGCGGTCGTCGCGACCATCGTGCGCACACTGCCGCTGCTCCAGGCCGTCTGAAGGCGTTCGCGGTCGGAACGCGGCATGCCCGCGTGGTACGGCGCTGCAGGGATTCCGCGGTCTGAAAGGTGCTGGGCCCAACGTGTAGCCGCGACCCGGCTCCGGACGTAGACAATTTGCCGTCCATCGTGGGGCCGAATCGAGGCTGCGCAGGCCGTGGCGATGTCGGCGACTTCGCGTACCGACCAAATGAGGTTGGGGCGCGCAAACGACGCCTGAAACACCTGCGGCTCGCGAAGCCCTAGAAGCTTAATGACATCCGCGAGCACGTCAGGGGTGGCCGAGGCCGTCAGTGCGATGCACGGAACCCGGCTCAGCGACTCGCGAAGTTCCTTGAGCTGGGTGTACTGTGGCCTGAAGTCATGGCCCCATTGGCTCACGCAGTGTGCCTCATCAATGGCCAGTAGGCGGACGTCCCAGTGCTCGATTATAGCGGTAAAGTTCCGCGAACGGGCACGTTCGGGCGAAACATATGCGAATTGGGGCGGACGGCGCTGCAGGTCCATCCAATCCGAATTTTTGAGGTCTCCGGCGAGTGAACGGGCGTCGATTCCGCGCTGTACTAGCTGGGCCACTTGGTCCGACATCAACGAAATGAGGGGTGAGATCACGATGGTGGTTCCGCCCAAGGCGAGCCCCGGAACCTGAAAGCACAGCGACTTACCACCCCCCGTAGGGAGTAGCGCAACCGTGTCGTGGCCAGAAACTACCGATTCCGCAATCGGTCGCTGCAGCGGCCGAAAGTCGGGATAGCCCCACACAGCCTGCAGTACCTGCTGCAGGCGATCACTTGCGCCCGAGGACATGAAGTATGAATTCTACGCGCTGTTCCACAGATGCCCGTGGAACCTCAATGAGTTCGTAGCCCAACGCGGAGTACGTTGAGACCAGCGATTCGTGGACTTGGACCGCCGTTTCAAAGGGTTCCCAGCGCTCGCCGTCGGTGCGGTAAATGGCTTCCCAGGGCGGGAAAATGAACACTTTGTAGTGGTAGGGGTAGGGCGTGGGGTCCATCCATGCGGGGACTTCTTTGTCGCCCGCCTGAAGGTAGCTCAGGGTGTCGAGCAGGCTGCGGTCAAAAAACACATCGCCATCGGTACGCTCCGCCTCGGCGTGCTGGGCTGCGCGGAGCTTCCAAATGACTTCTGAAAAGGCCAAAAGGTTGCGCCACGGATCGTCTCCGCCGAGCTTCGTGCCCTCTTGGGTAATAATGTCCCGCGAAATTTCGTGGAGCACCGGATGCCCAAGCTCCTGAAGGAGTGCGACTACCGAAGTTTTTCCGGTAGATGGCGCGCCAGTCAGCACGATACGTCGGGTTGTGGTGTTACTTTGAGTCATGGAAGAAGCCAAATTTCGGGAACTACTGGAGCAAAACTACACCTGGCCCGCACTGTACATGTTTAAATTCATTTGTCCTGCAGACAATGAGGCCATTGCCCGCCTTCAGCAGCTCTTTGATCCCGAAGTAGCAGAGATTTCACTTCGCCCTTCTTCGAAAGGAAACTACGTATCCTTTACAGTCAAAGAGTTAATGCTCAGCGTAGAAGCTGTAATGCAGCGCTACGAACAAGCCCGGGGAATCCCCGGGCTCATCAGCCTTTAAGCGAGAGGCTCGCTTCCTTCGGCGGGTTGTTCTTGGCTTTCGGCCGACGGTACCGTTGCTGAGGGCTCTTGGCTGGCGGCTTGAGGCGGAGTCGCGGACGTAATCGCCAAACTCAGCAGCTCAGCGCCTTCTGCACCTGAAAACACCACGGTGTCCCCAGGATGAAAGGTGCCTTTCACTATTTCTTCAGCCAAGGGGTCTTCTACATAGCGCTGGATAGCTCGCTGTAGGGGGCGCGCTCCGAACTTAGGATCAAAGCCTTTGTCCGCCAAAAAGGCAACTGCGCTGTCTTCGAGCTGCACATGGTACTCCAAAGACTCCATTCGGCGAAGCAAGCTGCGAAGTTCAATGTGCACAATTTTAGAAATGTCTTCGCGCTCAAGCGGTTCAAAGACAATTACATCATCAATACGATTGAGAAATTCCGGAGCAAAAGCTTTCTTGAGCGCAGACTCAATTACCCCTTTTGCAAGGTCTTCAGAGCTGTCTTGACGGGTTTTGGTTCCGAAGCCCACACCCGTCCCGAAATCCTTGAGCTGGCGCGAACCGATGTTTGAGGTCATGATAATCAGCGAGTTCTTGAAGTCCACTTTACGACCGAGGCTGTCGGTCATGTGGCCGTCGTCGAGCGCCTGAAGCAAAAGGTTGAAGACGTCAGGGTGCGCCTTCTCAATTTCATCAAGCAGAACCACCGAATAGGGCTTGCGGCGCACCTTTTCGGTGAGCTGGCCGCCCTCTTCGTAGCCGACGTATCCCGGAGGCGCTCCTACGAGCCGCGAAATGGCAAACTTCTCCATGTATTCAGACATGTCGATGCGAATCAGCGCGTCGGCGGAGTCGAAGAGCTGAATTGCAATCTCTTTGGCCAACTGGGTTTTACCTACGCCGGTGGGGCCCAAGAAGATGAAGGATCCAACGGGTTTATTGGGGTCTTTGAGGCCTGCACGGTTGCGCTGAATCGCGCGCACCACCTTGCGCACAGCTTCATCCTGACCGATGATTTTGCTCTTGATGTCTTGCTCCATCGCAGCGAGCTTAGCCAGTTCATCCTTTGACACTTTGCGGACCGGGATTCCGGTCATCATCGACACCACTTCGGCAATGTCGTCTTCGGTGACGGGAGCTCTGTTCTTGCGAACCTCCTCGTCCCACTCGGCCTGAACCTGAGCTAGCTTATTCTCAATGGTCTTTTCATCGTCGCGAAGCTTGGCTGCCTCTTCGTAGCGCTGCTTTTTAACGACCTCCATCTTCTGCTTGCGCACGGCTTCAAGCTGTTCTTCGAGGTCGCGAACCCCCTCGGGAACCGAAATGGACCCCAAGTGCACGCGGCTTCCGGCCTCGTCGAGGGCGTCAATCGCCTTGTCGGGCAAGAAGCGGTCGGGCACGTAGCGCACCGTCAGTGCGATACAGGCAGCCAAGGCCTCGTCGGTGTACGCCACATTGTGGTGCTCCTCGTACTTGGGCTTGAGGTTGCGCAGGATTTGCAGGGTTTCATCGGGGGTAGGAGGTTCTACCATAACCTTTTGAAAACGGCGCTCAAGTGCACCGTCCTTTTCAATGTACTGGCGGTACTCGTCGAGGGTCGTTGCTCCGATGCACTGAATTTCGCCGCGCGCTAGGGCTGGCTTGAACATGTTGCTGGCGTCGAGTGAGCCCGTGGCTCCGCCCGCACCCACAATGGTATGGATCTCGTCGATGAACAAAATGATGTCGTCGTTCTTCTCGAGCTCGTTCATGAGTGCTTTCATGCGCTCTTCGAACTGACCGCGGTACTTGGTTCCCGCAACAAGGCTGGCCAAGTCAAGGGTCACAACGCGCTTGCCAAAGAGCACGCGACTCACCTGCTTTTGGACAATTTTGAGCGCAAGCCCCTCTGCGATTGCAGATTTACCAACGCCCGGCTCACCAATAAGGAGTGGATTGTTCTTTTTGCGGCGGCTCAGTACTTGGCTGACGCGTTCAATCTCTTTTTCACGGCCCACTACGGGGTCGAGTTTGTCTTCGATGGCCAACTTGGTTAGGTCACGGCCAAAATTGTCAAGGACGGGCGTTTTGCTCTTCGGTTCACCGGGCTTGCCGGGGCGCGGAGCGCTTCCGCGCGAAGGTTCGTCGTCGTCGTCTTCACCGCTCATCGCAGCGGACGGACTCGTGCCGCGCTCGGGTTTGCGGTCCTCCATAAAACGGCTTTGGTACTCGGTTTTGACAGTTTCGTAGTCGATACCAAAGCTGCGGAGCACCGAGGCCACCGGATCGTTCTCGTTGCGCAAAATGCAGAGCAGGAGGTGGGCGGTGCGAATTACCGGACTTCCGTAGAGTTTGGCTTCTAGAAAAGTGGTTTTAAGCGCCTTTTCGGCCTGGCGGGTCAGCGGAATGTTCTTGCGGCTCAGTCCCGGGTTCTCGACAGGTTGGTGCAGGGCTTCAACTTTGTGGCGAACTTCGAGTAGATCCACGCCAAGCGCTTGAAGCAATTCAATTGCGGAACCTGCTCCTTCGCGCACTAAGCCCAGCACCAAATGTTCGGTACCAATGCTGTCGTGGCCCAGGCGGAGCGCCTCTTCTTTAGCGTAGCCGATAACGTCTTTGACGCGCGGTGAGAAATTTTCGTCCATACCCCCAAAGTAACCAATGCCGTGCCAACTCACAGCACGATGAATGTTGGCTTATTTATAAACAAGTGAATGTGCATAAAACCTACGAAAATCATAGGTTCTGCGCGACGTTAAGGAGGCTGCACCTCGTATTTTTGAAGGATATACTAGCTAACTGACATTATGGCCGAAGGCGAACGCATTATACCTATAAATATTGAGGAGGAGATGAAGACCTCCTACATCGACTACTCGATGTCGGTAATTGTTTCTCGAGCACTCCCTGATGTGCGAGACGGACTCAAACCCGTTCACCGCCGCGTCCTGTATGGAATGAACGAGATGGGCAACCACTCGTACAAGTCGTACAAGAAGTCCGCACTGGTTGTGGGTGAGGTAATGGGTAAGTACCACCCCCACGGCGATTCCGCGATTTACGACACCATTGTACGTATGGCCCAAGAGTGGAGTCTGCGCTACATGCTTGTGGACGGCCAAGGAAACTTTGGTTCAATGGACGGCGACGCTCCGGCAGCAATGCGCTACACTGAGGTTCGGATGCGCAAGATCACCGAGGAATTGGTGCGCGACATTGACAAGGACACGGTTGACTTCAAGTTGAACTACGACGATTCGCGCCAAGAGCCCACAGTGCTCCCAACGCGGATTCCGGCACTTCTTGTGAATGGAGCATCAGGAATCGCGGTAGGTATGGCGACCAACATGCCGCCGCACAACCTCACTGAGTCCATTAATGCCACGATTGCCTACATCGAGAACAACGAGGTTGAAGTCGCGGACTTGATGAAGCATATTTCGGCTCCGGACTTCCCCACGGGCGGAACCATCTACGGCTACGACGGCGTTCGAGAAGCCTTCGAAACAGGTCGAGGACGAATTGTCCTTCGTGCTAAGGCTCATATTGAAGAGGTGAACGGTCGCGACTGCATTATTGTGTCAGAGATTCCGTACCAAGTCAACAAAGCCGACATGATCAAGAAGACCGCAGATTTGGTCGACGAGAAAAAGTTGGATGGAATTGCTGACATCCGCGACGAGTCGGACCGCAACGGTATGCGCATTGTTTATGTATGCAAGCGTGACGCGGTTCCGAATGTGGTTCTGAACAAACTTTACAAGTTTACCCAGCTGCAGTCGAGCTTTAGTGTGAACAACATCGCGCTGGTGAACGGCCGCCCGATGATGCTGAATCTAAAGGACATGATTCGTCATTTTGTGGATCACCGCCACGAAGTGGTGGTGCGCCGCTCAAAGTACGAACTCTCTGAAGCGCAAAAACGTGCCCACGTTCTCGAGGGTCTGTTGATCGCCATCGACAACCTGGATGCCGTAATCAAGTTGATCCGAGCAAGCCAGACAGTGGACATCGCCAAAGAAGGATTGATGAGCAACTTTGGACTTAGCGAAATCCAGTCAAAAGCCATTCTCGACCTTCGTCTGCAGAAGCTCACTGGACTCGAACGCGACAAGATCAAGGCAGAGTACAACGAGCTCATGGAGCAGATTGCCTACCTGCAGCGCATCCTTGATGAGGTTGATTTGCGAATGCAAATCATTAGGGATGAGCTAACTGAGATTCGTGACAAGTTCGGTGACGAGCGCCGCACGCTCATTGACTTCTCGGGTGGAGACATGCGCATGGAGGATATGATTGCCGACGAAGAGGTGGTGATCACGATTTCGCACATGGGCTATGTGAAGCGCACCGCCTTGAGCGAGTACAAAACCCAGAGCAGGGGAGGTGTAGGCTCGCGTGGAGCCAACACCCGTGATGAAGACTTTATTGAGCACGTGTTTGTGGCCACGAACCACAACTACATGCTGTTCTTTACGGAGCAGGGCCGATGCTTCTGGCTGCGCGTGTATGAGATTCCGGAAGGAAACCGCACCAGCAAAGGCAAGGCTATCGTCAACCTGATCAATTTGCCGAGCGACGACAAGGTTCGTGCGTACATCAACACCAAGGACCTGAAGGACGAAGCCTACGTCAACAGCCACTCGGTCGTTCTGTGTACGGTTAAGGGAATCATTAAAAAGACCACCCTGGAGGCCTACAGCCGGCCGCGCGCGAACGGCATCCACGCCATCGGCGTACGGGACGGCGACCGCCTTTTGGAGGCTCGCCTAACAGATGGGACCAACGAGATCATCATGGCCGTGCGCAGCGGCAAGGCCATTCGATTCCCTGAAGCCAAGGTGCGTCCGATGGGCCGCGGAGCTTCTGGGGTACGCGCCATGGCGCTCGATACCGAGAACGACGAAGTGGTGGGCATGGTCTGTGCCGCCAGCGACCAGGACTCGATCCTAGTCGTGAGTGAGAACGGCTACGGCAAGCGCACGCTGGTCGAGGACTACCGCATCACCAACCGTGGAGGTAAGGGTGTCAAAACGCTGAATGTTACCGACAAAACCGGCGACGTGATTGCAATTAAAGACATTACCGACGAGGACGATTTGATGATTACCACCAAGCGCGGAATCATGATTCGCATGGCGGCTGCCGACTTGCGCGTCATGGGTCGTGCCACCCAAGGCGTTCGCTTAATCAACTTGAAGTCGGGAGAATCCATCGCATCAGTGGCCAAAGTCCCTTCATCAGAAGTTGAAGAAGTGATTGAAGGTGTCGAAGGCGGAATCGTACCCGAAGCAGGGGAGGCGAGTGCAGAATAATTTTCTGTAAATATGCTGAGATTGTGAAGGCCCCGCTGAGCGGGGCCTTTATCTTTGTGGCAAATACGTACTTATGAAAAAGGTTCTTTTTGCTGTATTTGCTGGCACTGCGCTGTTCGTGCAGGCCCAAGACGGCCCCAAGATTTCAAGTGCCAAGATCGCTCTGAACGCAGGTGATCTCGTGGAAGCGAAGCGCTACATCGATGAAGCCAAAGCTTCAGTGGACGCGCTTGCGCCCGAGGCACGCAACCCCAAATTGATGCCCAAGTACTTGCTGTACCGCGGTGACGTGTACTATGCGCTGTTTAACGACCCCTCCAGCAAGAATATTGAGACGCTGAACGAGGCAACCGCAGCCTATGCAGATCTATTGGCATTCGAAAAAGCTTTGGGTAAGATCAAGTTGGCGAAGGCTTCTGAAGAGAAACTCCCCTTGCTTGCGCAGGCTTACGTGGGTCTTGCTGAAGACTTTAACTTTAATCAAAACGACAAAGCATCGTCTATTGCGGCCTATGAAAAGGCGATTGCCACGCGTGCGGTCGTTGGCCAGTTGGACACTACGAACATGTCGTACGTAGCCTACTTAGCCATAGAAACTGGCGACAAGGCTAAAGCAGAGAAGTTGTTTAAGAAGCTCGTTGAACTTGAGTACAAGGGCATTCAGTGGACTGGAATCCTCGCCGAAGATGGCAAGCGCTACCCGTTCCCAGACAAGGCTACGTTAGACATGTACATCCAAATGGAGAAGGCAAGCGAGCCCCAGCGCACCGAGAGCATTTTGGTGGATTTCTACATCCGTCTGTTATTCATGTACATCGAAGACAAGCGTGCTGACGATTTTGACGCCTTAGTCAAGGTTGCCCGCGCCAAGTTCCCTATGAACGACGACCTTTTGAAGCTTGAACTCCAGGCGTACTTGGATCGCGAAGACTTCAATGGTGCGATCGCCAAACTCGAAGAGGCGCTTGCAAAGGAGTCAAATAATCCGCTGTACCTGTACAATGCCGGATTCTTGTATCACCAGAAGCTCAAGAATACCCCGAAGGGAATCGAATACTACGAGCGCGCAATTGCTGCCGACGAGAAGTACGTAGATGCGATCTACATGCTTGGCCTCGTGTACATTGATGAGAGCAATGTGTACGTCGAGAAGATCAACGCGCTTCCACGTAGTGCTACTCAAAAGCAGTACGACGAGCTGAATAAGAAGAAGGACGACGAGCTAAAGAAGGCTCTTTCGTACTTCGAGCGATCATACAGCATTCAGCCCAAGGATGCAGCAACACTTGAGGCATTGCGCGAGGTGTACTACAAGCTGAGCCGCTATGAGGATGTGAAGCGCGTCGCAGCTGAAATAGCTGAGTTGTAAGCTTCAGTAAAATTAAGTTTAAGAGCGCCCGCAAACGCGGGCGTTTCTTTTTGGTAGAGGTTGCTGGCTGCTGGCTACTAGTTTCTTGCTTCGAGCTTCTAGTTTTTTTGTGGTTGGAGGAAGTGGGGAGATGGCCTTAGTTGCATGCTGAGGTGGAAGATGAATCGTGTTCAGGGATGTCTAGTTCAAATATGTAATTAACATAATATATATTATAGGATAAATATTCGTGAGAAATTTTGAAATCCGGTTATAGCCGGACACAAGCGTTTAAAACGGGAAATTTTGGGATCGTTGAATTCGAGCGGATTCCGCTCCGCATCCGTCATTAAGAACTTTGAGCGTTCTTCAGCAAGGATTTAACTGGATTGCGACCGACGGTCATTCCGCGGCCCGATTTTGTGGCTACGGGCATCAGGTGCACGGGAGTTTCGTCAAAGCGCGGATCGAGTTTGGCGGTGCAGCGTTCAAGGTGCTGGACGTCAAGGCTCGCGTAGCCGTACTCGACGGAGATTCGGCCGGACATTCGGTAGATTCCGCGCCGGCGAATCGCGTGGCGGGCCACGGCGGGCGGAAAAAGCACCACGTCAAAGATGTGGCCG
>JAURGG010000169.1:0-270 GCA_030833905.1 Schleiferiaceae bacterium
GACCGCCACCAATCAGCATTCGCTGAACATCAACCAGAATTCGCGCACCCTGCAAATTGTGGGTTTTGACGCCATTCTCGCGCCGGGCTATCAGTATGCGCGGAGCAAGAATTTGGACCTTGCAACCACCTACACGCACCACAGCAATTTGACGGCCTTGAACTTGACGCATGTCTTCAGTCCACAGTGGGGCTTGACACTGAGTGCGGGCCGAATGTTCACCAACCTACGGGCCGATGCCAATGGCCGCCCCTTCCGCACCGCGACAGT
>JAURGG010000169.1:280-554 GCA_030833905.1 Schleiferiaceae bacterium
GGATGGCATTTTGGACGAAGACAACATTGCTTCTTACCCCTTGGACGTCTTCAACCCCTACGATCCCAGCGGGGTGTTCTACATCCGGCCCGGAGATGGCTTGGTCAATAACGGAGGCATCAGCTCTACGTGGCACGACCACTACGCCCAGGAATACACTTTGCGCGGCAAGGTGAACTACTACCCCGAAAACAAGGTGCATCAAATCGCCACCGGTTGGGAGCACCAATGGAACGAATACCAATGGGTCGACGTCACTGCCCCTTGGGTCGGT
>JAURGG010000170.1 GCA_030833905.1 Schleiferiaceae bacterium
AAAAAGCGAACCGAAATAGGCGATTACATTGTCCCCATCGGAGCAATTCGTGGGGAAGGTGCCTCCAATGCTTACTTCCCACCGGAAGTGCCCTCGTTGCCGGCCTTTTCGCTGCAACGCGCGGTGTCCCACGTTATCCGGAATCGTGCCTGTGATTACTGGACGGGAACCGTGTACACCACGAATCGACGCGTTTGGGAGCACGACGAAACCTTTAAAGCCTACCTCGAAGAGGTGCGGGCCATGGCCATTGACATGGAAACAGCGACTCTGTTTTCGGCGGGCTTCAAAAATCGTATTCCTCTCGGGGCCTTGTTGTTGGTCTCGGACCAACCGATGGTGCCCGAGGGAGTAAAGACCGAAGCGAGCGATTCGGTCGGGAGCCAGGATTTTGTCAACACCCATATTTCCATTGGCATTGAATCTTTGGAAGAGATTAAAAATGAGGGACTTTCGGTCCGTCACCTGAAGTTTTAATATACTATTAGAACGCGTTCCGCCAAGAAGAATCGCATCAATGTGATCACCCTCGGGTGTTCTAAAAATGTGT
>JAURGG010000171.1 GCA_030833905.1 Schleiferiaceae bacterium
CATAAAGCTCTTTGTTGCCAATGTGCGGGGTAATGACGCCTTGGTATCCCGCTTTCTTTTGCGCTTTTTTCAAGAATTGCTCCAAACGCTCGCGGAGGGCAGCGCCCTTGGGTAGCCACATTGGCAAGCCTTGGCCGACGCGTTGAGAGAACGTGAAGAGTTCCAATTCCTTGCCCAGCTTGCGGTGGTCGCGCTTTTTGGCCTCTTCGAGGAGCGTTAGGTGGTCCTGAAGCATGGAGGCTTTAGGGAAGGAAACGCCATAAACGCGAGACAGCTGAGGATTGTGCTCGTTGCCACGCCAGTAGGCACCCGCTACGCTCATGACTTTGGCGGCCTTGATCAATCCCGTATTGGGAATGTGGCCACCCCGACAGAGGTCGGTGAAGGTGCTGTGATCGCAAAACGTGATGGTGCCGTCTTCCAAGTTCTGGATCAGCTCCGTCTTGTAAGGGTTGTTGGCGTATTGGGCCAAGGCCTCGGCCTTCGACACCGGGCGCAACTTGAATTCGGCCTTCTCACGGGCGAATTCGAGCATCTGCTTTTCAATT
>JAURGG010000172.1 GCA_030833905.1 Schleiferiaceae bacterium
CCCTGCCTCGCCCGGTTGCGCAAAGTGGGGAGCTTGGTTCGTAGCACTTTTGAAATGGGTGTTTCCGAGTCCTCCCCGCCCGCCAGGCAAGAGGATGACGCGCTGACCGTGTTCTGTAATTTCACATTTTTGCTCGCCCGTTTCGGCATCCTTGGCAATGGTTCCCAAGGGAACGTGCAAGATGATGTCCTCTCCATCGCCACCGTGTCGGTCGTTTCGGCCACCCCCACCGCCCATAACCGCCTTGATGTGCTTGCGGTACTTGAGGTGAAGGAGGGTCCAACTTTGGTTATTGCCTTCGAGAATGATGTGACCTCCACGGCCGCCATCGCCTCCGTCCGGACCTCCTTTGGGAATTCCACGGGCGCGGTAGAAGTGGGCACTGCCTGCCCCTCCTTTGCCCGAAGCGCAGTAGATCTTGACGTAGTCAATAAAGTTGGTATCTGCCATGAGGGGGGCGCTTAAAGCGCGTGCAACGTTTGTTCGAGAGCGGCGGCGATGTCGGAAATACTTCCCACCCCAGAAATGCCTTTATACTTTCCTTGAG
>JAURGG010000173.1 GCA_030833905.1 Schleiferiaceae bacterium
CCGCCGTACGGCATTTCAAATTCAAGAATTTTTCAGCCCCCAAATCGGCACCAAATCCCGCTTCGGTCACCACCCAATCGCCATAGCTCATGGCCATTTTGGTCGCCAAGATGCTATTGGTGCCCTGAGCGATGTTCGCAAAAGGACCGCCGTGCAAAATGGCAGGATTGCCTTCCAAGGTTTGCACCAAATTGGGCTTGATGGCATCTTTCATCAGAATCGCCATGGCCTCAGAGGCATTCAGGTCTTTGGCATAAACGGGCTCCCCGTCGTAGGTATCTCCAATGTAAATGCGATCGATGCGCTCTTTCAAATCCTGAAGATTCTGGCTCATGCACAGAATGGCCATGATTTCAGAGGCGGCCGTAATGTTAAAGCCCGTCTCCCGCATGATGCCTCCATTTTTACCTCCCATTCCTGTGATCACTTGGCGAATGGCGCGGTCGTTCATATCCATCACGCGCTTCCACAACACGGTGCGGGGATCAATGCCCAAGGAGCGTTTCTTCGATTGAATGTTGTTGTCAATCAAAGCGGCCAACAAGTT
>JAURGG010000174.1 GCA_030833905.1 Schleiferiaceae bacterium
AACTTGGCGTGGGGCTTCTGAGAGTTCGTCTTGGCGATAACCATACCGCGACGGATTTGAGCCTTGTCGATACCACGGAGCAGGAGACCTACGTTGTCACCAGCCTCACCGCGGTCAAGGATCTTGCGGAACATTTCAACACCCGTGATGGTCGAGGTCAATTTCTCGTCACCAAAACCGATGATGTCTACACCGTCACCCGTGTTCGCAACACCCGTTTCGATACGGCCCGTAGCTACGGTACCGCGACCGGTGATCGTGAATACGTCTTCGATCGGCATCAAGAAGTCCTTGTCCTTGTCGCGAACCGGCTCTTCGATCCAAGCGTCAACTGAGTTCATCAACTCCATAACGGTGTCAACCCACTTCTGCTCGCCGTTCAAGCCACCAAGAGCTGAACCTTTGATAACCGGAGTGTTGTCGCCGTCGTACTTGTAGAACGAAAGAAGGTCGCGGATTTCCATTTCAACGAGCTCGAGGAGTTCCTCGTCGTCAACCATGTCAACCTTGTTCATGAATACTACGATGCGGGGTACACCAACCT
>JAURGG010000175.1 GCA_030833905.1 Schleiferiaceae bacterium
AAGGTCTCGAACCGCGTATCCGAAGCCACGGTTTTCTTGCGCTTGGACAACAACCACCTTCATGAGAACAAGATAGCCGAAGTATGTATTCACCTCCCTGGCAAGGAAGTGGTCGTCAAAAAGGAGGCCAAGACCTTCGAGAAATCCGTGAGTTTAGCCATGCTAGCGCTCCGCCGAATTGTGAAGCGCAGCAAGGGGAAAAACTTGTCTTTGAAAAAGCGCTAAAGACCGCTTGTAGACATCCTTTTATTTTCTACATTTGCAGTCCGTTTGAAAATAGCGGGAAAGCTGCTATGCAGCAACGTTCTTTTTTGACGCACTGCTTGGGACCGCTTGTCCTTTACTTTTTGCCAGCATAGCTCAGTTGGTAGAGCTACTGATTTGTAATCAGTAGGTCGGGGGTTCGAGTCCCTCTGCTGGCTCGAAGCTCAACCAAGCATTACGTCAATCTTTTAGGGCATATCAAATTTGGGAGTGTCGCATAGTGGCTATTGCAGCAGACTGTAAATCTGTCGTCGGAAGACATCGGTGGTTCGAGTC
>JAURGG010000176.1 GCA_030833905.1 Schleiferiaceae bacterium
CGGACAGTGGTCGCTGCCATACTCTTCCGTCAAGATGTCCGTGCGGGTCACACGAGGCATCAGGCGCTCCGATACCACATGGTAGTCCAATCGCCATCCGATGTTCTTCGCCCGCGCTCCCGAGCGCATGCTCCACCATGAAAACTTCACCTCCTCGGGGTGTTGGGCGCGCCATGAATCCACAAATCCCTTGCTCAACAGGTAATCCATACCGTCAATTTCCGCTTGAGTATAACCGGGGGTCTTGTTGTAGTTGGACTTGGGATTAGAAAGATCTATTTCCTGATGGGCCACATTCAGATCGCCACAATAGACAATGGGTTTCTTTTCATCGTAGTTGGCAAGCAAGTTGGCGATATCGCGGTCCCACGCTTGGCGGTTGGGAATTCGGCTCAAGTCGCCCTTGGAATTGGGGACATACGCCGTAGCCACGTAGAAATGGGGAAATTCGGCCACAATAAGGCGACCTTCTCCGTCATGTTCGGGCAGGCCCACCCCCACTTTAACGCTCAGTGGAGCTTCTTTCGAAATTAATGCGGT
>JAURGG010000177.1 GCA_030833905.1 Schleiferiaceae bacterium
TGTGACTTGTTGCTCTCCATGTAATATCAAAAAGGGTAACAAAACTCCTGATGAAGCTTCAATGAAACTTCGTGCAAAACCGTATGAACCAACTATCTTCTCATCTATTCTTAGTATTGAGGTAGAGGATATTTGGACGGATTTTCAAAAATCATTTGTCTAATCAATTTTAGTTTATATATTTGACGAACTAACGATTGCCGCCTTGGTGAAATAGGTAGACACAAGGGACTTAAAATCCCTCGACCCGAAACGGTCGTGCCGGTTCGATTCCGGCAGGCGGTACTAACTTTAAAAACAAATAAATGGAGAATCTTCAGAAATATTTTAAATTTTCGAATACGATTTCAGGTACTACCTATTTCCTTCGAAACGCTCTTGTCACTTTCTTATCTTACTGTGTTGGATATATGGTAGGTCTTTCCATCAAAGACGATAATATTTCAGGTATCGTATTGGGGTGTCTACTATTCATTCCAGTTCTGTGGTACGCTTTATCTACAATCTATAAACGAATGAATGCATTGTTTGGTA
>JAURGG010000178.1 GCA_030833905.1 Schleiferiaceae bacterium
CTCGGCGTCTTGACGAATAGTAGTGAGTTGTAGCATCGTGTAAAACTAAAAAACCCCCTGCAGCTTTTCAGAGCGACAGGGGGTTGGTCTTGTGTTGGTTCAGCAAATTAGGCTTCGCCCCCTTCGGTGAAGGGAACAACCGAGACAAAGCTCTTGTTGCCTGCTTTCTTTTTGAATTCAACCATACCGTCGGTCAACGCGTACAAGGTGTGGTCTTTGCCAATACCTACGTTGTTACCGGGATGGTGCGACGTGCCGCGCTGGCGAACAATAATGTTGCCGGCGATAGCGGGTTGACCGCCAAATATCTTCACGCCGAGTCGTTTGCTTTCTGATTCGCGTCCGTTCTTGGAACTACCTACGCCTTTCTTGTGTGCCATGAGGTTCTAGAATTATCGCTTACTTCTCCGCTTTAGGGGTAGTAGCTTTTTTAGTCGAGGTTTTCTTTGCAGTGGCCTTGGGCGCAGCGGCTTTCTTGGGCGCCGCGGTTTTTTTAGGCGCAGCTGGCTTTTCGGCAGCGGCCTTAGGGGCA
>JAURGG010000017.1 GCA_030833905.1 Schleiferiaceae bacterium
CAGCTGCAACGTCACCGACCTATCGCGGCTGGCCCTCAAAGACGTGTACGACGAGGTAGACCGACTCGCAAGCGGGCTGGGCCTTCGCGCGGCGGGGTCAGAACTCATTGGCATGCCGCCCCTGAGCGCGTTCCGGGGATTTACGTCCGCCGAAGAAGGCGCCAACTACCTTGGACTGAGCTCCGTGGTGCCTTTTGACGTACCCAGCCGCGTAATTGAGTACCGTTTTGGGTGAACCACCGCTCGTTCGCCACGTTAGCCTTATAAACAATTACCCACCATGGAATTCCCCAACGCCCGCGTACTGATTACCGGCGGCTCTTCAGGCCTCGGCAAAGCCACTGCCGAACTACTTATCGCCCGCGGCGCCCGCGTCGCCATCACCGGTCGCGACCAAAACAAACTCGAGCGCGTCGCTCAGGAGCTCGGAGCCTGGGCCCTGCCGTACGACGCCAGCAAAGAGTCCGACATATTGAAGATGTACGCCGAAATCGACCGCGAGTGGGGCGGCCTGGACGTGCTCATCAACAACGCCGGAATTGGATTTTTTGGTCCGGTAGATGAAGTGTCGTGGTCCGATTTCGAAACCATTTTTCACACCAACGTTTTTGGTGCCGCGTTGGTCGGCCGCGAAGCCGCCAAGCGCATGAAGGCCCAGAATACGGGCAACATCATCAACATCGCCTCAAGTGCGGGCGTGCGCGGATTCAAAAACGGAACGGTGTACGCCGCATCCAAATTTGCCGTGCGCGGCATGACCGAGTGCTGGCGCGACGAACTTCGCCCCTTCAACATTCGGGTGATGCTCGTCAATCCTTCGGCCGTGCCGACCGCATTCAACGTCGAAAGCCGCGAAGAAAAACCCCTCAAGGACAACATGCTGCGTCCCGAAGAGCTCGCCCACGCTATGGTGAGTGCGCTCGCGATGGACGACCGCGGATTCATCCCCGAGCTCGGGGTGTGGGCGACCAACCCTTTTTGACAAGTAACTAGTTACTAGCTACTGGTTTTAGCCGCGGATTCATCACGCGGAACCACAGCGGCGGCAGGGCCGCCAGCACCATCATCGCCGGGTAGCCCGCGGGCATTTGGGGTGCTTCGTCGTAGTGATCCAGCACCGGATAGGACTTGTGGGGGTGCGCGTGGTGGTCTGAGTGGCGCGTCAGCTCAAAGAGCATAAACCGCCCGAGCGGATGGTTCGAATTCCAGGAATGCGCCGGCTGGGCGTTTTCGTAGCGGTTGGCGCTGACTTTTTGGCGGAGCAAACCGTAGTGCTCGATGTAGTTCACGGTTTCGAGGAGCAAAATCCCCAGGAGTGCCGACAGCAGCAAAGGCACTAGCGCGGTAGGCGCATAGGCCCAAATTCCGGATAGAAAGGCCAATTCAGCCCCAAATAAGACGCCCATTAGGCCGGGTTTAAGGCGCCAAGCGGTTCGCCAAACCCCGAGCATGCTGCGCAGCCAAAACGCATAAAGCACTTCGCCGTAGCGGGCCGTGGAAGCGTCCTCGGGCGTTGCCACGTTTTTGTGGTGGCCCAGATTGTGGTCAATAAAAAACTGCCCGTAGAGTGTGGTAACAAGTAGTCCCTGAGCCAAGCGCTGGTAGGTAGCATTAGGACGGTGCCCCAGCTCGTGGGCAATGTTGATGGCGAGGGATCCGCACGAGACGCCCATCGCGGCAATGTGGCCCACCAACGAGGTGAGGTCACCGGCGGCGCGGTCTTCGGGCACCACCTTTAAAAAGATCGCAATGGCCCCGAGGTGGAGCGGAATTTGTGCGACCACCAGCAGGTCGTACCAGGGCTGGCGCAGCCGCTCGGCCCGCTGGGCCTCGCTCAGATTCGCGGCAAAGGTGGGCAGCACCGCCTCGAGCAGTGGCACTACTCCGAATGCAAACCCCAGTGCTGCAAACGACCAGAAACCATCAGCTAGTAACCCCACGTAAATCGAGGCCGGCAGCAGCAGCGCTAAAAGGTATCGGAGTCCCGTCATGCACCCAAGATAGGGCGAGACTCCCAACGAGTCAAGACCTTCATCCTCAGGAACATTTCTTCGCTGTACCAGCCGTAGTCGCGGGTTTTGCGCACCATGGGCGCGTGCTCCCGACTTCGGTATGCAAAGGCGTCGAGCGCTTCAGCGCTGCGCCACACGCTCAACGTGGCCTGCTCGACCAGGGGCAACTCCCCCACTCCCTTGCGGTACATAAGGTCCGGCAACTGATCAAGGTGGCGGCTGGCACTCGGGACGTTCCACCAAAAGCGCAGGGCTTGGCTCCACTTAATGCGGGCTCGGGTCAGTACTGCCACCTCGTCGTCGGGGGCCAACTCTGCAAGGGCTGATCCCTCAAGCAGGTGTACACCGTCCCAACTTCCGTGACCGCGCACGGGCTCGGCGTTCCAGCCCCACTCTTCGTGGGCCGAAGTGCGCCATTCCGCCCAGCGGGCGTCCGTAGCAAAAAAATCGGCAGCGGCAGCTTCTGAATCCCAAACCCCAAACCACGCATAGGTACTGAAGTCTGGCCAGATTGAAAATCCGCTCCCGGCACCACTACCAAGCTGCTTGGCAAAGCGAAGCCCGTCGGCCGACCACGGTTGACGCAAGGCAAAGCCCTGAGAACCAAAGGCCCACCACTGGGCTTTGCGGCCCTGCCAGCGAAAAAAACGCACGGTAATAAACGGGGTACTTGCCATTTTGTCAGTTCTCTACGAAGGTAACGGCTGTGGCATGCCCCTTGTTCCATCGTGACCGCACTAAACGATTAAAAAATGGCTACAGGTAAAATCAATGTTTCGGCGGACAACATCTTTCCCGTCATCAAGAAATTTCTCTACAGCGACCACGAAATTTTTCTGCGCGAACTGATTTCGAACGCGGTCGACGCCACCAACAAGCTTAAAACGCTGAGCAACCTCGGCGAATTCTCTGGAGAACTCGGCGACCTCAGCATCCACGTCGACGTCGACAAAAAGAAAAAGACCATCACCATCCGCGACCGTGGTATCGGTATGACGTCCGACGAAGTCAACAAGTACATCAACGACGTGGCCTTTTCGGGCGCCACCGAATTCGTCAACGCGTACGAGGGCAAGATCGACAAAGGAGCCATGATTGGCCACTTCGGACTCGGGTTTTACTCGAGCTTTATGGTGTCGAGCAAAGTTGAAATTCACACCCGAAGCTGGAAGTCCACCGAAGACGAAGGCGCACTGTGGTCGTGCGACGGCTCACCCGAATACAGCCTCGACACCAAAAAGAAGAAGGACCGCGGAACCGACATCATTCTGCACATCGACAGCGACTCAGAGGAGTTTCTCGAGGAATTCAAAATCAACGAGCTGCTAAAGAAGTACGCCCGATTCATGAGCGTGCCCATCATCTGTGGCGAGAAGGACGAGCGCTACAACACAGCCGCCGAAGGCGAAGACGCGAAGTGGGAAACCAAAAAAGTTCCCAACGTAATCAACCCCGACAGCCCCGCGTGGACCAAAAAGCCAAGCGAGCTTACCGACGAAGACTACAAGGCGTTCTACAAGGCCCTCTACCCCTACACGTTTGAGGAGCCGCTCTTTCACATCCACATGAACGTGGACTACCCGTTTGATTTGACCGGAATTCTGTTCTTCCCGAAAATCAAGCCCAACATGGAGCTGAACAAGAACAAAATTCAGCTCTACCAGTCGCAGGTTTTTGTCACCGACAACGTCGAAGGAATCGTTCCTGAATTCTTGATGATGCTGCACGGGGTTATTGACTCGAAAGACATTCCGCTCAACGTGTCGCGCAGCTATCTGCAGGCCGACGGAAACGTCAAGAAAATCAGCGGCCACATCACGAAAAAAGTGGCCGATAAGCTCGAAGAAATGTTCAAGGCCGACCGTGCCGACTTCGAGCAAAAGTTCAAAGACATCGCCGTCATTATCGAGTACGGAATGGTGACCGACGACAAGTTTTTTGAGCGTGCACAGAAGTTCAGCCTACTTCGCAGCGCGGTGGACGAGCAGAACTACACGATTGACGAGTACCTCGAGAAAATCAGCACCCTGCAGACCGACAAAGACGGCGCCAAGGTGGTGCTCTACGCCTCGAATAAAGACAGCCAGCACAGCTACATCCAAAAGGCCAAGGCCGAAGGCTACGATGTGGTACTGCTCGACTCTCCGATTGCGGGGCACTGGATTCAAAAAATCGAGGGCGCCAAAGAAAAGGTTCGCTTCGCACGTGTGGACAGCGACATGCTCGACAAACTGATTCCGAAAGAAGGCGAGCGAGCGCACCTGTTGACTGATTCCGAAAAAGAGAGCCTCAAGGACTACGTCGAGGGTGCCATCAACGACAAAAACTACAGCGTTCGCGTCGAAGCGCTGGCCAGCGACGACGTGCCGATGATGGTGGTGATGCCCGAGTACATGCGCCGCATGAAAGAAATGAGTGCGACGGGTGGCGGCGGATTCATGGGCATGGGCGACTTCCCCGACCACTACGACGTGGTGGTGAATGGGAACCACGCGCTGGCCGGTAAGATCCTCAAGTCTGAAGAGCCCGCCGAGCGCGACCAGCTCATTTTGCACGCCAAGGACCTCGCCCTACTGCAGCAAGGCTTGCTTACTGGTGAACGATTAACTGCATTTGTGAACCGTTCGCTGGAGCGCCTTGTTTAAACTCTTAAATTCACCAACATGAAAAAGCAACTAATCTTCGGATTCTTGGCGCTTACGGGCACCGGAATTTGGGCCCAAGACCTACCCCAACCCTCACCTAAGGCGGTGGTTGAGCAGCGTATTGGCCTTACCGACACGAAACTGACCTACTGGCGCCCCAGTGCGAAGGGCCGTGACATCTACACCGAAATCGTTCCGCAAGGGACGCATTGGCGCATGGGCGCGAACGGAAGTACACTTCTTGAGCTCAGTACCGATGCCAACGTGGGTAAATTCACTATTCCGACGGGAACCTACAGTCTTTCGCTGATTCCGAATGACGCCGAGTGGACGCTCGTCGTCAACACCGACATCAAAGGATGGGGTATTTACGAGTACACTACAGAAAAAGATGTAGCTCGCATTACCGTTCCGGTTGAAGAAGGTGATTTTGTTGAATCGATGACGCTGTACTGGGACAACTTGTCTACCGACGGCGGTGACCTGATCGTGGCGTGGGGCAAGCTCCGTGCGCGCTACCACTTTGAGGTTCCTACGGCCAAGCTGGCCAAAGCCAACCTCGAAAAGGCCGTAAGTGATCCGAATGCTGCGTGGACCGTATGGCGCAATGCAGCGCGCTACGCGTCGGACCAGGGTATGCCCGAAGCCGAGAAATGGGCGGCCAAAGCCTGCGAGCTGAAGGCCGACAACTGGTACGTGCACTACCTCTACGCCCAAATTCTCGCCAAAAATGGCAAGACCAAAGACGCAATGAAGGCAGCGCAAGCATCGCTCAAGGCCGGGCAGGCAGACGCCAAAGCCAACGGCAAGTCCTTCAGCAACGAAGAGGACGTCCAAAAGCTCATGAGCAGCTTGAAGTAGCATTTCTACACGACTTCACGAAGGGCAAAAGGGCATTCACGCTTTTTTGCCCTTTTTTGTTGAACCAAATACCCCAAAACGCGGTTAAACGGGCATGAAGCTTCCACAAAACCTACGTCTGGCCGTTGCCACGGCACTTAGCATTCTGTCGTTCAGCGCTCTAGCGCAAGCAACTTTACGCGGAACCGTCGTCGACAACGCCACCAACGACCCCATTCCCGGCGCCGTCGTGCGCATTGACGGCCGCTCTGCCACGGGCCTGAGTGACTTTGAAGGCAAGTTCCGCATCGACAACCTCGCACCAGGCTTGGTGAATGTGCGCATCGAAGCCATTGGATACCAGGCCTACACGGCATTTGAGATTCAGCTCACGCGTGCCAAAGCGGCTGAACTTCCCGTGCGCCTCAAGGAATCCACCACCCAGCTTGAGGAGGTTGAAATCACCGCCCAGGCTCAGTTTCAGCGGGTCGACCAATCTCCCGTGAGTGTTCAAAGCATCGGAATCAACGAAATCCGCCGGAATCCGGGCGCCAACCAAGACATTTCAAAGGTGATTCAGTCGCTTCCGGGTGTGGCCAGCGGTGGCGCAGCGTTTCGCAACGACCTCATCATTCGAGGCGGTGGCCCGAACGAAAACATCTTTTTCTTGGACGGAATCGAGATTCCTGCCATCAACCACTTTGCCACGCAAGGCGCCAGCGGCGGTCCGGTGGGTATGATCAACGTGAACTTCATTCGCGACGTCGACTTCTACACGAGCGCCTTCCCCGTGCAGCGCGGCGGAAGCTTGAGCTCTGTGATGGAACTCAACCTGCGCGACGGTTCCGAAGAAAAAGTTAACGGCATTTTTCAGGTCGGAGCCTCTGAGGTCGGCCTAACCCTCGACGGACCGCTGTCCAAGAAAACTACCTACCTCGCCAGTGTGCGACGCAGCTACCTGCAGTACTTATTTGGGGTAATTGGGCTTCCGTTTTTACCCACCTACAACGACTACCAAATCAAGGTCAAGCACAAATTCAACCGCAAAAACCAACTCACCTTTTTGAGCTTGGGCGCCTACGATGTCAGCGAACTCAACCTCGAGCGCAACGAAACCGAGGACCAGCGCTACATTCTGAACTACCTCCCTTCGTACAACCAGTGGAACTATTCCATCGGAGCCAAGTACACCCACTTTGGACGCTTCGGGGCCACCAACGTAGTGTTGAGTCGGTTCATGCTCAACAACGAATCCGAGAAGTACTTCAACAACGACCGCAGCGCAGACCTGCTCCTGAACTACGGAAGCCAAGAAATCGCCAACAAGCTCCGCGTCGAACAGCCCTGGAAGGCCAAGAACTGGGAAGGCCTCGTGGGATTTGGCGCCGAGCAGCTGAAGTACAACACCTCGACGTTCGACAAGCGCTTCCCGGGCGGATTTGTGCTTGACTACGATACCGAAGACGTGTACTACCGCGGTTCGCTCTTTGCCAATGCCGTCGGAACCTTTGCCGAAGGCCGTATGAAGCTGTCCCTAGGTCTGCGCACCGACGTGGTGGACTTTAACGAGAGTACCCGCAACCCACTTGACCAACTCTCGCCGCGCATTGCACTGAGCTACAACATCAACGCCGACTGGACCGTGGACGCCAACGTCGGCCGCTACTTCCAGCTTCCTCCCTTCACGGCCTTGGGCTATGTGGGCATCGACGGCGACAACTCCTCGCTGCGCTTCATTCAGGCCGACCACTACGTCGTGGGAAGCACCAAATTCCTTCCATGGAACGCTAAGGCCAGCGTCGAAGGCTTCTTCAAGGCCTACAAGTACTATCCGCTCCTGCTGCGCGACAGCATTTCGCTCGCCACGTTGGGTGGTGACTTTGGGGTCATCGGAAACCAACTCGCCACGCCCACCAGCACCGGCCGCGCCTACGGGGCCGAGTTCACCTACCAGCAAAAGCTGTTCAAGGGTTGGTTCGGAATCGCGGCCGTCACCCTGGTGCGCAGCGAGTTCGCCGACTTCTTTGGGGACTACGTACCCTCCTCATGGGACAACCGCATGATCGCCACGTTTACGTTCGGCAAAAAGTTTGGCAAGAACTGGGAATTCGGCGGGCAGTACCAGCACCTCGGCGGAGCCCCCTACACCCCATTCGACCTAGAGCGCAGTGCAAACATTCAGAACTGGAACGTCTTCGGCCGCGGACTACCCGACTTTAGCCGCTTGAATTCCGAGCGCTTCGGCGAATTCGACCGCCTCAACATTCGCGTCGACAAAAAATGGTTCTTCAAAAAGTGGAACCTCGACCTCTACATGGACGTACAAAACGCGTTGGCCTACAAGCTCGAAGGACCTGCGTTCATCGACGTGGTGCGCGACGCCGAGGGCAATCCCATCGTCGACCCCAACAACTCAACCCAGTACCTCACGAAATTCTTGGACAATACCCAAGGCATCGTACAGCCGGGCATCGGAATCATCGTCGACTTTTGATGCGCTTTGGTGGGCTGCCTTCAGCTTTTTGCGCAGGAGTCTGAGTTCGCGAGGGCGTTTCGCGAACTTCAGGCTGCTCCTCGTACAACAGGTAGCGCATCCGTGCGAACTGGTAGCGCATTAAATCTTGCTGGTACCAGGTGCGAAACTGGTCAGGTGACCAACCCTCATCAAGGGCTTGGCCCAAGGTCGATGTGCCCGCCAATCGGTTCAGAAAACTTCGGTAAAACGGTTTGTGCACGCTGAGGCTGTCGGCCAAGGTGAGTGAATCGTAGCGGCGAGCAGCCTCCCAAAGCGGTCGCCAGTCAATTCCTTGCGGGCCCGAAACCGTCCGCAAGTCCACACCATAGCACGTGGCTCCCTCGTGCGGAGGCGTGCTCGCCCCGACCCGAGACTGGGGCACAAATCCAAATGTCGAGTCGCCCCACCACGGGGCTCCATAGACTTCAAACGGATGTTCGGTTCCGCGCCCCACCGATACGTCGGTAGCCTCAAAGAAGCACAGCGAGGGGTACCAGTCAATGGCGTGCGGTGTCGCAAGATTGGGCGACGGGGGCGCCAACGGATAACGGCGTTCGCGGTGGTAGTTGCCCATAGCCACGACACGCAAATCCAACGAGTCCGCAGACTTGACCCAGCCCTCACCTTTGGCCATTTGGGCGTATTCGCCCGAAGTCAATCCGTACAGCACAGGAACCGGGTGCAGCCCCACAAAACTGCGGTGCTGCGCCGTGTCGAGAATCGGGCCGTCAACCACATGGGCAAACGGCGTGGGTCGGTCCAGCACGACCAAGGTCTTGCCGTACTCGGCGCAGGCCTCCATGACATAGGCCAAGGTAGACACATAGGTATAAAAGCGAATGCTCAGATCCTGAAGGTCGTAGACCACCACGTCAATGCTGTCCAAATCTTCGGCGGTGGGCATTCGGTGGCTACCGTACAGCGACACCAGCTTGAGTCCGGTGGCGGAATCCCTTGTGGCATCGACCTTTTCTCCGGCAGAAGCGGTTCCGCGAAACCCATGTTCGGGAGTAAATACAAAGCGCAAATCCACTCCGCGCCTCAGAAATCTGTCGACCGTGTGTTCGCCGGCGGCTATCGATGCCGCGTGGGCCACCAAGGCCACCCGCTTGCCTTTGAGGTCGGGAATGTAGGCGCGCTCGCGCTCGGCCCCATAAGTGAGTTGCTGGGCGCGCATCCCCCCAGCGAGCAGTAGCAGGGCCACGGCGAGGCCCGTACCTTTGGTTCTTATGGAATCGTTCCAGCGCATTCGTTCGTCGTGGCTGCTTGGCCGCAGGTGGAGTTCGTCCAACCGCCGGCAGCGCAGTGCCAAGATAATCGCCACCGCGGTCGTCGCAAGCACGTTTGCGGCGCTCACGCTGGCAACTTCGTTTTCGGGCGGACTCCAGTCGGCCATTCGCGAAAAAGTGGGCCTTTTTTACGGCCATGCCCAAATTCGGAACCTCGACCAATCCTCACCCTACGAAACCCAACCGCACTTTGAGGTGCTCGAACTCGATTCCGCCCAATGGATGCAAATGGCATGGAAGGCCGGCGTTGCCACCGGCCCCGAAGGAATGGAGGGCCTGCAGTGGCTCGGCTGGCAGCGTTGGAACTCATCGTGGGATGCATTGGTTACCGAAGGTGCCGCCCCCCAAGAACCCTACGATGTACTGCTCAGCGAAAAGCTCAGCGGCCGACTTGGCCTGAACGTCGGTGACGAAATGCCCTTTTATGCGAGCCGCGAGGCCGGAGCCGCTCCCACCCTGCGCTACCTCAACGTCACGGGTATGTACCGAACGGGGCTGGCCGAGTGGGACGCCCAAACGGCTGTCGGACTGCTTGACGGAATCCGCGCCCTGCAGCGCTGGCCCGACAGTGCTCAGGGGACGTGGGTGCACTATGGTTCCGCGGGGTTCGGCGAGAAAGACATTGAACAACTGCGCAGCCAACTACCATTCGCGCTGGACGTATACCAACCCAGCGACGACCTGCCTGCACTTTACCAATGGCTGGACCTTTTTGACGCAAACGTGGCCATTTTGGCCGTAGTGCTGCTCTTGGTCGGCGCAGTGAATTTGGGAGGAACGCTACTCATTCTCTCTCTCGAGCAGCAGCGCGCTTTGGCCTTACTTCGAGCCCTTGGGTGGTCGCCATCTCATGCGCCCATTGCCCTGTTTGGTATGCTATCACCGATGCTTGTTCGCGGCGCTCTATGGGGGATCGGAATTTCAATGCTGACCCTTTGGATGCAGGACCTAACCGGCTTCATGCGCCTTAATCCAGACACGTATTATGTGGATCACGTGCCTGTTTCATGGAATTTTTCGCGCTTTATGTTCTTGTATTTTCTTGTTTTTCTGAGCTTTACTCCTGCCCTAACCCTACCTTGGATTTGGATTCAAAAAATGAAGCCCGCAAGTATTTTGAAATCTGCCTAACCGCAGTATATTTGCAGCCCTTCTGGTGCGGTAGTTCAGTTGGTTAGAATACCGGCCTGTCACGCCGGGGGTCGCGGGTTCGAGTCCCGTCCGCACCGCCAGAAGCTTTAAAGCCTGCAGCAATGCAGGCTTTTTTATTTCTACCTTGAGTCAATGACGCACAAACTCGGCCCCACCCTGCTAGTTCTTGGCTACCTCTTGATCCTTACGGCTGACATCTTTTTTATGAACCACCTAATGGGTGCACGAAACGTTTACTGGACGGGATTTACCTGCTCCATGGTCGGCGGAGCGCTGGTACTATACCGAATCCTACGTCGCTAACCTACTGGCCGCACTCGCCGGGCGTCCACGACTTTACCCCCGCACAGTACGCTTGGCAGTCGTTGCCGTAGGTTACGCCGTCGCATCCGCACACGGGGTCGTACACCATATAGCAGTTGCAGTCCACCTGCGGAACCCCTTTGCAGTCCGGATCCAAAGGCTTTTCGCAGCCCATCCACGACAGGGCGGCAACAACCGAAAGCTTCCATAGGGTACGCATACCTCAAAGATGCGCCAAAACCTGCCAAGGTTGCAGTCCCCGTTCGGCGCGGCACTAAATTTGAACCACGTGATGCAACGTGCCTAAAGTTCCACAGCGGGCTTAAAGGCTTTGTATCTTTGCACCACTAAAATTGTAACCACCATGGCCTTAGAACTGACCACCGCTAACTTCCAAGAACTTGTACTTAACTCTGACAAGCCCGTGCTCGTAGACTTCTGGGCCGAGTGGTGCGGACCCTGCCGCGTGGTTGGCCCCATCGTTGACGAACTTTCGACTGATTTTGAGGACCGTGCCGTTGTCGGTAAAGTAAATGTGGACGCCGAAGGCGACCTCGCTATGCAGTTCGGAATTCGCAACATCCCTACCCTACTCGTTTTTAAGGGCGGTCAGGTAGTTGACAAGCAGGTTGGCGTGGCCCCCAAAAACGTACTGGCCGGCAAAATCGAAGCCCAGTTTTAATCCGATGACCGGCGTTTCCACGGCTGTCGTCCTTGCGGGCGGCAAGGGAACCCGGCTTGCTTCGGCCTTTCCGGACCTGGCAAAGCCCATGGTTCCCGTGGACGGCCTCCCCATCGCCGAACACCTCGTGCGCACCTATGCGGCACAGGGAGTTCGGCGGTTCATTTTTACCCTTGGCTACCGGGGCGAACAGCTGCGGGATCACTTTGGAGACGGTTCCGCGTGGGGCGTGGCCATCAGCTACTACGACGAAGTTGAACCCCTCGGAACCGCAGGCGCGCTCGCTGAACTTCAGTCGGAACTGGACTCCGTCCCGTTCTGGGTGTTTTATGCCGACACGCTCAGCAGCATCGACCTCGGTCGCATGGAGGCCTTTCACCACCAGCACGGTGCAGACGCCACCCTATTGGTGCACCCCAACGACCACCCCTACGACAGCGATTTGGTCGACGCCGAACCCTCGGGCCGCATTCGGGCCGTCTACGGCAAGCCCCACCCCGCCGACCGCGAGGTGCGCAATGTGGTCAACGCAGCGCTCTACCTCTTTGAGCCGAGTCTTTTGAAGCACATTCCGCGCGGAACCGCCAGCGACTTTGGCCGCGACCTCTTCCCCGTGTGGGCTGCATCGAACGCGCTCTTCGCCTACTCGACCCCCGAGTACATCAAAGACATGGGCAAGCCCGAACGCCGAACCCAAGTCGAGGATGCCCTGCGCAGTGGCAAAGTCGAAGCCCGCAACCTGCGCAACCCCCAGCGCGCCGTTTTTCTCGATCGGGATGGGGTAATCAACGTGGATTCCGACCTCATTAAGCACCCCGACGAACTGATTTTGATTCCCGGAGCCGCTGAAGCGATTCGCCTGCTCAACGCCAGCCAATTCATCACGGTGGTGGTTACCAACCAAAGCGTGGTGGCACGCAACCTCACTGACGAGGCCGGAGTCGACCGAATCCACGCCCGGATGGAGCGGCTTTTGGCGGACGAAGCCGGCGCCTTTGTGGACGCCATCTACTACTGCCCGCACCACCCGCACGGCGGATTCCCTGAGGAAAACCCAGCCTACAAGGTCGAATGCAGCTGCCGCAAGCCCAAGCCAGGCATGCTGCTTGATGCCGCAGAACGATTCAACATCGACCTGAGCGCCAGCTACATGGTTGGGGATTCGCCCCGAGACATCGAGGCGGGCCAAGCCGCCGGGGTCGCCGCCACAGTGCGCGTGCGCACCGGCCACGGACTCAAGCCCAGCAGCGCTGAACCAAGTGTTCAGGTTGACGACATCTCGGCCGCCGTAGCGTGGATCATGGAACGCGAAAAGTCCCGAACTTCGCAGGGATGATTATCAGCCGCACCCCCTTTCGCATTTCGTACGTCGGCGGAGGATCCGACCTCCCCGCCTACTACCGCGAGCACGGCGGGGCGGTGCTTTCAAGCACCATTGCCAAGTACCTCTACGTCAGCAGCCACGATTTTTTTGAGGCGGGCCAAATCCGAACCAAGTACTCGAGTACCGAGACGGTCTCAAGCGTCGCCGACCTGCAGCACCCACTTCTCAGGGCCATTTTGACCCGGTTGAACATGGGTACAGGGCTGGAAATCAGCTCCATCGCCGACGTTCCTTCAGGCACAGGCATGGGGTCCTCTTCGTCGTTCACCGTCGGAACCCTGCACAACCTCACGGCCCGTCTTGGACGTGCGGACGAAGCCACCAAAGCATGGCTGGCCGAGCAAGCCTGCGGCGTAGAGCTCGGCGACCTCGGCGAACCCATCGGCAAGCAAGATCAGTACGCGGCCGCATTCGGGGGATTCAACATCTACCGTTTCAATGCCGACGAAAGCGTGGGGGTCGAGTCCGTAACCCTGCCCGATGCTGAAGGCTGGCTTCGCCATCTACGACTCTACTACTTTGGCAACCAGCGTTCCGCATCTGCCATTTTGGCCGAGCAGAGCCGCCAAAGTGCCACCCGAAGCAAGCAAGAAGTCCTGCGCGACATGGTGGCGCTCGTCGACCCGCTCGCTACCGCTTTGGGTGCCAGCAACTGGACTGAGTGCGGACGCCTGATGCACGAAAACTGGCTCCTCAAGCAAAGCCTCGCCAGCGGAATCAGCGACGCAGGTATTCAGGATGCCTACGAGCGTGGACTCAAGGCCGGAGCCCTCGGCGGCAAACTCTTGGGCGCCGGCGGTGGCGGGTTTATGCTCTTTGTGGCCCGACCCGAGGACCATCCTGCGCTGGACGCCGCACTCAGCGACCTTCGCCCCTTCCCATTTCAGTGGGATTTCGAAGGTTCTCGCATCATTTATTCAGACGAAAATCCGACCTTGCAGGTCTAATCCGCACCCCACATGACGCCCAACGAATACCGCAGCCTTCTAACCCAAACGCTCGAAAAACTGGACATGGCGGCCGTCGAGCAACTCGTCGAGGTGTTTTTGGATGCCCATGCCCGCGGAGCCCGCATCTTCACCATGGGCAACGGCGGATCCGGAGCGAGCGCCAGCCACGCGGCAGGCGATTTTCTCAAAGGCGCTTCCTACGGCTTGGACAAGCGTTTTAATATGATTTGTCTGAACGACAACCTTCCGAGCATGATGGCCATCGCCAACGACATCGGCTGGGACGACATCTTTGTCGAGCCCCTCAAAAACTACCTTCAGCCCGGCGACGTCGTCATCGGAATCAGCGGCAGCGGGAACTCGCGCAACGTCCTCAAAGCGGGCGAATTCGCGAAGTCGAATGGCGCCACCCTCGTGGGCATGACCGGATTCAAAGGCGGCAAACTTCGCGATATAGCTGACCTAAATATCCACTCCGACGCCATGGATATGGAAGTGGCTGAAGACGTGCACATGGCCGTGTTCAACATGGTTAAAAAGTCCTGCATGGCCCGCCTCATGGGCGACAACCCCAGCATGGGCGGAACCTACGACGCACGCGTCTCGTAGCTCACCACCCCCACCCCTCAACTACCCTATATGATTTCTGAACTTACCTCCCGCAGCGAGGGACGCTGCGAATTGTGCGGCGTTGCCGCCGAAATCCACTCCCACGTCGTTGCACCCAAAAAGGGAACGTCAGCGGACGACTGTATTGCGCAGTGTGCGACCTGCACCTCGGCATCGAGCGACCCTTCGGCCCACCCCGACCACTGGCGCTGCCTGAACGACAGCATGTGGAGCCCAATTCCCGCCGTGCAAGTAAGTGTGTACCGCTTGCTTTCTTCGGTCGGAACCGACTGGGCCAACGACCTCAAAGACAGCATGTACCTTGACGAAGAGACCCGCGAGTGGGCGGAGTCTGCGCCGAGCAGCATCGTCCACAAGGATGCCTACGGAGTCCTTCTTCAGCACGGCGACACGGTGGTCCTTACCGAGCACCTGGACGTCAAAGGCACCAACTTTACCGCTAAAAAGGGGACCGTCGTACGCAACATTCGCCTCGACCGCAGCAACGCGGACTACATCGAAGGCCGCGTAGAGGGCCAAGAAATCGTGATCTTGACAAAGTTCGTCAAGCGCCAGGCACGCGACTAGAAGGGCTTAAGCACCCGAGCCGCGAGTTCCGCTCCGCGCGGACCCAAATCGATCCAAGGATCGGGATTTAAGGCCGACTTCTTGAAGTAGTTGGCGATTCTGAGGCGCTCCAAATCGCTTGGACGCTCGTTTTCACGATGAACTGCGGCGACAGACGCTCCCATCAAGGCGTCGTGCTGGCATGCCCGGGCCAACTGCTCGGTGTACTCGCGGGGACGGTCGCGAAGGAGCTCGTATGGAAGCTCCGTCACTCGGTCGCGACCGAATCGCTGGCGGTATCCCTCGACGAGCGCCGCGACGTCCGTGTAGATTCCGGGCCACGAAGCCGTCTTCCATTCGCTGCGCGCCGGTCGATCAAGGCTGTGTCCTGTGTAGCCCTCGCGAAGCATTTGAGCGTAGATGCTTTCTTCCCATCCTTCGGAACGGGTTCCGACAAGAATCCGCGCCCCAGGTAGGGCCTCAGCCAAGCGGTCGGCAATGGCCCAACGGTCGTACGCACCTGAAATCGGGTGACCGCCCAAGCGCTCGGCACTAAGCACGGGGAGTGCAGATGCGTCCCAGCGGCGCTCCAGCTCTGTTCGTACGGCATGGGGGTCAAAATTCTGACCCAAAACCAAGGACTGGAGCACGTGGTCGTCCCAAGGCTGGGCCGAATCGACCAGCTGCTGAACCCCAAACGCGGGCACGAAGGCTTGGCGCTGCAGCCACGACGTACCCGTTTTGTGCAGGCCAATGTGGACGACGAGTCGGTCTAGCATAAACGCTTGAGAGTTAGGGCGCAATGTTCGGCGGTCTCGCGAACAATGTCTGCCGCAGGCCGCAGTGCGTCGATGCGGGACGCAACTTGGCCAATTTCGAGCTCGCCTTCGACGAGGTCGCCCTCGCGCATTCCCTTTTTGGCACGGCCGCGACCGAGCAACTCGCGAAGCTCGTCGGTGGAGGCTCCGCGTGCATAGGCCCCCGCAACGCGCTCGTAGAACGGGTTTTTGATCAGGCGCACCGGAGCCAGCTCTTTCAGCGTGAGCTGCGTGGCACCCTCTGCGGCGGCGAGGACTTCGTTTTTAAAGGCCGAATGGGCGCTCGCTTCAGGCGTGGCGACAAAGCGCGACCCCATTTGAACCCCTTCGGCTCCGAGGGCAAGGGCAGCGGCCATGGAACGGCCGTCGGCAATTCCGCCCGCGGCGACCACAGGAATGCGTACGGCGTCCACTACCTGCGGAACCAGCACCATGGTGGTCGTTTCCTCGCGTCCGTTGTGGCCTCCGGCCTCAAAACCCTCGGCGATGACCGCGTCCACGCCGGCCGCCTCTGCCTTAGCGGCAAAAACCGACGACGAAACCACATGGAGTACGGTGCGGCCGCGTTCCTTGAGCCAGGCGGTGTGAAGCTTGGGGTTTCCGGCCGAAGTAATGACCACGGGAACCTCAAAGTCAATGCAGGACTGCAGGTGGTCGGCAATGTTCGGGTAGAGCATCGGGATGTTGACCGCAAACGGCTTATCTGTGGCCGCCTTGAGCAGGCGAAGCTGCTCGCGAAGCTCCTCGGGGTACATGCTGCCCGAACCCAAGGTGCCAAGCCCCCCGGCGTTGGATACGGCTGCGGCAAGTTCCCATCCGGCGCACCAAATCATGCCCCCTTGAATGATGGGGACTTCGATGCCGAGCAGTTCCGTGAGCCGCGTCTGCATTACTAGCGAGCAGCTACGGGTAGGACTTGGCTCGAACTGCGCACGTATCCCCAGAATGAACGGCCGCGAAGCGGAACCTCGGTTTGGCCGGGCGCAACTTCGATGCGCTCCAAAACCCGACCGTCGACCGAGAAGAACTCAAGTACGTCCGGGGTTCCTGAGGCTGTTCGGCGAAGCATCCATCCGCTGGGCGCAGCATGGAGGGTCCAAGGCTTTAATTCTTGGAGCGGCTCCACACCAAGGCCGTTGAGAACCGTGGCAAAATTGGGGATTCCGTAGCCGAGAAGGGAATCGGGAGCCAATGCCTGGTGGGCCGACATGCGCACCCGGTGGATGAGGTTTTGCGCGCTGTATCCGTTGGGAAGCGTTTTGGCGGCCTGAACCAAGCTAGCCATCGCGCCGGCCATAATGGGCGAGGAGAAGCTTGTTCCTGATGACGTCGCAACTTGGCCGTTCGAGTTCATGACGGTGGCGCCCAATCCTCGGGCCGCTACGTCGGGCTTGATTCGGCCGTCTGCTGAAGGGCCCTGGCTACTAAAGCCAGCACGCAATCCAAAGCCATCTACCGCACCCACGGCAAGTATGGAATCTGCGTCAGCAGGAGCCGAAATGTACTTCCAGCTTGAGCTGCCCTCGTTTCCTGCCGAAATGCACAAGATCATTCCAGTACGGGCTGCGGCGACGGCGGCTTGCGAAATGGGCGTAGTACGGCCGTCCATATCGGCGTAGCTGTGGTCACCGATTCCGTTGTCAAAGGTGGTATAACCGAGTGAAGTGTTGATCACGTCGACCCCGAGCGAATCGGCGCGTTCCGCGGCCATGACCCAGTTGTACTCTTCGGCAATAGTCTCCGACACCTGGTTTTCGGTCTTGTAGAGGTAGAACGAGGCCGCCGGAGCCGTTCCGACAAAGCTTCCGTCCAAATCTGAGCAAATCGTGCTCCACACGCTCATTCCGTGGCTTCCGACGTGAAAGACGTTGCTGTCACCGTCGACGTAGTCAAGGGTTTCGAGCACGCGGCCCTGCTGCCAGGCCCCCGTGAACGCCGAATAGGTGTCGGCTCCGCTGAATCCGCCGTCGAGAATGGCCACCTTCACCCCTGCTCCGTTAAACCCGGCGTCGTGCAGGGCATCTGCGCGAATTTGCAGCACTTGATCAAGCGACGAACCGTAGTTGTAGGATGAGGTGGCCTCTTCAGCCTCCGCATCACGCACGGAACCAGAAGCCAGCAACGAGCTGCTTGTCACCGGCTCGCAGCTCGTAAGCGGCCGCTTCATCAGGGCCACGGGCTGGGTTGAACGCACGCAATCCAAGGCTTGTATGGCGGCGAGCTGGCCCGCGTCAGCCTCGACGACCACTGCGCGTAGCCAACGACTCCGCCCGATGACGGGAGCTACAGAATGCACTTGGGTGACCAATTCGGGCTGCAGCGCAAAGTCCGTGGGACGCAGCGCAATGCTCTGAGCCGTGCGACGCGCAAGGGCGTCCGGGCCGAGCTGGGGCTGGCTGTAGTCTACCGCGGATTCGTTCAAGAATACCCAGTGCTTGCGCAGGGATTCTTGGCTGTTCGCAGAAGTGAAACAAACACTTAAAGCTAATGCAACTAAAAACTTCATAACTAATTATTTATAACACCAGAACCAATCAATTCGTCTCCGTCGTACCACGCCGCAAACTGTCCGGGAGCGACGGACTTCATGGGCTGGCTGAACTCGATCCAGGTTCCGCCCTCTGCAGCCCTTAGAACGGCCGGAACCAACGCCTGGCGGTAGCGAATCCGCACCGAATACGGCGCCGAAGACCCGACTGCCAGTTCGCAATCCGGACGAACCCAGTGCACGTCCGTCATCCATAGCGCCTTGCGGTACAGCCCGATATGGTCCTCGCCCTGCCCTACGTAGACGACGTTGTGCACCACGTCGATGGCGAGCACAAACAGCGGAAGGGGCTTGCCCCCCACCAGCAGCCCTTTGCGCTGGCCCACTGTGTAGTAGTGCGCCCCTTGGTGCTGGCCCACGACCTGCCCGTCGGACGGTTGAAAACCCCAGGACTTGCCCAGCGGAGCCGAGGCGACGGCAGGTGAATCCCGCGGGATCTCGACGATGTCGCCCTGCTTGGGCTTGAGCTGCTGCTGCAAAAAGTCCGGAAGGCGCACGTGACCAATAAAGCACAGACCTTGGGAGTCTCGCTTGGCAGCGGTCACGAGCCCGGCCTCGGTTGCGAGGCGGCGGACTTCGGATTTCTGTAGACCTCCGATGGGAAAAAGTGCGCGCGAGAGCTGTTCCTGGCTCAATTGGCACAAAAAGTAGGACTGGTCCTTGCCTGCGTCAAGGCCTGCTCTGAGGTGAAAAAGGCCGTCTGCTGACTGATCCACCCGAGCGTAGTGACCTGTGGCGACGTAGTCGGCTCCGAGCGAACGCGCAGCGTCCAAAAAGAGGTCGAACTTGATTTCGCGGTTGCACAGCACGTCGGGATTGGGCGTACGTCCGGCCTCGTACTCGGCGAACATGTAGTCGACAATGCGTTGCTTGTACTGTACCGACAAATCAAGCACTTGAAACGGAATCCCGAGCTTCTCTGCCACGAGCAGCGCGTCGTTCGAGTCCTCAATCCAAGGGCACTCGTCTTCGAGTGTGGGTGATGCGTCGTTCCAGTTGCGCATGAAGATGCCGATGACTTCGTGGCCTTCTTGCTGCATGAGCAGGGCTGTCACCGAAGAATCCACGCCTCCCGAAAGGCCGACGACCACCCGAGCCATTACTTGCCGGGCTTTTCGAGGATTCCGCGCCGGTACATTTCGGTGCGCACTGCCGTACCGCGCTCAAAATAGGTCCACTTGCCGTGGCGCAGGTCGTTGAGGTAGGTTCCGACGACCGAAACGCGGTTGTCTTCGTCGTACTCGGTCCACGTACCCTGAAGAAGGCCTGCGGCAAAGTTGGCCACGCGTTCTTTGGCGCCCGTTTCGCGAAAGCGCGTCCAGGTACCGACTTTGGCACCGTGCTCGTAGGTTCCGCGCTCCATCACTTTGCCGTTCGGGTAGAACATCGTGTAGCTGCCGTGCAACTTGCCCGCAGCGTAGGGCGCCTCCTCGAGCTTCGTCCCGTCAAAGGCGTAGGTGATCCAAATGCTGTCGCGCTCACGGTCGGAACCGAAGCGCCCGCGCGCCATCAGCTTTCCCTTTTCGTCGTACTGTTCGCTCATGCACACGCCAGTCGTGCCGCGAAAGTCCATTTGCGCACTGCGAAACCCGTTGTCGTGGTAGTACGTGAAGCGTCCGACCGGAACTCCCGCGTCAAACTGACCCTCGTAGCGCATTTGACCGTTCGGGTACTTGGCGGCCCAAGGGCCGGAGCGGCGACCCTGTGCGTCGAGGGCATTTTGGGCAAAAAGGCTCGCCCCCCCCAGCAGGAGTGCACTGAGCACGAGGTGGTTTATGTTAATCAAGGCGTACTGCGGCGTGAAAATGGTTGAGTTGGTCGAGCTCGGTCAGCAGTTCCCGCGACACCTGAACCCCCGGCCCGCGGCTCGGCATACGGAGCTGGGTTTGGCTCGTCGGATCACCGATGTGGAACTGTATGCGTTGCTTCCCCGGGTGGGCGCGCAAAATTTGGGCCAGCTCGCCGAACGAGCTCGGGGTAATGTCCTGAACCGCGGCGAACAGCGTCAGTCCTTTGGCCTCGCGGTCAAAGAGCTCGCTTAGCAGCTGGATTTTGCTAATGTCGGCCACCAAACGTGCCTGGCTGTCGTCGCGGGCCCAGGCGGGGCGCTGCACGCGTCCGCGCACGAGCACCATGAGGTCGTTGACAAAGAAGCTGCGCTGGTCGAGGAACTGCTGGCCAAAGAGCACGAATTCGTTGGCTCCGTCTTCGTCTTCAAGCACAAAGCTGCCCATTTCGCGTCCGGTTCGGGTCATGCGGACTTGGGCGTTGGTGATGATGCCCGCGACGATGAAGTCGCGTGAGCCGCGGCCCTGCACAAACGCGTCAAGGTTGCCCAGCTCGGCCACCGACTGCTTGCGAAAGGTGCGCAGTTCATAGCGGTAGGCGTCGAGCGGATGCGAGCTCACATAGATGCCGATCACCTCTTTTTCGCGCTTGAGCAGCTCGAGGTTGTTCCAGGTCGGAACCTGCGGTAGCGCGGGCTCTGGCGTATCTACCCCACTGTCTTCGCCAAATAGGCTGACTTGGGCGGAATTCAACTGGTCCTGGTAGGCCTGGCCGTAGCGCCGGAGGCGCTCGACAAACGGCCGCCCGTCGGATTCTTCGGCAAAGAACATCGCGCGGTGCACGCCCTCGAAGCGGTCGAAGGCTCCGCCAAGCGCAAGGGATTCCCAGGTTCCTTTGTTGACAACCCTAAGGTCGAGGCGGCGGGCGGCGTCGAACACGCTGGTGTACGGCCCGTTGGCCGCGCGGTCCTGGAGCAAAAAGTCCACGGCCGCGGCCCCTACCCCTTTCATTCCAAGCAATCCAAAGCGAAGTGCGCCCTCGCGGTTGACCGTGAATGGACCCTCGGATTCATTGATGTCCGGGCCAAGGACTGGAAGCTTCATTCTGCGGCACTCCTCCATAAAGAACGTCACCTGCTTGATGTCGTTCATGTTGTTGGATAGCACGGCAGCCATGTATTCCGCCGGGTAGTGCGCCTTCAGGTAGGCCGTTTGGTAGGCAATCCAGGCGTAGCAGGTCGAGTGCGACTTGTTGAATGCGTACGAGGCAAAGGCCTCCCAGTCCTTCCAAATCTTCTCGAGAATGGGTTCGGCGTGACCGCGTTCGATTCCGCCCTGCACAAACTGGGGTTTCATCTGGTCGAGTACGGCCTTGATCTTTTTACCCATCGCCTTGCGCAGCATGTCGGCCTGGCCCTTGGTAAAGCCGGCGAGCTTTTGCGACAGCAGCATCACTTGCTCCTGATAGACCGTGATTCCGTAGGTTTCGCGAAGGTTCTCCTCCATGTCGGCGAGGTCGTAGGCTATGGCCTCGGTTCCGTGCTTTCGGCGAATAAAGCTCGGAATGTACTCAAGCGGCCCCGGACGGTACAGGGCGTTCATCGCGATCAGGTCGCCAAACACTGTAGGCTTGAGGTCCTTGAGGTGCTTTTGCATCCCGGGAGATTCGTACTGAAAGATGCCGACGGTATCTCCGCGCTGAAAGAGCTCATAGGTGGCCGTGTCGTCGAGCGGAATTGTCTCAATGTCAATCGCTACCCCGTGGCGCTTGCGCACGAGCTCGAGGCTGTCCTTAATCAGCGTAAGCGTTTTTAGCCCCAAGAAGTCCATCTTGAGTAGGCCCGCCGACTCGACCACCGCGTTGTCGAACTGAGTCGTCCACATCGTGCTGTCCTTGGCCGTGGCCACGGGAATCAGCTCGCGGATGTCGCTCGGCGTGATAATAACCCCACAAGCGTGAATGCCCGTGTTGCGCAGCGATCCCTCGAGCACTTTGGCCTGCTGCAGCGTCGCTGCTTTGAGGTCGCTACCCTTGGCCATTTCGCGCAGCGCCACCGCCTTGTCGTAGTCTTCGTTGCGGAACTTTTCGCGAATCGCCGCGTCGTCCGAATCGAGGATTACCGGCAAGCTCGAGTTGTCGGGCACCGACTTGGTCAGGCGGTCTGCCTCGTCAAACGGAAGGTCTAGCGCCCGACCTGCATCCTTAATAGCCGACTTCGCCGCCATCGATCCGTAGGTGATGATCTGCGCCACTTGGTTGGACCCGTACTTGTCAATGACGTACTGAATCACCTTGTCGCGACCCCGGTCGTCGAAGTCAATATCAATATCGGGAAGACTTACGCGGTCCGGATTCAAAAAACGTTCGAACAGAAGGTCGTACGTAATAGGATCCACGTTCGTAATCCCGGTGGCATAGGCTACCGCTGAACCTGCCGCCGATCCGCGGCCCGGCCCCACACTAACCCCCATGTCGCGCGCCGCCTGGCAGAAGTCCTGAACAATCAAGAAGTAACCCGGGTAGCCAGTGCGCTCAATGGTTTCGAGTTCAAAGTCCAGGCGTTCGGCAATCTCAGCCGGAACCGGATCGCCCCAGCGCTTTGTGGCGCCAACGTACGTCAGGTGCCTCAGATAGGCGTTCTCGCCGCGCTTTCCGCCATCAGTGGCGTCGTCGGGGTGCACGAATTCCTGCGGAATCTCAAACGCCGGCAAGAGCACGTCGCGCGCAAGCCCAAAGTTCTCAACCTTCTCAAGGATTTCGCTCAAGTTCTCAAGCGCCTCGGGCCAGTCCGCAAAGCGCTGGCGCATCTCAGCCTGGGTAGTGAGGTAGAACTTGCTGTTGGGGAATCCGTAGCGAAATCCGCGTCCGCGCCCAATGGGGGTGGACTTCTTCTCGGACTCCTTGACGCACAGCAAGATATCGTGCGCCTCGGCCTGCGCCTCGTCCAAGTAAAACGAGTTGTTGGCGGCCACCGCCTTGACCCCGTGCCGGGCGCAAAATCGCTGAAGCACCTCGTTGATCGCGTCCTCTTCAGGCAAGCCATGGCGATTGATTTCGGCGTAAAAATCAGCGCCAAACTGCTCTTTCCACCACAAAAATGCCTCTTCGGCTTGCTTTTCGCCCACATTCAGAATGAGCTGGGGTACCTCGCCCATCATTCCGCCGGTCGTGACCATCACGCCCTCTTTGTGGGCGAGCAGCAGGTCGCGGTCGATGCGCGGAACGTAGTAAAATCCATTGATGTACGCGATAGAACTCAGCTTCGCCAGGTTGTGGTAGCCGGTCTTGTTCTTGGCCAGCAGCGGAATCTGGTATCCGTCGTCCTTCTGGCTTCGGTCCGTATGGTTGCGGCATACAAACGCGTCCATGCCCATAATGGCCTTGAGCTCGGGGCTTCCCTCGGGGCGGTTCTTGTTGTAGGTCTGAACCCCCTGCACAAACTGAAAGGCGCCCATCATGTTGCCGAGGTCGGTCAGGGCCACAGCGGGCTGGCCGTCGGCCGTGACGCGCTTAATCAGTTCCGGAACCTTGGTCGTCGCCTGCAGCACGCTGAACTGGCTGTGCACGTGAAGGTGAAAAAACGGCGTGCCGGTCGTTTCCGCCGAAACTACCGAGGCCGGGGGCGGAACCGGTTCCGCAGCCTTCGCCTTGAGGGCTGCGCTGGCGGCCTTGAGGTTGCGGTGCGAGAGCCCCACGGGCGAAACCATCTGCGGGTTCGCCGCAATAAACGCTTCGAGCTGGTCGGGCTGCACCCCCAGCTGATTGGGTTGCCAGTGGCGAATCCGCACCAGTTCCCAAAAGCAGCGAGCAGTAGCCTCGACGTCGGCCGTGGCATTGTGGGCCTCAGCAAACTCTTGACCAAATAGCTTGGCATGCAGTTCGCCCAACTTCGCGGGCTTGAATCCGCTTCGTCCCGGAATCCCCACCAACGCCGCAGTCTGCGGCGTCATCGTATCGAGCACGGGCTTTTGAATCCAGGATTCATCCCAGCCGAGCCGCAGGTACTCGGCTCCGAGCACATTCAAGTCAAACTTGAGGTTGTGCCCCACCATAAACTGCGTCCTGTCGAGCGCCGACTGAAAGGCTGCAAGCGCCTCAGAAACCGCAACACCGTCTTGGCGAGCGAGTTCGGTACTGATTCCGTGAATCTCTTGAGCCCCAAAAGGAATGTTAAATCCCTCCGGCTGAATCAAGAAGTCCGCGGCCTCAATTAGCGCCCCATCTGAACCGTGCAGCTGCCACGCAACCTGCACTACCCTGGGCCAATTGTCTACGTCGCTGAGCGGCGCATTCCAATCCCTTGGTAATCCGGTGGTTTCAGTGTCAAATACGAGGTACATGGTCGAATCCTAAAGGTAAACCACGGCCCAAAGCCGCGTGCAAACGGCTAGGGGAATTTATTCACAAGTTGGCTGAGATTGGCAAGGTTGGCTGAGATTGGCAAGGTTGGCTCGTTGGCAAGCTTAGCTGAGATTGGCGAGGTTGGCTGAGGTTGGCTCGTTGGCAAGGTTGGCTCGTTTGCTTCTTGCAAGGTTGGCCAGTTAGCGAGGTTGGCTACTAGCAGTAATTGACCAGTAACCGGTGACTAGCCGCTGGTGGCCAGCAACAGAAGGCTAAAAGTGGTTTGCCCCAAAGGGGCTCAAGCCGCAAAGCGGCCCTAGCGCGAAGCGCCCCAGCGCGAAGCGCCCTAGCCCCGAAGGGGCCCATAGCGCGAAGCGCCCTAGCCGCGCAGCGGCCCTAGCGCGAAGCGCCCTAGCCCCGAAGGGGCCCATAG
>JAURGG010000179.1 GCA_030833905.1 Schleiferiaceae bacterium
GCGAGTCGCTGGACGACAACCACCTAGCCGTCGGACGCGACCTGCTGGCCCTCTACACCTCGCAGCGCGAGGACTCCATGCTCTTTGACGGCTTGTCGCTGCGCCTCGGCGGCTCCACCAAGATTAACGACTTGAATGGCGTGTCCTACTTCGGAGACCTCTCGGCCATTATGATTGAAAACTTGCCGTTTTGGGCCGAGTGGCGGTCGACTCCCTCCCACGAGGTCGCCTTGCTCGACGAGTGGGAAGAAAAGATCGAACGCATCACCGCGCAGGTGGTCAAACAAAACGTTACCTCGCTCTTTGGGGTGCCCTCCTGGATGCTGGTGCTCATGCGCCGTGTGCTCGAGGTGAAGGGCGCCACTCATCTCAGCGAACTCTGGCCCAACCTCGAACTCTTTGTGCACGGCGGCGTGAGCTACACACCCTACCACCAGCCCTTTGACGAAATTTTGCCCCACACGGGATTCCACCGACTTGAAACCTACAACGCCTCCGAAGGTTTCTTCGCCATTCAGGACCG
>JAURGG010000180.1 GCA_030833905.1 Schleiferiaceae bacterium
GTTCAACCTCCCCACCAAAATCGGCGTGGCCAGGAGTATCAATGATATTGATTTTTGTACCCTTATAGGAAACGGATACATTTTTTGATACAATCGTTATGCCGCGTTCGCGCTCTAGATCATTGTTGTCCATGATGAGTTCACCGGTCATGCGGTCCCTTTCATTGAGCACTTGACCAGCTTCAATCATTTTATCAACTAGGGTTGTTTTGCCGTGGTCAACGTGGGCAATAATGGCGATATTTCTAATTTCCATTGGAAGAATTGTATAAAAGAAGTTTAATATTTGTTGCGTTTATTAGAGAAGTTTCTGTCTCTTTCAAAACCGCCAGAGCGTTTTTTATCAAAACCACCCTTTTTCTCAAATGCAGGCTTACGAGCCCCACCGAACGATCCCGGACCTCTTTTAGATCCTGGACCTTTGCTGAACTTGCGATCTCGACCACCTTCAGAACCACCTTTGCCTGGAGCGGTAACTTCGATGGAGACCTTATGGCCTTCAAATTCGTAACCATCAACAAG
>JAURGG010000181.1 GCA_030833905.1 Schleiferiaceae bacterium
TTGTTCCGAGTGCCTTTAATGTCGACGACTGCCTCAACATCCTGTTGTCGGGTTGGGGTGGTGGCGTCAATGGTGGTGGACAAGGAGGAACCACCAACGGTCTCCCAGTAAGCTCCGATGCCCTTCGACCCAACACCGACGGCAGTGATTTCTACTTTCTCGTACTCACCCGCAACGCTCAGAGTATGCTCTACGCCACCTACTTCGGAGGCTCTTCGAGCGAGCACGTCGACGGCGGAACCTCGCGCTTCTCTCCGCGCGGAAACATTTACCAGGCGGTGTGTGCAGCGTGCGGTGGGCAAAGCTTTCCCACGACGCCGGGCGTCGTTGGCCCCACTCGCAACTCAAATAACTGCAACCTCGGCGTCATCAAAATGGACTTTGAAACGAGTGTGACCGCGGATGCGAGCATCAATTTTGAAGCCGACGTCGATACGGTGTGCGAGAATCTTGTGGTGAAGTTTACCAACGGTTCCGCAAACGCCAACCAATTTTTTTGGGATTTTGGCAACGGACAAAC
>JAURGG010000182.1:0-270 GCA_030833905.1 Schleiferiaceae bacterium
TGATCGCTGGATTTGCGGTCATCACCTTGCCGGTAGAATACGATGCTTCTCGTCGTGCTCTCGTCTGGTTAAAAGGCGCGGGCATCACCAACCCATCCAACCACGGCATGGCCGAGGATGCGCTCAAATGGGCCGCCCGCACCTACCTGGTCGCAGCCGCCGCGGCGGTGACACAACTCCTGTATTACGTGATGCTCTACTTGGGGCGCCGCGACTAAGCACGGCATGCAGATTCGGGCTTTTCGGCCAGAGGACACGCAGGGCATTTTA
>JAURGG010000182.1:280-520 GCA_030833905.1 Schleiferiaceae bacterium
ATTTCACACTTTTGAACAGCGCCTGGCAACGATTGCCGGGCGCTTTCCATTTCTCGTGGCCGAAGATGACCAGGGCACCATCGTCGGCTACACCTACGCCACTACCCATCGGGAACGCATCGCGTACCAATGGGCCGTCGAAACCTCGGTATATGTGGCCCAGCCAGGCCAGGGCCTAGGCCGAACGCTGTATCAAGCCTTGTTGCCCGAACTCACTGAACGGGGTTTTTTGTGGGCCTA
>JAURGG010000183.1 GCA_030833905.1 Schleiferiaceae bacterium
TTTTGATGTAGTTGCTTACCGTATCCACATTTAGAACGATGTCTGTGTAAAACACACCGGCTGCATCAATTCGATTGATGATTTGACCGGGCATGATATCGGTGATGTAGATCGATTCCAAGCTGACCAATGAGTTGGCGTCGGTGTTGATCAAATCACCTGAAGTGATGTCAGCACTTGAGGCCTGAACATTGCCATTTTTGATGGTATGCGAGGCTTCATAAGCACCTTCTGGGCCGTCCAATTCAAAAGGACGATCGGAAGGAGTGATGACGACAAAATTGTCCAAAGTGCCACCCCAAGATTGGTCGGTATCGATACCGTCGTCGCCGGCGTTCCACACCACTACATTGGTCACATTTACGGTTCCACCAAACCATTCAATACCGTCGTCTTGGTTCGAAACAACCTCTACGTTTTCAATAGTCGTTCCAGAACCAACACCCCCAAGGGTCAGGCCATTGATTTCGTTTCCGGAACCGATGTTTGCACCGCCGTGACGGATGGAAACGTACTTCA
>JAURGG010000184.1:0-262 GCA_030833905.1 Schleiferiaceae bacterium
ACGATGAACTACAACGGCCGAACGGACAGTACAGCCCAAAAGATTGCCATCACCGGGGTAACCTTGGGTCAAGGGCAGCGTTTGAAGTGGCCGGATGATTACTTCACCCTCTACCATGCTTTGGAGTACCGCCGATTTGACATCAACAACTACCCATTTGTCGGTGGAAACTTCACCACAGGTATCGCGAATTCGGTGGCCTACACCTTGAGTTTGCGCCGAGACAACCGCGACTTGCCCATCTTCCCAACTCGGGGATCAA
>JAURGG010000184.1:272-519 GCA_030833905.1 Schleiferiaceae bacterium
CCACCCCCCCTGTTTCTTTGGTCGACGGACGCGACTACACCAAGTTGAGCACGGAGGAAAAGTTCAAATTCATCGAATACCACAAGTGGAAGTTTACGGGCGACTACTATGCGGAGATCATGAAGAACTTTGTTATCCGTTCCTATTCAGAGTTTGGCTTCTTGGGGTCCTACAACAAGGACTACGGCTTGCCGCCATTTGAGCGCTACTACCTCGGCGGGGATGGCCTTCAAAACTTTGTCCTGGA
>JAURGG010000185.1 GCA_030833905.1 Schleiferiaceae bacterium
TATCTCCGCTCGGGCGCCATCGCCCGCTTCTCTCCCATCATGGAGGAAGTGGTGAAGCACGCAGCGAAAGGCGGCTATGTCTTAGGCGTGTGCAACGGCTTTCAGATTTTGACGGAGAGTCAATTGGTCCCCGGGGCCTTGTTGCACAACAACAGCCATAAATTCATTTGTAAGAATGTGTACTTGACGCCCGCCTCCCCTTTAAGTCCGATGACGGCAGATTTGGCGGAGAACGGGGTGTACAAAATCCCCATCGCACACGGCGAGGGCCGCTATCATGCGGACGAAGAGACCTTGAAGCGCCTCAACGATCAGGGCCAAGTGATGTTCCGCTACTGCGAAGCGGATGGGGCCATTACCGATGCGGCAAATCCCAATGGGGCAATTCAGAACATCGCGGGTGTTTGCAACGAAGGCCGCAACGTGATGGGCATGATGCCCCACCCGGAGCGCGCTGCCGATGCAAACCTTTTGAATACGGATGGCTTGGCCCTATTTAACAGCCTGCTCAACCA
>JAURGG010000186.1 GCA_030833905.1 Schleiferiaceae bacterium
CTCTTTGTGGAGTTTATCCACTGAGCGGATTTGGCCCAAAATTTCCAAGCCCCGAAGTGTCAAAAATATTTCGGTGACCCGTTTGTCTTCCGGGGAGTTCTGGCGCTCCACGAAATTTAACTTTTCAAGGCGGTCCAACAGGCGCGAAACATCGCTGGTTTTGTCCAACAGGCGTTCACGTATCCGGGCCGCCGCCATCCCTTCAGGGTGCGACCCGCGGAGAATGCGCAGCACATTGTACTGCTGCATCGTGATTTTATAAGGCTTTAGGGCATCGGACATGCGTTCCTTGAGCCAATGGTAGGTGAATAGGACATTTACCAAGGCGAGCTGCTGGTCGTTCTGCCATTTGCGTTGCTGAATTTCCTCCTGCAGGCTCTTCATGGGGGTTTATACCTTCATGATTTCTTCTTCTTTGGTTGCCACTTTGGCATCCACGGAAGCAATGTACTGATCGACAATTTTTTGGATGTCGTCCTCCAAGGATTTGCGCCCATCTTCGCTAAGGC
>JAURGG010000187.1 GCA_030833905.1 Schleiferiaceae bacterium
CGAGCGCGGCCTGGCCCGACGCGGCCGTGCCCGCCCCGAAGGACCATTCGACGGGGGCCAAGGGCCATTCCAGGGCGACTGGAGGCACTGCGAGCCCAAGGGACGCGGCTTGGGCGGCGACCAGGGCAGGGTCCGCGAACCAAATCCACTCGACGTCGGCGGGCAGCCCCGGCATTCCCAGGGCCTTGAGGACCACTTCGGGTCCGATGCCGTTGGGGTCTCCGAGGGTGATGCCGACGCGCAGGCTCATTATGCCTTGGATTGTTCCGCCAAGAAGTGGGTAAGTAGGCGCACGCCGACGCCCGTTCCGCCCTTGCCGTAGTAGGTAATGGCGCGGTCCAAGAAGGCCGGCCCGGCGATGTCGAGGTGCACGTAGGGGTAGTCGATGAAGTACTCCAGGAACTTGCCCGCGGTGATCATGCCCGCTTCGGCGCCGCCGATGTTTTTGATGTCGGCGATGTCGCTCTTAATCAGGTCTTTGTAGTCGTCCCAGAAGGGGAACTCGACG
>JAURGG010000188.1 GCA_030833905.1 Schleiferiaceae bacterium
CGATGGCGGCAGAGATATCTTGGAAGAAGCCTATTTGATCGTTTACAATGTTGACCAAGAGCCCGCCGTGCAGGATGCTCAAGGGAATGTCCGCATTGATATTCTGCGTGGTCGGGGCATTGTCAAAACCTACCCATTGAGAACGATGCCCAATGTTCAGGCAGATGGCATCATTGCTGCCCGCTACGCCAGGGTTAAAGCCAATGGTATTGTGGTAGTACTGCGTGAACTGAACGTCCTGCTGAGCCAAAGCCACACTAGAAAGACCAGTGAGGAGGACAGATGAAAGGAAAAAACGTAGATTCATGCAGGGCAGTTTGAGGCCTAAAAATAGAAATAATCCTCCATCCTTTGGTGGATTTGCAAAAAACTATATCGCATTTCCTCTTGGCTCAAAGCGATTTGTGCACGGCCTTCCACCAACGGTCGGGGATCTCACCTTGTTGCGCAAGTTCATAATCCCTTAGGGAGCAGGGCATTAGATGCTGGCGTGCATCTTGGCCGGG
>JAURGG010000018.1 GCA_030833905.1 Schleiferiaceae bacterium
GCACCGGAACCGGCCGCTTTGGCAACTGGCTCGAAAACCTCAACGACTGGAACCTGAGCCGCAGCCGCTACTGGGGCATTCCGCTGCCTATTTGGCGCAGCGAAGACGGCCGCGAAGAGGTGTGCATCAGTTCACTCGAACAGCTGCGTGCCGAACTCGAACGCAGCGTGGCCGCGGGCCACATGGCAAGCAACCCACTTGGCGACTTTACGCCCGGCGACATGTCGGACGCCAACTACGCCGGGGTCGACCTGCACCGCCCGTTTGTGGACGAATGGATTTTGACCGGCGCTAGCGGACAGCCGCTCTACCGCGAGAAGGACCTCATCGACGTGTGGTTTGATTCCGGAGCCATGCCCTACGCCCAGGTGCACTACCCGTTTGAACACAAGGACGCGATTGACGGCCGTACCGCCTTCCCCGCGGACTTCATCGCCGAAGGCGTCGACCAAACCCGAGGCTGGTTCTTCACCCTGCACGCGATCGCCGGGATGGTGTTTGACTCGGTGGCCTACAAAACCGTGGTTTCGAACGGATTGGTGCTCGACAAGAACGGCCAAAAGATGTCCAAGCGCTTGGGCAACTCCATCGACCCCTTTGAGGCGATGGCGAAGTACGGCAGCGACGCCCTGCGCTGGTACATGCTCACCAACGCCCAGCCCTGGGACAACCTCAAGTTTGATCCCGACGGCGTGACCGAGGTGCAGCGCAAGTTCTTCGGAACCCTTCACAACACCTACGGGTTTTTTGCGCTCTACGCCAACGTCGACGGATTCGATCCGAATGCACCGCAGGTTCCGCACCGCGACCGCGCCGAGCTGGACCGCTGGATTTTGAGCCGCCTGCACAGCGTGGTGGCTGAAGCCACCGAGGCCATGGAGGCCTACGAGCCCACCCGCGCCTTCAGGCCCGTGGCCGACTTTGTGGTCGACGAACTGAGCAACTGGTACGTGCGCCTCAGCCGGCGCCGATTCTGGAAGGGCGCCATGGGAGACGACAAGCTGTCGGCCTTTCAAACCCTGCACGAGTGCTTGGATACGGTGGCGCGCTTGATGGCTCCGCTGGCGCCGTTCTACGCCGAGCAGCTCTACCGCGACCTCAACGGGCCGGGCGCTTCGGTGCATTGGAGCCGCTTCCCTGAGGCCGACCCCGCACGCATCGACACCGACCTCGAGCGCCGCATGGACCTGGCCCAGCGCATGACGAGCTTGGTGCTCAGCGTCCGCAAAAAGGAGCGCGTTCGGGTGCGCCAGCCGCTGCCGCGCATTGTGGTTCCGGTGCTCAACCCGACGCAGCACGCCGACCTGGACGCTATTGAAGAGTTGCTGCTCAGCGAGGTGAACGTAAAAACGCTCGAACGCGTAGAGCCCAATTCAGGACTATTTGTACAGCGCGCCAAGCCCGACTTCAAGGCCCTCGGGCCGAAGGTGGGTCCGCGCATGAAGACGGTTTCGGCCGCGCTTTCGGCCTTGACCGACGCCCAGCTGCGCAGCCTCGAGGCCGACGGCCAGCTTCAACTCGAACTCTCTGACGGCCCCTACACGGTGGATCCCGGCGACGTGATGGTGGTAACCGACGACATTCCGGGCATGGCGGTGGCCAGCGAGCGCGGAACCCTTTTGGCCGTCGACCTTCAGCTCAGCCCCGAGCTGCTCGCCGAAGGTTTGGCGCGCGAGGCCGTCAACCGCATTCAAAACTTGCGCAAAGACAGCGGATTGGACATCACCGACCGCATTGAGCTCTGGATTTCGGGTGCCCAAGAGGCCCTCGACGCCGTGGCCGCGCACCGAGACTACGTAGCGGCTGAAACGCTTGTAGCCCAGTGGGGGCAAGGTTCCGCGCCAAGTGACGCGCATGCGACCGAGACCGACCTCGAGGGCTTTGCGGTAACGCTTTCGTTAAAAAAAGCGTAGATGTCTTGCATAGGAGTTCAGATTGACTAAATTCGGGCCTCTTATGGAACCTACTATTCGCTTTTCCGACGCTGAACTCGAAGAGTTTCGCCAGCTCATTCAATCCAAGATTGACAAAGCTGAAGAAGACCTGCGCATTCTTAAGGAGCAGTTTACCAACAACATGGACAACGGTACCGAAGACACGGCTCCGATGTTCAAGAGTTTTGAAGAGGGCTCTGAAACAATGAGCAAAGAAGCCAACGCCATGCTCGCGGCGCGCCAAGAGAAGTTCTTGCGCGACCTCAAGGCGGCGCTCGTGCGCATCAGCAACAAGACCTACGGAGTCTGCCGCGTAACCGGCAAGCTCATTGAAAAGGGTCGTTTGAAGCTGGTTCCGCACGCGACCACCAGCATGGAGGGCAAGATGAGCAAGCGTTGAACCGCCTGCGCAACCCTCTCATTCTCGCGCTGGTGCTGATTTTCGCAGATCAAGCACTTAAAATCGCCATTAAAACCCAGTTTGCGCTGGGCGACGCGGTCAAACTGACGTCCTGGTTTCACCTGCATTTTACCGAAAATCCCGGAATGGCCTTTGGCCTGAATTGGGGTGGCGCGACCGGTAAGGTCATCCTCAGCCTCTTTCGCATCACCGCCATAGGGGGCATCGTGTGGTATGCCATTCGCTTGGCCCGCCGCGGAGCGCATCCGTTTGTGCTGACCACCCTCGCACTCATTTTTGCCGGAGCCCTTGGTAACGTCCTCGACAGCTTGTTCTACGGGCTTGTCTTTGACCGCGGTCTTGTGTGGTCGCCCGAATACGAGTTCTGGATGGCCTACGACGGAGTAGCCCAGTGGGGCAACGGCTATGCCGCTCCTCTGCTCGGAAACGTCGTCGACATGCTCTACTTCCCGCTGTGGGCGGGCTACCTGCCCGACTGGCTGCCGATTTGGGGCGGTGACTACTTTCAGTTCTTCCGGCCCATATTTAACTTGGCCGACGCATACGTCACCGTCGGCGTAGTCTTTTGGTACTTTGCGAGCCGCCGCCCTGACTGGTGGCCCGCCTAAACACTTGGTTATGCGTTCATTATTTGCTTTTGCGGCCCTCGCGGCCCTTCCTGCCTTCGGGCAAATTCACCGAACGGAACTTCCCGAACTCGAACGTGCCCTCTCTGAAGACTTGAACTTCTTGGCCAGCGACGAACTCGGCGGCCGCTTGCCCGGAACCGACGAAGGCTACCGCGCCGCCAAGTACATTCAGTCGCACTTCGAAGAGCTTCAGCTCCAAGGCCTCTTTGGCGGTGAATTCACCATGGACGTCGATATTCCGGTCAAAGGCATCTTACCCGAGGCCGGCAACGTGCTGAGCGTCGGCGGAGTACCGCTCGCCCTGCGCACCCAATACTGGCCGCACATCCTTTCGGACAACCGAGAAGTGAGCGGAACCCTAACCTGGATGGGCTACGGCAGCCCTGCCGAGGTCGCCAAGGCCAAAAAGGGAAGCATCGCGGTAATGATCGCGGACGTTCCCGCCAAAAAGGCCAAAAAATGGGGTAAAGCCGCCTCGCTTACTGAGCGCATTCGCGCCGCCCGCGCCCACGGAGCGCAGGCCATCATCCTGCTTCAGCCCGTGAACGGCAAGCCGTCTTTGGACCTGCTTCGCCGCATGCGCCCCGTCGGAATGCCCGTGGTCAACGTATACGACCCCGCAGCCTGCAAAAACCTCCAGGCACGAGCCAAAAAATCCGCCATCGGCCAAGTCGGCGTCATGGTCATCCCTGAATCGATCAAGGCACCCAACGTCGGAGCCTTTATCAACCGCGGCTCCCCCGAAACATTGATCATTGGCGCCCACTACGACCACGTCGGATGGGGTGAGTGGGGCTCGCGCACCCCTGAACTCGCTGGCCAAGTGCACAACGGTGCCGACGACAACGCCAGCGGAACCTCTGCGGTCCTCTCCCTCGCCACGCACTTTGCCAAGACCCCCGGACTGGAGCAGGTCAACCTCGCCTTTGTGCTCTTTACGGGCGAAGAGAGCGGACTCCTTGGTTCGCGCGCCATGGTCGCCTCGATGCCCGAAGGGCTGGGCAAGGTCAAGGCCATGATCAACCTGGACATGGTGGGCCGCCTGAACCGTTCCGACAGCCTGCGGGTTTACGGAGCCGAAACGGCCGTCGAGTTCAAAGAAATACTTCAAAGCATCCCCACCCAAGAGGCCTTTTACTGGGATCTGCGCAGTGAAATTTTCGCTCGTTCGGACCACGCTTCGTTCATTCGGGCGGGGGTTCCGTCGGTGTTCTTCTTTACTGGCCTGCACGACGACTACCACGCGCCGAGCGACGACGTCGACAAGCTGGACCTCAACGGCATCGCCCAGGTGGTGGACCGCGTCCAGCAGTTCATCTACGTTCTCGGGCAGTCCGGCCCCCTGTCTGCGCACATCACCGACGAAAACTAATGGGTAAAAATCCAAAAATCGCGGTCCTCGGGGGCGGATCCTGGGCCACCGCGATCGTCAAAATGCTCACGCAGAATGAAGACTACGTGGGTTGGTGGGTTCGGCGCGAAGAGGTTGCCGCGCACATTCGGCAGCACCACCACAATCCGCACTATTTGTCGGATGTCGCCCTCGAAACCGACAAAATCTACGTCGACCACGACCTGATGAGCGTGGCCTCGCAAGCTGAAATCCTTGTGCTCGCAGTGCCCTCGGCGTTTTTGGCCGAAGCCATTGAGCCGCTGCGCGAACTGCTGCCCCAAAAGTGGGTGATCTCGGCCGTCAAAGGCATTGAGCCCGGCTCGCACCAAATCATCGGCGAATACCTGCACGACAACATTGGCCTTGACTACAGCCGGTTCGGAGCCATTGTCGGCCCCTGCCACGCCGAAGAAATTGCATTGGAGCGCCTTTCGTACCTCACGGTCGCTAGCGAAAACGAAAAGCTTTCGAGTGCCGTGGCCGACAAGCTTCGTGGCTCGTACGTAAAGGTTCGCTGCACCGCCGACATCTACGGAACCGAGTACGCCGCCGTCCTGAAAAACATCTATGCCATTGCGGCGGGTTTGGCCCAAGGCCTCGGGTACGGCGACAACTTTCAAGCCGTGTTGGTGAGCAACGCATTGCGCGAAATGAAGCGCGTAATTAACGCAGTTCACCCCATCAAGCGGCAAATCATTCAGACCGAGTACTCGGGCGACCTCTTTGTCACGATGTACTCACCGTTCAGCCGAAATCGGCGCCTCGGACTGCTCTTGGGCAAAGGCTACAGCCTGTCGGCAGCAAGGGCTGAAATGAGTATGATTGCTGAAGGCTACTACGCCGCAAAGCTCATCCGCGAAGTAAAGCGCGAGAAGGAAGTAAAAATGCCGATTGCCCTAGCCGTATACAAAGTCCTTTACGAGAACGCGTCTCCGAAAAAAACGCTGCGCGCCTTGGCCGAAAAGCTCAAGTAGGGCGCGACCACGTTGTACCTTTACCCTTTATCTAGGTAAACTATGGCACTAAGCGTATTTCTGGGCATGGTAGGCCCATGGCAAATCGTCTTGATCGTGGCTTTGGTTGTGCTCTTGTTTGGCGGCCGCAAAATTCCCGAGCTTATGAAGGGATTGGGCGGTGGCGTCAAGGAGTTCAAGAAGGCCATGCGCGAAGACGAGGACGACAACTCAAAGGACGACAGCAAGAAACTGTCATGACCTTCGATCGGATCGAAGACCTGCACCGGGCATTAGATTCCGGCCAAGTGACCTGTGTGTCGCTGGCTGAAGAATCGCTGCGCCGTGCCGCCAAAGAAAACCCTTCATTGAATGCGCTCGCAGAGATCTTTGAAGCCTCTGCCCGTGCCCAAGCTGCGGCAATAGATGTGCGCCGTGCCCAAGGCGACCGCCGCGCCCTCGACGGCGTCACCATGGTCATCAAAGACAACATGGTCTACGCAGGACACTCCGCGGGAGCAAGTTCCAAAATCCTTTCGGGCTTTGTGAGCCCGTACACCGCGACCGCCGTACAGCGCTTGCTCGACGCCGGGGCGATCATCATTGGTCGCGCCAGCTGCGACGAGTTTGCGATGGGCTCGTCCAACGAAACCTCGGTCTACGGACCGGTCCGCAACCCGCTCGATCCCAGCCGAACGCCGGGAGGTTCGTCGGGAGGTTCCGCCGCCGCCGTAGCCGCCGGATGGGTGCACGCCGCCCTCGGCAGCGACACCGGGGGCTCGATTCGCCAGCCCGCCGCGTTTTGCGGTATTTACGGAGCCAAGCCCACCTACGGACGTGTTTCGCGCTACGGCCTGATTGCCTACGCCTCTTCGTTCGACCAAATTGGGCCGTTCACGCGCAGCGCCAGCGATTTAGCGCGAATCACCGAGGTGATTTCAGGCGCCGACGCCTACGACAGCACATGCAGCGAGCGACCGGTTCCGCCCATGATGAAGTCCGGGCGCGACCCCAAAACGCTCAGTTTTGGCTACTACCAAGAGGTGCTCGACAACCCCGCGTTGGATTCCGAACTGCGCGCCGCATTTATGGCCCGCATGGACGCGCTCAAGGCCGCGGGACACCGCGTCGAGGCGCTTCGCTTTGACTACTTGGACGCGCTGGTTCCGATTTACTACATCCTCACCACCGCCGAGGCCAGCGCCAACCTTGCGCGCTTTGATGGGGTGCGCTATGGATTCCGTGCCGAAGGCGCCCAAACGCTCGACGAGCTCTACAAACGCACGCGTTCTGAGGGCTTCGGAACCGAAGTGCAGCGCCGCATTTTGCTCGGAACCTTTGTGCTTCGCAGCGGATACTTTGACGCCTACTACGGCCAAGCCCAAAAGGCGCGGCGGGCCGTTCAGGACGCGACCAACGCGGACCTCAGCAAAGTGGACCTGCTCATCAGCCCCACGACGCCGCACACCGCCTTTGAATTGGGACGCGAAACCAGCGATCCCACCGTTATGTACCTCGAAGACATCTTTACGGTCCAGGCTCCCATTGCCGGACTTCCCGCGCTAAGCTTGCCCATGGGTACGCACTCCAACGGGCTCCCGATGGGACTGCACCTGACTGCAAAGGCGTTCGACGAACCCACTTTATTTGCCGCAGCCGCATACTTGAGCGCATGATTTTTCGCCCGTTAATTTTCGCCATTGCCTTGGTGGTCAGCGTTGGTTCGTTGGCTTTGCCTTCGTCAGGCGGCGATACCACTGCTCGATTTGGCCTTGCGACCAAAGTTGACACGATGTACGCTAAGTGGGCGCTGAGCAGCAGCCAGCGCAACTGGGTGAGTCAATTCAAGGGTCCGGTCGACAGCCTTGCGGGAGCCTCGCTTTCGGTGAGCGACGAGGTGCTCAAGCAGCGCCTCGCGGTGCTCGACAAGCGGTCGCCTATGGACTTGCGCTACACCCCCGACGTGCGCAATGCCGTTGCCATGTACGTCGTGCGCAAAAAAGACCTCGTTGCCCGAGTGATGGGTCGTGGTCGCTACTACTTTCCCATTTTTGAGGCCGGGCTCGACCGCTACAACCTTCCGTTGGAGCTTCGGGCGCTGCCCATGATTGAGTCGGCACTCAATCCCTTGGCGACGAGTCCTGCCGGAGCTAAGGGTCTGTGGCAGTTCATGTACGCCACCGGAAAACTTCAGGGCCTTGAGATCGGTAGCTACGTCGACGAACGATCTGACCCTGTGAAGTCCACCGACGCCGCATGCCGCTACCTCAAGCGCCTTTATGAAATGTTTGGCAACTGGGAACTTGCCCTCGCCGCCTACAACGCGGGACCCGGAAACGTTTCAAAAGCCATCCGCGCTTCAGGTGGAAAGACCAACTACTGGGAGATCCGCCCGTACCTGCCCCGCGAAACGCGGATGTACGTGCCCAACTTCATAGCCGCAAACTATGCCCTCGCCTATGGCGGTTTGCACGGAATCAAGCCCGACCTGCCGCCCGCGACCTTTTTTGACGTCGACACAGTGAACGTTACCGCGACGCTCGACCTCAACGTCGCCGCCGCCGAATTCAGTGTCGACACCACGCTGCTCAAAGTTTTGAATCCGATGTACAAGCTGCACGTGGTTCCGGCTCCGCGCGATGGAAAAATGTACCCCCTCGTGCTGCCCCGCGCCGCCGTGGCAAGCTTTCAAGAGTGCGCCGATTCCGCATACATGGCGACCAGCAAGGCTCGTACGCGCCCTGAAATCCCCGAACAAACTGCCACGGCAGCTCAATCGAATTCGAGCGGTAGCACAAAGCGCCACACGGTGCGATCCGGCGAAACCCTCAGCGCCATTGCCCGTAAGTACGGGGTTCGCGTGAGCGACATCCAAAAGTGGAACGGCCTGCGCGGAACCACGATTCAAATTGGCCAGCGCCTCATTGTGAAAAAATGAAATGGCTCGCGGTCGTCATTCTAAGCCTTGGCGTCGCGAGCTGCGGCCCTGACGGGGCTGATCCGGTCAAGCGAGAGCGTACGCTTCCGCCCAGCAACGGGTCGCACAACGACCTCACCGTCATCTGCCCGCAGGACCTGTGGGAGTCGTTTGCCGGACTCGCCGTAGCCACCGAGTTGGGCAAGCCAGCGCCTGCGCTTCCGCAGTCCGAACCAACCTTCTCAATCATTCACGCCGCGCCCCAAAAGGTCAATGACCTGCTGCGCCGCGGTAAAAGCTTGCTCAACCTCGCGGTGATTCCGGACTCGAGCGCAATGCTGGTGGTCCACAATGTGTACGCCCGGCCACAAATCGCGATTCAAGTAGTCGCTCCGACGGCCGAAGCCCTGCGGGCCATGCTTCCCCAGGCGTTAGCCAAGGCCAGCGCCCTCTACCGCGAGCACGATGCCTCAGTGCTTGCAGCACGGATGCGCAACAACGCGCAAAGCCCACTACCTAAAGAGGTTAAAGCCCTCGGAATCAAATCCATGACCCTTCCCGAAGGCTTTGTGGTCACCTTGAGCAAGCCCGACTTGGTGGTCCTTCGGCTCGAAACTAAAAAGAGCACCCAGTACCTGATGCTTACGCACACGCCGGACAGCGATTCCCCGACCCCTGAAGCCGACGTGATCACCGACCGCAACGCGCTTCTGCGCCAGTACTTCGAGGGACCGCAAGACAAGAGCCACCTGACGACCGAGATGCTGCTGCCTCCGGTCCAAGAATTTGACGACGCCCACGGAGTTCGACGTCTGTCCACCAAAGGGCTCTTCAAGACTGTGGGCGGCTACGGCGGCGGACCCTTTGTCAGCGTCCGCAGCTTTTTGAACGACGGCAGCATCGGAACCGCCGATGCCCTGCTCTTTGCCCCAGGCACCAGCAAAAACCGCCTTCGCATGGAGCTCGACCTCATCACCGCGTCGGTGGTGTGGGAATAGCCGGTGGCTGGCGCCACGTTTCTAGCTTCTTGTGGCTTCGCCACGTTTACAGTTGCTTGTTTCTTGTCGCTTGCAACTAGTAGCCAATAACAGGAAACAAGAAACCAGAAACCGTTGGCTGTTAGCCAACTACAAACTCCTCAGAATTTCTACCGACTTGAGGCGGCCCCATCCCGTGTGCTGGGATTCAAGGTAGGCTAGTAGGGCGTCGAGGGCGTCGTTGCGCTCGGCCCGGTCAAGCTGTGTGCCTGAGACGGCGCGCGCCAAGGCTTGTGAGGGTCCGGGGGGAAGCGCAGAACTGGCGAAGGATCCGATCGGGGCCCATGCCCCTTCTGCAGGGAAAAACGGCCAAATACCCTCGGTGGCGGGTGACTCGGGTGCCTCGAGCTCAAAGCCGAGGTGGCGGCACACCAACAGGGTCACCTCGAGTGCCCCGTAGGCCACGGACTCTCCGCAATCCCATCGGGCCAAAAGCTCGTGAACATCGTCAAAAAAGGCCGCGTTGGCACTGCCCTCGTACACAACGGCCCGCAGCAACTCAGAAGTATACATGACCAGCATCTGAAGCTGCGGCTCGTCGTGCAGACGGCGCCAGGGCGGATTGAGCCGGGCCTCTTGGATGCGACCTAGCGATCCGCGTCCGCGGGCCGGAACCAATTCTAAACTCGCCAGCGGCTGCGCCATGGCGGGCCGAAATCCCCCTGCGGCGGAACGCAAACTCGGAATGTAGGCCGACCACGTTCCCTCGGTGCGAAGCCACAGGCGAAGAACCGCAGCGCGCTCCCCTTGGGGAGTGCGGCCAAGCACCAAGGCTTGGTGGGCGTGTGGGGTGCTTAGGGCGGTCACGGACGCACCAAAAGCCCTTGGACCACGGTGGTCTGGGTTCCGAAGGGATTGTTAATCCAGAATTGGTACAGGCCGCTCGGAACCGGATTGCCTGCGCTGTCCATCGTGTCCCACACAAACTGGCCACCCGAGGCATAGCCCTCAGCCACCCGGCGTCCGTCCGCCGTCGTCACCTTCACGTAGGACTGGTCGACGAGCCCGGTCACGGTCCAGATTCCGCGAAATTCAGGTCGGTAGGGATTCGGAAACACCAGTGCGCCCTGAAAGCGGTCGCTGGGCTCCACCGAAGCCGAACGCAGCGAAAACAGCCCGAAGTCGGTGGCGATGTACGCATACCCCTGGTCGACGTCAAGAGCCAGGCCAGTAATTCGGTTACCCGGCAGTGGACTGTTGTCTGAGCGGTAGTGCGCCAACTGGGTTAGCCCGTCGGGCGAAAGCACAAACAGGCCCGCCGTCGCCGTCCCGACCCACTTTCGGTTGCCGCCGTCGACCGCAATAGCCGTGATGTCCTGGCCGGCGAGGACCGCCTGAACGCGTCCGTCGGCCTCGACAAGGAGCTGCTGGGATTCAAAGTTGCCGCCTGTAAACGCGTTTTGCGGCGTGTAGAGCACGGCGAGACCATTGGCGGTTCCGACCCAAAGTTCGCCGTCGCGGTCAAAGCTAAAGGCCCCGATGCTGGAGCTGGGGAGGTTGCCGTTGCCGGTTCCGGCATTCAAACTTCGGGCGGAAGCTGCGCCGCCCACCACCCGAACGGTCACAATGCCGGCCGTCCGCGTCTGGACCCAAAAGTCGCCGTTCTCGGCCTTGGTAATGCGCCGTACCGCCTGCCCATTGAGCGCGCCCACCGCGTAGCCTTGCCAGGTTTCGGAACTCGGATCGTAGCGGTGCAGCGGAACGTCAGATAAGCTGTTGGTCACCCAAAGTGCGCCGTCGTCGCCCCAGGCGAGTCCGCCGCAGCGGACGTCGTTGGGTCCAGCCCCGTTGGCCGCTCGCAGCGACGAATTGCTAACTGTCCAGCGGCGGTAGAGGGTATTGGCGCGGAATTCGAGTACACCTCCGCCCCAAGAGGCCGCAAACCAGTGGGTCGAGTCCGCCGGATCGGTGAGGACTTCGAGAATGTCTTTGGCCCCGTCAAAATCAGATGCGCTGCGCCATGCGGCACCCGGGCGGGCCTGGCGGTACAGTCCCCCGTTGAGGTAGAGCGGGGTCCACGGGCCTTCGACGGCTCCGGTGATGACGGTGGTTCCTCGAAGGGCGTCCCAGCGCACGTCAAAGGCTTCGGGGCCAGCTGGCCCGTTCAGACTGCGGTGCTGTGCGTAGCTGGCGTTGTCAAAGAAGCTAATTCCACGGGACGGGTTGGCAACCCATCGAACCGGCTTGCCGTCTTGACCGTCAAATCCGCAGGCGAGGTCGCGGGGCAGAAATCCGGCGTTGCCCGAAAGCCCGGCCGAAAGCACCGACTGGATTTGGCCTGCAGGGTTAAACAGCTGCACGTCAAACGAGCGAACGACACCCCATCGGCCTGCACACGGGCATATGCGCTGGGCCACTTGGCCATCAGATGGCGTTGCGAGGGCCGACCATCCGCCTGCAGTGCGCCGGTAGGCCTTGCCAGCTGAAACGGCGGCCAACTCTCCATGCGAAGCAGCCAACGAGGTTAGGACAGAGTCTGAAAAGCGTCCGCGCGCCTGCCACACAGACGGCAGATAAAGGGGGTCCTGAAGAGATGCCGAGCGCAGTCCGAGTTCCGTCGCGGCAAAAATGCTGTCGCCCAAAACAGCCACCGAAGCCACGTAGGTGGGGTCACTGTTGGTGCGCATCCGGTAGGTTCCGCGAACGGCATTTAACGACAGGTCGAGCTCAACCACCCCAAACGCGGTCGCCGCAAACACGCGGTCGGCGCTCGCAAAGGCAAACTCGAGCACCTCGGTGTAGCCCTGAAACTGCCCGCTGCGGGGAATGTCGTCGAGCGTCCGCACGTCGTTTGGCGTCCACCGGTCGATGCGTCCGTCGCGGTAGCCAAGCAAGGCAAAACTGCCGTCGGGGCTCGCCGCCAGGCCCGAGAGGCCCACGCCGCTCAGACCCTCTACGCTGCTGTGGCCAGAAAGGACGCGGTCGGGCCACTCCAAACTCGTGATTCCGAACTCCGAAAGCGCCAGCACGCGGTCCTGCATCACAGCCACCCGTTGGGTCGTGCGAAAGGGGGCGTGGTACTGCCACTCGGCGACCGGCGTCTGCGCCAGCGCGGCCCACGAAGCGAGCCACACGGCCGCCGTGATCTGTAGAGTGCTTCCTCGTCCCACCTCACAAAGATGCATACCTTCGCAGTATTAAACGTATGAATCGCTTACTACACACTTTGGCCACGACATCCTTGCTTGCTGCGGCGAGCGTAGGGTGCAGTCCCAGTCCGGAATTTGCTGTCGTTCGCGACATTCCCGGTGAGGCGTGGTACGCCGATTCCATGCTCGTTTTTGACGTCGAAATCGCCGACACCACCGCGACCTACCGCGTCGAAGTGGACGTTCGGCACGCCGGAACCTACGCCTACCGCAATCTGTATGTGGGCCGCGACGTGCTGAATAAGGGCGGAACCGTGTACCACGACACCGCCGAGTTCCAGCTCGCCAGCCCCGAGGGCCAGTGGATCGGCGACGGAATCACGGGCCTAAAAACCGTAACCCTGCCCTACCGAAGTGAGGGCCTGCGCGTTCCGAAGCCCGACACCTACCGATTTCGCCTGCAGCACCTGATGCGCGACGAGCCCTTGAATGGCATACATTCGGTGGCCCTAAAATTGTACCGCGAAGCACCTTAAGCTCAAGTTAATGGCCAAACTTCCTGATCCAGATTTTCGTCCCTTGGTACGTTGGTTCTGGTACGCCGTCGTGGGCGGCCCGCTCTTTTTGATTCTCTTGCTCTTGCTGACGTGGGCGGGACTGTTTGGCAGCCTTCCTTCGACCGAAGAAATCGCCAACCCCAAGAGCTACCTCGCCACCGAAATCATCACTTCAGACAACCGCCAGCTCGGAACCTTTTTTACCGAAAACCGCGTCCACGCCGACTTTAGCGAGCTTCCTCCGCACCTCGTTCAGGCACTCATTGCAACCGAAGACGAGCGCTTTTACAACCACGGCGGAATCGATTTTCGCTCACTTGCCCGCGCCGTGACCGCATTGGGTCGCGACGGCGGCGGCTCCACCATCACGCAGCAGCTCGCAAAGCAAATGTTTCACGAGCCCTCCGGGGGCCTCGGTCGCATCTTTCAAAAGCTCAAAGAATGGATCATCGCCATGCAGCTCGAGTCGCGCTACTCCAAGGACGAGCTCATCGCGATGTACTTCAACCAGTTTGACTTCCTGTACCAAGGCGTCGGAATCCACAACGCCGCCAACGTCTACTTCCGCAAAACTCCGGACGAGCTGACCATCGAAGAATCCGCTATGCTCGTGGGCATGTGCAAAAACCCTTGGCTGTACAACCCTGCGCGCGCCGGCCGTGAAGAATCCGCCCTGAAGCGCCGCAACACTGTGCTCAACCAAATGGAACGCAGCGGATTTCTCACCGAAGAGGCGGCAGATTCACTGAAAGCGATTCCAATTGCCCTTGAGTTTACCCCTGGAGGCCACGACAAGGGTCTTGCGCCCTACCTGCGCGAGCACATCCGCCAGTTCATGAAGGAGTGGGTCACGACGCACCGAAAGCCCGACGGAAGCGAGTACAACCTCTACACCGACGGCCTCAAAATCTACACAACCATCGACAGCCGCATGCAGCGCGCCGCCGAAGAGGCCATGGAACAGCACCTCACGCAGCTCCAAAAGGCCTTCTTCAAGCAGATCAAGGGCCGCGCCGCGGGTCCCTTCTACTTTCAGGGCGGAAGCTCCGTGGCCGGAGCCAACCAAATCCTGACCAAGGCCATGAAGCAAACGCAGCGCTGGCAAAACCTGCGCTCCGAGGGCCTCAGCGAAGAAGCCGCTACCGCGGCCTTCAAAAAGCCTGTCGAAATGAAAATCTTTGCCTGGGGCGGCGACCGCGATACGTTGCTCAGCCCTTGGGACTCCATCAAGTACATGAAGTCCATCTACCAGGCGGGCCTGCTGAGCGTCGAGCCGCAGACCGGGTTCATCAAGGCTTGGGTTGGCGGAGTCGACTTTAGGCACTTTAAGTACGACGCCGTCCGCCAAGGCCGTCGCCAAGTGGGTTCAACGTTTAAACCGTTTGTGTACGCCGCGGCCATTGCCGACAAAAAGTACTCGCCCTGCATGCAGGTTCCGAACATTCAAACCTGCATTGAGGCGGGCCAGTACGGACTCGCCGAAACCTGGTGCCCCAGCAATTCCGACGACAAGTACGGCGGTGTACTGACGCTCAAGCAGGCACTCGCCGGCTCGGTCAACACTGTGACCACGTACCTGATGAAGCAAATCGGACCGGCTCCGGTGGTACAGCTCGCCCGCAACTTGGGTGTGACCTCAGACATTCCCGTGGTTCCCTCTATTGCCCTCGGAACCGTCGACCTCAGCATTTTTGAGCTAGTCGGAGCCTACACGGCATTCGGCAACCAAGGCCTGTACACCGAGCCCATCGTCATTCTGCGCATCGAGGACGCCAACGGAGTCGTGCTCGACGAGTTTAGCCCCGCCTCGCGCGAGGTCTTCAGTCCCGAGGTCGCCTACACCATGGTCAACCTGCTTCAGGGCGTTACCCAGGGCGGAACCGGCGCTCGCCTTCGCTACGCCGGCGGAGGCTACCCCGACGGTGTGGCCACGGGCTTCCCGTACTCGTTTGACATGCCGATCGCGGGTAAAACGGGTACCACGCAAAACAACTCCGACGGTTGGTTTGTCGGAATGGTTCCGAACCTCGTAACCGGAGTCTGGGCCGGCTGCCAAGACCGGTCTGCCCACTTTGGATCGACCGCCTACGGCCAAGGAGCCAGCACCTCACTGCCCATTTGGGCACTCTACATGCGCCGTCTGTACGCCGACCCCAAAATCGGGGTGCGCCGCGACGGATTCGACGCCCCATCCACCCCAATGACCATCCCTCTCAACTGCGGCGACTTCTTAAGCGACCAGGCTGAGGCGCGCGAGGAGGGGTCGGAATTCAATTAGCGAGGTTGGCTTTTTTGCGCTTCGGGCCTTCGGCCCTGCGCGCTGGGGCCCCTTCGGGGCTAGGGCTGCTTCGCAGCTAGAGCCGCGGTGCGGCAACAAGTTACCAGTTACTAGTGCGATGCGCCCTTAACTTTAAGGCATGATTCGCAAAGTTGTTGCCAATGCCGACGTGGCCCTTGAAGGGATCCAGGACGGCATGACCCTCATGGTGGGCGGGTTTGGCCTCTGTGGCATTCCCGAAAACCTCATCGCGGCGCTTCGCCAGCGCGGAACCCGCAACCTTACCTGCATCTCAAACAACGCGGGGGTCGACGGGTTCGGTTTGGGTTTGCTGCTTGAAACGCGTCAAATCCGCAAAATGATTAGCTCCTACGTGGGCGAAAACGACGAGTTTGAGCGCCAAATGCTGTCGGGCGAGCTTGAGGTGGAACTGATTCCGCAGGGAACCCTCGCCGAGCGCTGCCGGGCGGCGGGCGCGGGAATTCCGGCATTCTACACACCCGCGGGCTTCGGAACCGAAGTCGCCGAAGGCAAAGAAATCCGCATGTTTGGCGGCAAGCCCCACCTTTTGGAGCATGCGTTTGACGCCGACTTTGCACTGGTTAAGGCCTGGAAGGGCGACGAGGCAGGTAACCTCATTTTTAAAGGGACCGCGCGCAACTTCAACCCCATGATGGCCATGGCCGGCCGAATCACAATTGCAGAAGTGGAAGAACTGGTTCCCGCCGGCACCCTCGACCCCAATAGCATTCACGTGCCGGGCATATTTGTCCATCGCATCTTCCAGGGAGGTCATTTTGAGAAACGCATTGAACAACGCACGGTCCGTCCGCGCGCCTAAACCCATCCGACATGGCACTTGACAAAAACGGAATCGCACGCCGCATCGCCCAAGAGCTGCGCAACGGCTGGTACGTGAATTTGGGCATCGGAATTCCGACCCTCGTCGCCAACTATATTCCCGACGGAATCGACGTCGAGTTCCAGTCCGAAAACGGAATCCTCGGCATGGGCCCCTTTCCCTTTGAGGGCGAAGAAGACGCCGACCTCATCAACGCCGGAAAGCAAACCATCACCGCGCTTCCCGGGGCCTCCCTGTTTGACAGCGCCACCTCCTTTGGCATGATCCGAGCCCGCAAGGTGCAGCTCACGGTCCTCGGAGCCATGGAAGTATCCGACCGCGGCGACATCGCTAACTGGAAGATTCCGGGCCGAATGGTCAAAGGCATGGGCGGAGCCATGGACCTCGTCGCCAGCGCAGAACGCATCATCGTCGCCATGCAGCACAGCAACCGCGAGGGCGAATCCAAGCTCTTGAGCGCGTGCACCCTTCCCCTCACCGGAGTCGGATGCGTCAAAAAAGTCGTCACCGACCTCGCCGTCCTCGACATTGATCCTGAACGCGGATTCATCCTCCGCGAGCGCGCCCCTGGCGTCAGCATCGACGAAATCGTCGCAAAAACCGCCGGCCGCCTGGTTGTCGAGGGCGAAATTCCTGAAATGAGCCTTTAGCAAGGTTGGCTCGTTGGCTCGTTAACTTTTTGATTCCTTGTTTCTAGTTACTCGTGTACGCCATCGGGCTCAACGAGCAACAAGCAACCAGTAACGACCTCAGTCGCCGTAAAGCATTCGGAACTAACCGGATTTTACTTTTTTTCTAGTGCGCTAAACTCAGAAATCGCTCGAAATCAACGTAATGACATTTTCTGCCGCGAAGCGCCCCTAGCGCGAAGCGCCCAACTCCACCGTCCGATCACTCATGTAGCGCACCACCCGCGCGTCATGGCTGATGAACAGGTAGCTAAAGCGAAAGCGATCCTTGAGGTCGTTCAAGAGGTTCAGGACTTGAGCTTGAACACTCACGTCAAGGGCGGCGACGGACTCATCGCAGATAAGGAACTTGGGTTCGAGGGCGAGGGCGCGAGCGATTCCGATTCGCTGGCGCTGGCCACCCGAAAATTCGTGGGGGTACTTCAGAGCTGAATCTGGCGAGAGGCCCACGGCCGCAAGCAGTTCAGCCACCCGGGCTTGGCGGCCCGCGGAGTCTCCTGAGAGGCTGTGCACGCGCAAGGGTTCTTCGAGCAGTTCACCAACCCTCATGCGGGGCGGGAGGCTCGAGAAGGGATCCTGAAAAATGTACTGGATTTCGCGGGCGTAGACTCGGCGCTGCCCGCGTGAAAGCCGATCGATGCGTGTCCCGCGGTACGTGATTTCGCCTCCGTCGGGCTGCTCGAGGCCCACAAGGCAGCGGGCGATCGTTGACTTACCAGAGCCGGAGGCTCCGACCAAACCCAAGGTTTCGCCCTCGTGAACCACAAAATCGACACCGTGCAGAATGGGCGTGCCTTTGAACGACTTGCGCAGACCGCGCACAGACAAGATCTCGGTTCCGCCCTCAAAAACCGGACGCTCGGCCGTCTCGGGCGCAATTCCGTCCAAAAAATCCTGAACCGTCGGCAAGCGCATCGGCTTGCCCTGCTCGGGCGGACGCGACGCCAGCAACCCCTGAGTGTAGGGCTGCTTTGGGTGGTTCATGACCTCGTCGAGCGAACCCGACTCCACCACCTCGCCCTGCCGGAGCACGATCACGTGGTCGGCGACGTGCGCAACCGCTTCCCAGTCGTGGCTGATGAAGAGCATCGCCATTCCACGCTCCCTCTGCAAATCACGCAGTAAATCGAGGATTTCGAAGGCCACCGAATGATCAAGGGCCGTCGTGGGCTCGTCGCAAATCAAGAGCTCGGGGTCCATGGCCATCGCCATGGCGATCATCACGCGCTGGCGCTGGCCCCCCGACAGCTGGTGGGGGTACTTCTTCATTGCGGATTCGGGCTGCGGAACCTGCACCCGACGCAGCTCCTCGAGTGCGCGTTCGCGTGCCTCCTCAGGCTTGAGACCCAATGCGGATTCGGCGGCCTCCGCTACCTGGCGCCCAATGCGCATCGTCGGATTGAGAGCCGACATTGGCTCTTGAAAAACCATGGCCTTGCGGGGCATTCCGTCTGATAGCGTCGTCCAAGACGCCGTTAACCCCTTGGGCAGCAGGCCCATCAGGGTCAGTGCCGTCAGCGACTTACCCGAACCGGACTCTCCCACGAGGGCCACACACTGGCCCGGATGGAGGTCGAGACTGAGGCCGCGAAGCAGCGCTCGGTCCGCGGTCGCTACACTGAGGCCCGACCCGTGCAATTCGATCATTTCCAGGCGTATTCGTCCGCAAGGGAGCGAAAGGGAACCGGCTCCCACGATCCCTTGGGTCGCTCGCCTTCGGTGCGGCCGAGGCGCACCACGACGCGTCCCGTCTCAGGGAAGGCAATGATCCACTGACCCAAGTGGCCGCGAAGCGCGACATAGCGACGTGCCGGAGCCTGACCAGCGGGGTCCGCCGACTCGCCGAGCCAAAAACTCTGGCCATAGAAGCTCGCGGTACTTGGGGCAGTGGCCACCGAAACCCATGCGCTGTCGAGCAACGGCTGCCCGTTCCAGCGGCCGTGGTGCACCAGCAAATGTCCGAGTCGTGCGTAGTCGCGCGCCGTCGAATTAAAGCAGCAAAATGCAAGGGCTTCGCCCTGGCCGTCGACGTGCCATGACGCGTCCGATTCCGCACCCAGCGGAACCCACAGTTTGCGCGACGCATAGGCTGGAAGCGATTCGCCCACCGCCTTCTCGAGGCACACGCTGAGCAGCGTCGTTGCCGCCGACTGGTACTCGTATCGGAGTCCGACCGAATCGCCCACCTCAGATTCGAGGATCAAGGCCATTTGGTCGTCGCCGTAGTACAGCTTGGCGGTCTGTCCGAACGGATCGTAGTAGTTCTCGGTCCAGTCCAGGTCCGCGTGCATCGCACTCAGGTCGCGTAGCGTAAGCCGCTCGGATCCAGGGCCGTGCAGCCCGGGGATGTAGTTCTTTGCCTTGGCTTCCCAGCTCGGAATCTTGCCCTCTTGAACAGCAAGCTGCACGAGCATCGTCACGATGGACTTGGACATCGAAAACGAATTAACCTTGGAATTCGAATCAAAATCACTGTAGTACGCCTCGTAGCGCAACGTGTCGCGGTCAAACACGAGCAGTGCGCCCGTTTGACTAGCATCGAGCAGCAATTGGGTCGCGTCGCTCGGAAGCATCGCGCTGTCGATTGCCACCGGCCAAGCTAGGGGCTGCGACGCGGCCGGAATCTTTTGGGTAGTAAAGTAGGCTGCGTCAAAGGGGTCCGAAGTTGTTCGGCCCTGCAAGTACGTCGCGTAAACCCCTTTAAAAAGGTATCCGTACCACGAAAAATAAACAAGTAAGCTCAGGACCCCAAGGGCCACGGCCACAGACACAATGCGTTTCATACGGTGCAAGTTAGGAGAATCTATGCCCCAAGCAAACGGTCGACCGGGGTCTCTACTATGTCGACCTCAAAAAGTCGGGCGAAGTGCCCAGCCACGCGAGCCTTGGCTTCGACCTCGTCGATGGGGCGACCCAGCTCGCGCTGGAGCGAGGTGACGGCTTTGTCCTTGATTCCGCACGGAATAATGTACTCGAAGTAGCGCAAGTCGGTATTGAGGTTGAAGGCCCAGCCGTGCATGGTCACCCAGCGCGAAGCGCGCACGCCCATCGCGCAGATTTTGCGGGCAAAAGGGGTTCCGACGTCGAGCCACACGCCCGTTTCACCGGGACTCCGGTCGCCGCTCAAGCCATAGTCTGCAAGGGTGGCAATAATGACCTCTTCGAGGGTGCGCAGGTAGCGGTGAATGTCGGTGAAGTGCTCGTCCAGGTCGAGAATGGGGTAGCCCACGAGTTGGCCGGGACCGTGGTAGGTGATGTCTCCGCCGCGGTTGGTGCGGAAGAACTCGGCTCCAATGGATTTGAGGCGCTCGTCGTCGGCCAGCAAGTTGCCGAAGTCGCCACTTTTGCCCAAGGTGTAGACGTGCGGGTGCTCGACAAACAGCAGGGTGTCGTGGGTCGCAACGCGCTCTTCTTCAGGGAGTTTGCGGTTCGCCGACTTGCGCTCGACGACTTCAGTAAAAATGGACTCTTGGAAGTCCCAGGCCCGCTGGTAGGTACAGCTTCCGAGGTCGGCGAATCGAACAGGGCGACGGCTCATGCCTTGCCTAGGGCGTCTTTGAGGTCGTCAATGACCTTGATGTCCATGATGTCCACCGCGTTCCGCACGCTGAGCACGTAGCTCACCCAGTCGCCGAGGGCCACGAGGTCGAGGGCTTGCTCGAGCGGAGAGGCTCCGTAGGCGTGAAGCTCGGCCACATGGGTTGCATGGGCGCGGATGGCGGGGGCGTTGAGCTCCATACGCATCCGGTTGCGCGGCGCATCAAAGGCGGAATGCAAGAAAACCGCACTGTAGCGGGCGCCTCCGCCGGCCCAACCGACCATTTCGTTGTGGTTCATCTCGGGAACCTCAGCGTCCCAACCCGGCATCTTGCTATTCTCGTTGAGCTGCTGGCGCCAGCGGGTAGCGACACCGGCCATTCCGCTCGCTGCATACACGGCTACGGCGGTGCCCTCGAGCGTATCGGCAATGGCCTCGGCCTCGCGAAGGTGCTCGCCGCGGCGGGCGGTCAAGTCCGCAACCGCTTGTGCGGCCTGCTTCTGCCACTGGGCCGGAGCTCCGGCGCCCGCCAAGTCCAAGTGGGCCAAAATCTGAATCAGGGCATAGCCGAACATCGAGCGCGGGGGGTTTCCGCCCGGAACCACGCTGGTATTCCACCCGTGCTGCTCGGCGCGACGCTTCAGTTCGCCCCCGCTCGTGATGGCCGAAACCATGCATCCGGCTGACACCGCTTGGTCAAGGGCCGTGAGCGTCTCTTCGGTATTGCCGCTGTAGCTGCAGGCCACCACCAGGGTGTTCGGGCCTACCCAGTTCGGAAGCGAATAGCCCTTATTCACCACCACCGGAACCGTCGCCGTGCCCGCGCAGAGGTCTGCGGCAATGGTTCCGCCGATACCGCTCCCGCCAAGACCCGTGATCACCACGTGCTGTACGGGGCGAGGTAAGGGCTGCCAAACCTTGGCTACACCTTCGGCAATGTTCAGTGAATCAGCAATATGCTGTGGAAAGTCTTGAATGAGCTTGAGCATCATGGCGGAATAATTATTGAAGTAAAAGTACGAACTTGAACCCACCATGTCCGCACGCTTTTCGTGGCAGTTTGCCCCCTTTTCAGAGCTCTCAGCCGACGCGCTGCACCGCATCCTCGCGCTGCGGGCCGACGTCTTTGTCGTCGAGCAGAACTGCGCGTACGCCGACCCCGACACCAAGGACCGCGTGTCGCACCACCTCTGGGCCGAGAACGAGCAGGGTGAAGTGGTGGCGGTTGCGCGGGTGGTTCCGCCCGGAACCTCGTACGCCGAACCAAGTATTGGCCGGGTGGCCACGGCGTCGACGCTGCGCGGAACCGGACTCGGCCGCGAACTCATGCACCGCGCCATTCACCACGCGCAGCAGCTGTTCCCAGGCGACGATGTGGTCATCAGCGCCCAGCACTACCTCCTTCGGTTTTACACTGAATTTGGGTTTAAGCCCGAGGGAGACGTCTACGACGAAGACGGAATTCCGCACATTCAGATGCGCAAAACCAGCAACTAGTTACTCGTAACTAGCTTACGCGTCGTAGCTCACGACCACCCGCTCGCTGCGCGGCATCGCCTGGCACGTGAGCACGTAGCCGTCGGCCACCTCGTCATCTGTCAGCGAGTAATTCATCGCCATTTCGACCTTGCCTTCGAGGACCTTCGCGCGGCAGGTACAGCACACGGCGCCTTTGCAGGCGTAGGGCACGTCGGCTCCGGCATCGAGGGCCGCGTCGAGCACAAATTCTTTATTCGATTGGGTGAAGTGCGTTTCTTCGCCATCGAGCACGACGGTGACGTAGGCTTCGCCTGCTGCGGAACCTTTGTCAGCCTTGGTCTTCGCGGCCGGGGCCGGTGCGGCGGCAGCCGTAAACAACTCAAAGTGAATTTTTTCTGGAGCTACTCCGGCAGCCTTGAGCACGTCGCTGGCCGCGTGAATCATGGGCTCAGGGCCGCAGAGGTAGTATCCGTCGGCCTTTGTAACTGTGGGGATGTGCTCGGATATATAGCGGATGCGGTCGGCATCGAGTCGCCCAAAAAGGGCGTCGCTGCCTTGGTCTTCGCGACTCAGCACGTGGTGCACTTCGAGTCGGCCGAGGTAGCGGTCCTTGAGGTCCTCAAGCTCGTTCTTAAAGAGGATGCTGGCGGTTTTGCGGTTTCCGTAAAACAGCACAAACTCAGACTCGGGCTCGCGCTCGAGCGCTGTTTTGAGAATGGACAGCACCGGGGTGATGCCCGATCCGGCCGCGAATCCAACATAGCGACGGCGCGCGCTCGGGTCGGTTTCGAGAATGAAGTTGCCCATCGGGGGCATGGCGTCGAGGACGTCGCCCGCCTTGAGCTCGGTGTTGGCCCAAGTTGAGAAGATTCCGCCCTCGACCTGCTTGATGGCCACGCGGAGCTCGCCACTCAAGGGGCTGGAACACAGCGAATAGGAGCGGCGAACTTCGGTTCCGCCGATTTGGGTGCGCAAGGTGAGGTACTGGCCGGGTATGAAGCGAAAGCTTCCGCCAGAAGGCACGTCAAACGCGACTGACACGCTGTCGGACGTTTCTCGGCGCACCTCGCGCACGGTCAGGGGTTGAAACTGCGCCTTGGCGCCTTTTTGGTCGGCCTTAGTGGCCAACAGTCCCTCGGCCGAAGCGTGGGAAGGGGATTTTTTAAACCAGGAAAACATAGTTGTGTACAAATCTAGGCGTCCAATGCGAACCAGCGGCAGCGACTTTTTGTTCTAATGGCAGTAATTTGCAGCAGAATTAACCCTTTGATTCCGTACCATGGCCCCAAGTATTGACATGGAAGCCCGCTTCCTCGACTACGTTTCTGCCGAAAATAAGGTGGAGCCCAAGGATTGGATGCCCGACGCCTACCGCAAGACGCTCGTGCGTCAGATTAGCCAACATGCTCACTCTGAGATTGTTGGTATGCTTCCCGAGGCGAACTGGATCACGCGTGCTCCCTCGCTCCGCGCCAAGCTCATTTTGCTGGCTAAGGTTCAAGATGAAGCTGGCCACGGCCTCTACCTCTACTCGTCTGCTGAGACCCTCGGAACGTCGCGCGACCAAATGATCAACGACCTTCACACGGGCAAGGCGAAGTATTCGAGCATTTTCAACTACCCGACCCTCACTTGGGCCGACATGGGCGCAGTGGGTTGGCTGGTTGACGGAGCCGCGATTCAGAACCAAGTGATGCTGTGCCGCACTTCGTACGGCCCCTACAGCCGTGCGATGGTTCGCATTTGCAAAGAGGAGAGCTTTCACCAGCGTCAGGGTTACGAAATCATGATGCATCTGGCGCGCGGAACCAAGGAGCAAAAAGCCATGGCCCAAGACGCCCTCAATCGCTGGTGGTGGCCTTCACTGATGATGTTTGGCCCAAGCGACGACCAAAGCCCCAATTCTGCTCAGAGCATGGCGTGGCGCATTAAGCGCAAGTCGAACGACGAGCTGCGTCAGGAGTTCATTGACAAAACCGTGCCCCAGGCCGAATTCCTCGGCTTGACCCTGCCCGATCCCGACCTCAAATGGAACGAAGAGCGCGGCCACTACGATTTTGGCCCCATCGACTGGGCTGAGTTTTTTGCCGTAGTTGCGGGCAACGGCCCCTGCAACACCGAGCGCCTCGAAGCCCGGCGTTCGGCCCACGCCGAGGGCGCGTGGGTTCGCGAGGCCGCCACGGCCTATGCGGCCAAGCAGGCTGCGCGCCGTGCCGCAACCGCCCCCACTGCTAAAGCATCTGCAGCATGAGTACGCCCGACCAATGGCCCCTCTGGGAAGTCTTTGTTCGTTCCAAAAACGGACTTTCGCACAAGCATTCTGGTAGCCTTCACGCGCCCGATGCCGAGATGGCGCTCAAAAATGCCCGAGACGTGTACACCCGCCGCAGCGAAGGAACCAGCATCTGGGTCGTCCCCTCAAGCGCGATTGTAGCATCTGCTCCCGATGAAAAAGAGGTGCTCTTCGCGCCTTCAGACGACAAAGTATACCGCCACCCCACCTTCTACGAGATTCCGGATGAAGTGGGACACATGTGATGCGTCGGTGCAGTACCTGCTGCACCTGGGCGACGACGCCCTCATCTTGGGTCACCGCC
>JAURGG010000189.1 GCA_030833905.1 Schleiferiaceae bacterium
CGGCTTCCATTTGGTCAATGAAGACACTTTTGGAGTCAAAAAGCAAGCGGCCAATGAGGGTAGATTTTCCGTCATCGACGGATCCAGCCGTGGTAAATCGTAGTAGGTTCATAATTGTGTACTGGGCTTAGAAATAGCCTTCTTTTTTACGTTCTTCCATGGCGTTCTCGCTGCGCTTGTCGTCTTCGCGGTTGCCGCGTTCCGTTTGCCGCGAGGTTTCAATTTCACGTATGACATAATCCAATTCGGTGGCCTGGGATTCAAGTCCCCCAGTAATCGTGATATCACCCAAGGTGCGGAATCGGACCATTTTTTCCTGGGGCACTTCGGTGGGGCGAAGGGTGATAAAATCGCTCACAGGAATCCAGGAATTGCTGCGCCAAATGACCTGCCGAGGGCGGGCAAAGTAGAGTTCGGGGAGTTCGATGTTTTCGCGGCGGATGTAATGCCAAACATCCATCTCCGTCCAGTTGGAGATAGGAAACACACGGAAGTGTTCTCCTGGG
>JAURGG010000190.1 GCA_030833905.1 Schleiferiaceae bacterium
CTTCTTCGATGTCGGCTAAACGGCGTTGAATTTCGATTTCGCGAGCATCAATCTTCTTCTTTTCCCACTTTTTGGCTTGCCCATGAGCTGCTTGGCCTTCTTTGCTCTCGTTCTGGAGGTCTGCGGCTTCCTTCTCTAGACCAGCAATTTTGTCCGCCACCATTTGAGCGGTTTTATCGCTCTTCAGTATTTCGACGGCGCGGTCATAACTAACGCGGGGATAATCACTCAAAGACCGTTTCAAGGGCTGTTGGTCGCGCTCTAGAATCTGTAACTCTGCTTGGCAGTTGGCCAAGGCATCCGATACAATCCGACTCAACATGTCTTCTGCCAATTGCATCGTCATCTCGAGGTCATAAAACGCCATTTCGGGCTCAATCATCCAAAATTCGGTCAAATGGCGACGCGTTTTGGACTTCTCTGCTCTGAATGTGGGTCCAAACGTATAAATTTTTCCAAACGCCATGGCCATCGCTTCGCCATGAAGCTGGCCGCTTTGCGTTA
>JAURGG010000191.1 GCA_030833905.1 Schleiferiaceae bacterium
CCAAGGTCGGGGTCGCGGGTTCGAATCCCGTCTTTCGCTCCACCCAAAAAACCAGCGCCGAAAGCGCTGGTTTTTTTTTATTTCTTGCCGCGGCATGTTCTATATCCATGCGGTGAGAAACAAAAAGTAAAAAGCAAGCCCCTATGGCTTGCTTTTGTTTTTTGGGTGAGACTTCCTCGCCAAGAGATGACCTGACCTGATGGAGGGTTATCCCGTTTTTGCGGGGCATAAAAAAAGCCGGCCTAAAGAGGCCGGCTTTCTTGGAAAGAAGAGAAAATCCTTAGTGCTGAACGATCAGACGCAAGGTGCGCTGACCGGCTTCGCTTTGAATGCGGACCATGTAGATACCGGCCTTCAACGAACCTACTTGGAGGGTAAGCTCTTTTTGGCTCGTACGCTGGCTCAGTACAGGTTGACCGAGCGCGTTGAGGACCGTCACGGATTTACTGCCATCCATAGGAAGTTTCAACGTAGCTAAGGTGCCCGCAGGGTTGGGGTATAGG
>JAURGG010000192.1 GCA_030833905.1 Schleiferiaceae bacterium
GGAAGTCGACAGGAAATACTCCAAGCCACTAAGCACCTCGCACAGGAAGTCTTGGAAGGAAAGCGATCCATTGAAAGCATCGATGAACATGCCTTTTCTAATTCCCTTTTCACTGCTGGCATGCCTGATCCCGATTTGGTTATCCGCACATCTGGTGAGCAAAGAATATCGAATTACCTACTTTGGCAGATTAGTTATGCAGAATTCGTCTTCTTGCCCGTACTTTGGCCCGATTTTTCCAGAGAAGACCTGGAGTTTGCACTCGCTAAATTTGCCAATCGCGAACGCCGAATGGGAAAGACCAGCGAACAATTGACCAAAACCAACGCATGATTGCTCCGTTTTCAAAATCAACCCTAATCGCTCTTGTGTTTCTTTTAGCACCTCTATGGCTAAATGCGCAAATCCAACTGGGACAAGAAATTGAAATCAAAGCGGGTATCGACTATGAAATTGGAGGAATCACTGTATCTGGGGCGGACCAATTGGACCCCACTATGGTG
>JAURGG010000193.1 GCA_030833905.1 Schleiferiaceae bacterium
CCTTGAATTCGACAGCAAGCCCGAGGACCTCGGCAAAGTGATAGAGAAAATTGACGCTGAGCTGAACGGACTGTTTTAAGCCACTGGTTACTGGCTCAATCGGGCCACCAAAACCGCCGGAAGCATCGGTCGAAAAAGTAAAATCCGGTTATAACCGGATAAAACCGTTGGGCACCGCTCACGTTTCGTGGGGCAACGCTCAAAAATTCGGGTATAACCGGATTTCGAAATTTGCAACGCACCACAGATTCGGGTATAACCGGATTTCAAAATTTTTAATCGGACCTTTGCTACATGTTTTTAATCTCCGGACCCTGCGTCATTGAATCCCTCGACACCGCGCTGCGCGTGGCCGACCACCTTGCCGGCGTGCGCGAGCGCCTTCCGCTGAGCGAAGTGATTTACAAATCCAGCTTTCAGAAGGACAACCGCAGCTCGGTCGACTACTACATGGGGCCGGGGCTCGACGAAGGCCTACGCATCCTCGCCGAGGTCAAGCGCCA